>DXBO01000151.1 GCA_019116485.1 Candidatus Gemmiger excrementavium
ACCGCCTGGGCGGATATGCGGGCGGTGCAGCGGAAGTTCGGCAAGACCGAGGGCGTGGTGGCGATGCACGCCTACCAGAGTTTCCAGCCCGGCGAGGTAACCCCGGAACAGTGCCACGCCATCGGGGTGGAGCTGGCCCGGCAGGTGTGGGGCGGACGTTTCCAGGTGCTGGTGGCCACCCACATGAACACCCACTGCCTGCACAACCACTTTGTCATCAACGCGGTGTCCTATGTGGATGGCAAAAAGTACGAGCAGCGCCGCAGCCAGTACCGGGAACTGCGCCGCGCTTCTGACGCCCTCTGCTGGGCCCAGGGGTTGTCGGTGGTACAGCCCCAAGGCAAGAGCACACCGCGACTCTTCTACGAAGCGGAGCGCCGGGGTGAGCCCACCCGGTACAACCGGATGCGGGAGGCACTGCGAACCGCCCTCCAGCAGACCAGCACCGAGGAGGACTTTGCCCTGGCCCTGCGTCGGATGGGCTACCTGTGGCGGCGGGAGGAGGGCCGCAAATATGCCACGCTGCGCTCGGTGGATGGTGGCCGCCCGGTGCGGTTGCATCGCCTGGGCCCGGAGTTCGACTGGCCCGCGCTGGCCCGGGCACTGGACGCCCACTATTACCGGTTCGGCCCCCACTATTACAGCCTGTTCGGTGGGTACGACCGTCCCAGGCGTCCGGTCTTCCGTTCCTGGGCAAAGGTGCGGTATAAGGGGCTGCTGGACGAACTCTTCGGAAAGCCTCACCTGGGCCGGCAGTATCTCTACTTTCGGTACAAGGTGCAGGCCAAGCCGAATCCCCGGGCGTCCATCAACTGGCCCGAGATCGAAGCGATCTGGCGCAACGTGGAGCGCACGCTGGAGGAGATGAACCTCTGCTTCGACCGGGATTTCCACACCACCGATGAGGTGGAGGCCCGCCGCCGGGAACTGGCGGCGCAGATCGACGCTCTCTGCAAGGAGCGTGCCGACTGTGCCCGGCTGATACGGCACAAGGTCCCGCCGCCCGGCACCGCCGAGCGCCGGGCTGAACTGACCCGCCAGATCAAGGCGCTGCGGCACGAGGATGAAGTCTGTGACAGGATTCTCCGAAGGGTACGAGCCACCACCGCCTGCCGCCAGGCATTGGCGGAGCAGGCCCGCCAGCGGGCCGAGGAAAAAGCCCGTCACCGCAAGCGCCGCCGCGATCTGGAGCGCTGAACCACAACCATACCAAAAGCCCGCGCCGGGAAGTTCCCGACGCGGGCGCTTTGGTAGATTTGTACCCAAAACAAGGACGTATCCTTGTGTAGATTTGTGACTAGCTTTTGCTAGGGATTCCGGGTATTGTTGTGTTGGACCCGGAAACCCGTACAAACGAGTATGAAAGGAGAAATGCCTATGGTAGCAGGCCGACTGCAAGAGAAAAACGGATATTACTACATGGTGCTCAGCTACACCGGTGCCGACGGCAAGCGCAAACAGCCCTGGCACGCCACCGGCCTGCCTGTGAAGGGCAACAAAAAGCGGGCGGAAGAGATGCTGCGGGAACTGCGCCGCAGCTTCACACCGCCCAAACCCAACCGCAAAGAGGAACTGAGCCCCGATATGCTGTTCAGTGACTATATGCTCTACTGGCTGAAGATCATCCGCCCCGCCGTGCAGGAGACCACCTGGTCCTCCTACAACTTCAATGTGAAGAACCACATCGTCCCCTACTTCGAGCCCACTGGCATCACGCTGGACGGGCTGCAGGCGCGGCATATCCAGAGTTTCTATCTCCACGAGCTGGAAACGCTGAAAGCCACCAGCGTACTGCGGCAGCACGCCAACCTGCACAAGGCGCTGAAATACGCCGTGAAGCTGGATCTGATCCCCGGCAACCCGGTGGACAAAGTGGAGCGGCCCAAGCCCGAGAAGTACCTGGCCGCATACTACACCGCCGAGGAGATGGAGCAGTTGTTTGAAGCCGCCCGGGGCCACCGGCTGGAACTCATCATCCAGTTCGCAGCCTTCTACGGGCTGCGCCGGGGCGAGGTGCTGGGCCTGCGTTGGGACGCCGTGGACTTTGAGGCCAGTACCCTGACCATCCGTCACATCGTGACCAGCACCAACCTGGAGGGCAAACACGTTCTGGTGGAGGCCGACCGGGCCAAGACCAAGTCCAGCCTGCGTACCCTGCCGCTGGTGGCCAGCTTTGCACAGCGGCTGCGGGCACTGAAAGAGCAGCAGGCCTACAACGAGAAACTCTGCGGAAACTGCTACAACCAGAAGTACAAAGGCTACCTGTTCGTGGACGAGATGGGCAATCTCATCTTACCCAACTCGGTGACCGACGGTTTTGCCAAGCTGCTGACCGACCACAGCCTGCGGAAGATTCGGTTCCACGATCTGCGCCACTCCTGCGCCAGCCTGCTGCTCAAGCAGGGCGTGCCCATGAAGCAGATTCAGGAATGGCTGGGCCACAGCGATATCTCCACCACGGCCAACATCTACGCCCACCTGGATTCCCAATCCAAGCAGCTCAGCGCCGCCACAATGGAGCAGGCGCTGCCGCTGCCAGAAAAGCTGCCCGAAAACCGGTGGTAATCCTACACTGGTTCAGAGCGCGAGCTCCCGACGCAGGTCGGTAAGCCAGACAGGCGGCGTATCGGTGGCGGGCAGCAGTTCCCCGTTGCGATAGAAAGCCACCACCCGGAAGCCGTTGTCGTTGTCATAGAAGGTTGCCTCGTTGCACAGCGGCAGCAGCTTGCCCAGGTCCCGGAAACGCCGGGCAAACCGGCGCTCCACGTCCTGGGTCGGGATGTCGTGGCCGCCGCGGGCAACCCGATTGGCGATTCGACGGACCGATTCCTCAGCAGTATCCAGGCCCACATAGTACAGTCGTACGGTGTAGCCCTTGTCCCGGGCCGCGCGGGCCATTTTACGGGAGAAGCTGCCCGAAAGGGTGCTTTCCTCGGTGAAGTCGATGCCCTGGGCCAGACAGTCCTGCAGTTTGGCAACGGCAGCCTGGCCCCCGGCATACTCATCGCCGCCGTGCTGGGCGGTCAGTCTGTCGGGGTCCACGATAACGCCCAAGTCGTCCAAGCAATCCTTCAGCACACCAGACAGGCTGCTCTTGCCTGCCCCGTTGACCCCGCCCACGATGGTAAATGTCGGCATAGCGCTTCCTCCCAAACGGCAAGGGGTTCTTGCCGTGAAAATACAAAAATACCCTCAGGAAGATTCCTGAGGGAT
>DXBO01000152.1 GCA_019116485.1 Candidatus Gemmiger excrementavium
GCGCGGCGATTTTTTCGGTATCGGTCATAGGGTCCTCCTTACATGATTTTTTTGCCGTTGAACCAGATTTCAGCGTTGCCGTCGCCGTTGATGACCACCATGAACTGCGGCATACCGGCTGCATTGTAGACCGCAAAAGCGCCGCCGGAATAGTTTGTGTAGGCGGCCACGCCGCTTTTCTGCTTGCCGTCGGCGCCGGGGCCAAACAGCACAAAGTTGCCGCAGGCGGCGTTTTCGCCGCTGGAGTAGAGCTGTGCGCTTTCCTTCCAGCTGCCGTCGCTGATTTTACGGGAGAAAAACAGCGCGCCGTCGTGGATGGCCACCTGGTCCTGGTCCCCTAACGAGAAAAACATGCCGGTGATGCTGACCGAGCCGGTCTCGGTCAATCTGAAATTGTCGCTGTTCACCACCAGCGTGTTGGCGGCAAAGGTGACACGCCCGCTGCTGATGGTCACGCTGCTGGTATCGGCGGCAAAGGCGGAGCGCACCTCGCCGTCCTTGACCACGCTCAGTTCCAGTTCCTGCTGGTCCATTTTCAGCTGGGTATAGTCCTGCTGGGCGGCATAGTCCGAAAGGTCCAGCAGCGCGGTACTGAGGACCACCCCGTCCCGGGTCAGGCTGAGCTGGCTCTGCTTGTTGTAGCGGGGGCGGAACGCCGGGGCCCGCACCTCCACCTCGCCGGTGCCCATGTACAGGTAGGGGAACAGATACACCCGGGTGGGGTACTCATCCTTTACCGCCAGGTTCAGCGTCAGGGTCTGCCAGTCCTGCACGGGGGTGCCCACGCCGGTGGAGTTGCGGTACAGCGTTTTCAGCTGGAAGGAGACGTTGCCGCTGGGGTAGTGCACCCAGAACATGATAAAGGAGTCATGCCCCGGGCTGCTGACGGCCTGGGTGACCCGGTATTCCAGCGAAACCGTATAGCTGCCGCCCCGCAGGCCGGCCAGGTTTTCGGCGGGCATATCCAGGACGACGCCCGCCCGGTCGGTGGAGGCGCGGACAGCGGCGCTGGTGCCGTTCAGGGTGTAGCTGCCCGCCGGGCTGCGGCTGTCCGCATACCATACGGCGCCGTCGAAGAGGTTTTCCTCCGCCGCCTGGCTCACCGTCAGGGAAAGGCTGTCCACACTCTGCTGCAGCTCGCTGAACTCCCCCGACAGGTCGCTGGCCCGGATGCTCAGCTGGCCGATGTCGGCCTGCATCTCCAGCAGCTTGCCGCTGAGGTTGAGCCGGGCGGCATTGACGGCGGCCACGCTGTCCCGCCGGGGATTGCCGGTGGATTCCAGCCGGGTCTGGCCCGCCTCATAGACAGCGCTCATGACGCAGGTGGTCAGCAGCCGCCCCTGGGGGGTCACTGCGTACAGCAGGTCCCCGGGGCGGGCTTCGCATTCCGCAAAGGCGCTGACGGTGCAGGGGGTGTAGGCGGGCCAGCTTTGGGCGGCCTCGTACAGGGCCTGGGCCACCGGGCGCAGGGTGTCGGCGTCGGGGGCGGTCAGCAGCAGGTTGCCCTCAATGACCAGGGCGTTGGTGCCGGTGGCGTCGGGCGGGTACAGCACCCCCACATCGCTGCCCGACTGGCGGATCTGCACCTTGTGGATGGGCGCGGTCTCGTAGTCGGCGTAGGTCAGGCCGTCCTGGCGGTAGGGCAGCGGGGTGCCCGGGGCGGGGTCGGCTTCGGCGCCGGGGCACAGGGCGTACTGCCCCCGCCGGTCGGTATACCAGCCGAACACCAGCGCCCCGTCGGCGTCGCAGTGCAGGTAACATCCCGCCGCCTGGGCCGCCCATTGCAGCAGCTGGCGCCCGGTCAGGCCGTCAGCGTAAAAGGGGCGCACCGCGTAGTCCCCGTTGCGGGGCGGGTCGTTGGCCAGCGTCACGCCGCAGACCCCGGCCACCGCCCGGGCCAGGGCCGTCAGGGTCAGCGGAAAATCCCCCTGGTGGTCCCGCAGCCAGGGGGAAATCTCTTTTTCGGTCAGGGACAGGGGATCATAGGCGGTCAGCCGGTACAGGTTGCGGCGGCTGCGCACCGGCTGCTGGGCCACAAAGACCCCGGCCTTCACGCGCTCGCCGCCCTGGGGCTGGCGCCACAGTTCCACCCGGTCCCCCGCCGCGATGCCCGGCGCCGTGCCGGGTTCCACCCAGAGTTCCGCCTCGATGGAATCGGCACAGGCAGAGCCGGGGTTCAGGTCGGTGCCCGCGTTGACGGCGCAGTTCCAGCGCAGGCTGCGCAGGGCGCTTGTGCCCGGCGTACCCGCGGCCAGTTCGGTGCCGTCGGGCAGCACCAGGATGTTGCGGATCATGGCATCCCCCTTTCTAGCATTCGATGATGTTGAACTTCAGGTTGCGCCACCGCCCGTCCCGGGCGCTGCGCCAGGCGATGCTGTAGTTGCTGCAGTAGCAGGCGGTGGTCACGGTCTCTGTGGAAGAACCGGCCTTGGGGTGGGTAAAGGCGAAGGTGGCCTTGCCCGCCAGCAGCCCGATGAGATAGCTGTACTCGGCGTCGGTAAGGGCGGCGTAGGCAAAGGGCCAGGTGGCCACCTTTTCCCGCACCACCTCCCGGTGCATGACGCCGCACTCATCCCGGCCGGAATCGCTGGAATCCAGGTCGGCGTAGCTGGGCTCCACCCCGGCGTCGGGGGCGTAAAGGGGCTGGCCGTCGATCTGGAACAGGTTGGTCAGCGTCACAGGGCGTCACCTCCCCACTGCAGGCGGCGGTCTGCCTGCCACCGGGCGGCGGCCCGGCCCACCATCTCATCGGTAAGCCGGATGCCGTACACCGCCTGCAGCAGTTCCCGCAGCAGGGCGGCCAGGGCCTCGAACCCGGCGGCCTGGCTGTCCTGCACATCGGCCATGACCTGGGCCACCGCCTGCTGGATGGTGGCCAGCGGGGCTTCCACGTTGGTGCCGTGGCGCTGGTCGCCCAGCAGGGCCAGGAACTGTTTGTTGGGCGGGATGACCGCCCCCGCCGCCAGGGCGGGCAGGGGCAGCGACGCGGCATAGGGCAGGGCGGCGGCGCTGCGGCCACTGATCCAGGACCCCGCCGAGGCGATGGCCCCCGAAGCCGCGCTGCCCACCCGGCTGATGGCCGACAACACCCCGCTGAACAGCGAGGAAAGGGCGTCGGCCAACCCCTGTACGGTGGCACGCAGGGCGTTGGCGGCGCTGCTCACCGTGGCGGTGATGCGCTGCCACACGGTGCTGACGGTGGCGGCCATGGCGTTCCAGGCGGCATTCCAGTCCCCCTGCAGCACACCGGTGAGGAAATCCGCCAGCCCCTGCAGCACCGCCAGCAGGCTGGTGACCACGCCGGACACCACCGCCGCGGCGGCGCTGGCCGCCGCCATGACGGCCTGGCCCACCTGGGCCGCCACCGGGCCGAGGGTGCCCGCCAGCCAGGTGGCCAGCGGCATCAGGGCGTTGTTCCACAGGGCAAGCACCAGGTTGAGTACCGCCCCCAGCGCCAGGGTCAGCTGCTGCCACAGGGGGTTCAGGCAGTCGGTCCACAGGGCCCCCAGCTGGGTGATGAGCCCGGTCAGCAGCGGCTGCAGGGTGCCGGTCCACAGGGCGGACAGCAGCCCTGTCAGGTTCTGGAACGCCAGCACCACGCCGTCCAGCAGGGGCTGGCCGTAAACGGCCCAGGCCGCCTGCACGCCCCCCATCAGGTCCTGCCACACGGTAAGCAGCAGGGCCAGGGCCGGGCCCACCACGTTGTTCACGGCGTCGGTCACCAGGCCGCACAGCCAGGTGAAGGTATTGCCCAGCACCGTGACGGCGGCGGCTGCCGCCCCGCCCACGATGGGTGCAAAAGCCGTCGAAAAACTGTTCACCACCCCGGGCAGGAACTCGGTGGCGATGTACCGCCCCAGGGGGGCCAGGGCGTTGTTCCACAGGGCCAGGGCGGCGGTGCGCACCGGCTCCCACACCGTCAGGGCGGCGGTGCGGAATTGCTGCCAGGCGGCGGTCCAGGCCGCGATGGCCGGGGCGTAGTAGGTGCGCAGATAGTCCCAGAAGCGGGCCCACAGCGCCCGCAGGGCGTCCAGCGCCAGCTGCCATACGCTCACCGTCTGTTCGGCCTCTTCGGCCTGGCTTTTGGCGGTGCCGCTCTTTTTGCCCGAACCGCCCGTGGTCTTTTCGGCGGTCTGCTTTTCGGTCTCCGGCGCCGCCAGGCGCTGTATCTCGTCGAATTTGGCCAGGCTGCGGGCGGTTTTGCCGCTTTGGGCGGCGGTGGCCCGCAGGCTGTCCCGCAGCTGGTCCAGCACGGTGCGGGCAGCGCTGCCCGCCGTGCCCAGGTCCTGCAGGGCGGCGGTCATCTTGTCCAGCGCCCGCTGCACGCCGCCGGGGGCGCTGCCCAGGGCGGCGGTTTCATCAAAGGTAATGGTTTGTGCCAAAAGGCTGCCTCCTTTCCGTCCTAGGCGCCCAAAAGCGCCAGCAGGCGTTGTTTTTCCGCCTCGTCGGCGTCGCCGGGGGCCGGGCGCAGGTCCACGGCGGCCCGGTGGCTGCGGTAAAACTCCAGTTCCCAGCCCTCCAGCTTTTTGCCCCGGCGCAGCTTGTCCCGGATGGCCACCACCGTGGCAAAGCTGCCCTCGCCGATGGCGTCAAAGGCGCTGAGGAAACTCCACCAGTGCAGATAAGGCAGGGCCCGCACCTCCTGCCCGGTAGCCTGGCGGATGCCCGCCGCGATGAGCGGCGCGTCCCGCTGCCAGTCCACCAGCCGGGGGCCGGGGTGCTGGGGTTCGGGGCGGCCCGCCGCCAGAAATTCCATCAGAAAGCGGGTGGCGGGCTCCCAGTCCTGGCGGGGCATGGCGGCAAAGTCCGGGTAGAACAGCCGCATGGCCACATACCACCGGGTGGCGGCGTCCAGGTCGGGGGCGGCGGTGCCGTCCAGCCAGCGCAGCAGTTCCAGCACGTCCCGGTAATCGCTGTGGATCTGGTAGACCCGGTCTTCGATCACCGCCCGGGTGGGCAGCGTCCAGGGGCCGGTCATGGGCTGCACCGGGCGGCCCGGGCGGCGTCGGCGTCGGCCACGGCAGCGTCGGCCAGGGCCTCGGCCTGGCGGCGGGCGCCCGCTTCCAGCAGGGGGGCCAGGGCTTCCAGCAGGTTCTGCACCACCCGCTTGCCGTTGGCGCCCACCCCGGCCAGGTTCACCCCTTCCAGCAGGGTGTTGAAGTCGTTTTCCGGCCCGAAAATGCCGTTGAGCAGCCCCTTGATGCGCCCGTCATACTCGGCCAGCAGGGCCAGGGCGGCGGCGGTGCGGGTCTCATCGCCCTCGGCGCCGGGCAGGGCGGCCAGTTTCTGTTCCAGTTCCCCGTCCAGGGCGGCCAGGTCCCGCCCCAGGGCAAAAAACCGGTGGTAGAGGTTGGGGTCCCCCGGGTTGAAGCGCAGCACGCCCCGCCCGTTGACGGAAAATTCCTCCACACCGGTGTCGATGTTCAGTGTTTTCATTGCCAGTCCTTTCCTGTAAAGCCGCGGCAGGCGGGGGCGGGGCCTGCCCGCCCCCGCGCCGGGCCGTGGGCTCAGTCGGTCTCGGTAAAGGTCTTGGTGGTGGGGTTAAAGGTGCCCGCCGTCTTGACGCCGGTGTAGTGGACGTTGAAGGGGATCTGGTAGCCGGTGGTATCGCCGCCGTAGCTGACGATCTCGATGTAGCACTCCTCCTTCACGGCGGGGAAAGCGCTGCCCGCGCCCTCGCCCCACAGCTTGACCTCCACCATGTCGGTTTTCAGGTCGTCCAGCACCAGGTCGCCGTCCAGGATGGCCTGCAGCTTTTCAAACAGGGGGTCGCCCTCCTCGGCGTAGTAGGGGGCCACCTCGCCCTGCTTCTGGTAGCTGTCGATGACCACGGCGGTCTCGCCCAGGATGTTGGACTTTTTCTCCACATTGGCGCTCAGTTCCGGGGCGTATTCCTCCAGGTCCCGGCCCAGGCGCACATAGTCGGCCTCTGCTTCGCCGAAAGCGGCGTTCAGGTAGTGGGCCATGTATTTGCGTTGGATTTTCATGGGGTTTCCTCCTTATAGGTCTCGGTGTATTCCGCCCGCAGGCGGAGGGTGTAGCAGGCGGTGCCGCCGGCCTCCACCCGTTCCAGGCGTCCGTTTTCCGCCTGCAGGGTCTCGGTGGCCGGTTCGTCGCCCAGGGCAGGCAGGGCATGCAGGGCGCTCTGGGCAGCCACCCAGCTTTCCAGGGCCAGCAGCCGCCCGGCGTTGGCCTGGGCCGCGGCGTTGTCCCCGGGGGGCAGCGGCAGGCACAGGCGCAGGGTAAAGTCCGCCCGGCAGCGCAGCGTCACCCCGCCCAGCAGGTCGGGGCGGCGGGCTGTCACCGTGACGCCCTGGGGCCACAGCCCGCCGGTGCCGGGGGCGGGGCCCGCTTCCTCCACCCCCAGGGTCAGGTCCTGCAGGGCGGGCGCGGCGGCCAGAAAAGCCAGCAGCCGCGGCAAGATGTTCTGGTTCATGGCATCCTCCCGGCGGCGGTCAGTTGGTCAGGCTGTGGGCGCCGGTGCCGCCGCCGTTCCACCAGGCGCCCGCCTCCAGGTGATGGGCCCTGCCCCCCAGGGTCAGGGGCAGCACATAGGCCACCACCGCCACATCGTCCCGGGCGGCGGGCACAAAGGTCTGCCACTGGTCCCAGGTCAGCTCCGGTCCCACCCCGGCGCACAGGCGGTCCCCCGGTTCCAGGGTATAGTCGGTGCCCCAGCGGGCGCTTTGCTCGGGCACCACCAGCAGCATGGCGTCCCCCTGGCGGGTGCCGTCCACCGCCGGGGTGCGCCGGATGCCGTGCTGCCAGCTGACCCCCCGCAGCACGGTGCGGGTGACGGTGCGGGCGGCGGCATCACCGTGATAAGCCGTCACGGTCTGGGCAAACAGCCGGTCACGCATGGGGCAGCCACCGTCCGATCCGCAGATAATACCCGGCCTCATGCCGGTAATGGGCGGCCCGCAGGGCCAGGGTGGTGGCACACAGTTCCGGCGGGGCGGTGTAATGCTCGCTGACGCTGCCCACCGTTACGCTGGCCAGCCCCCGGCCTTCGTCCTCCTGGTCAAACTCATACACCGCGTCGGCCACGGCGCACAGGGCCATGTCCACAGCGGTGTCGGGGTCCAGGCCGGGGCGGGGTTCCACAGCGTAGACATCCCGCATGCGGTCCAGTTCCGTCCGGGCCCGCTGCAGGCAGCGGGGAAAGGCCTCCTCGGGGATATCTTCCCCCAGGTAGGTTTCCCGGTAAAAGGTGTAGTCGGGCATGGACCGGCCCCCTTTACGCTTCCTTGAACTTGGCCAGCACCACCTTGGCTTCGTTGGACAGCACCGCCACATAGAACTCGTCGGCGGTGATCTCGGTGGTGCGGGTCTTGGGCTTGCGCTCGGTCTCGATGTTGACCTCCCGCTTGCGGTAGATGGTCAGGGCGGGAATCTCGTCGTCCACCTCGGGGTCGGATTCCAGCTTGACGATGGGGCAGCTGTAGACGTTTTCGGCCAGGGGCACCTTTTTGCTGGGCACCAGGCGGCAGCCCGCGATCATGCCGATCTCGCCGGTCAGGGCCACCCCGGCCTGGTACTTGTCGGCGCTGAGGAAGTCGGGGTCCTTGCGCAGCTGGGTGACCTGCTTGGGGTGGACGAACATCACCTTGTCGGAGCAGCCCATCTCCTCTTCAAACAGGTCCACCGCATCCACGATGGCGTTGTAGTTGATGGTATTCTGCGAACCGTCGTAGGTCAGGCTGGCGGTCTGCAGGGCGTCCATGCAGTCGTTGTCGATCTTGGCGGCGATGGCCAGGGCCAGCTGGGTGTTGGCCTCGCCCACCGGGTTGCCGTAGCCGGACAGCACCGCCTCATCGGTAAGGCCGATGCCCTTCATGGCCTTTTTGATGGTGGCCTTGCGGGTGGAGGTGGTCATCTTTTCAATGGCCACCTCGCCCCCTTCCTCCACGTCGGCAGCGTCGCCGATGTAGGTGTAGGCGGGCACCGTGATGGTATCGCCGGGCACACCGGCCAGGGTATCGTCGATTTTGGCAAAGGGGGCCACCCGCAGCTTTTTGGGGATGCGGGCCGATACCATGTCGGCCATCACCTCGGGGTCGATCATATCGGACAGTTTGGTCATAAAATCAGCCATAGTCTGTTTCCTTTCTGTGTTGTCAGTGTCCGGCGCGCAGGGCGGCGTAGCCGGCGGGGTCTTCCCGCTTCAGGGCCAGCCGTTCCCGGTAGCCCATGCGTTCAAAAGCGGTGTGGTCGGCGGCCACGGGGGCGCTGCCGGTGCCCGCCGCATAGGGGGCGGGGGCGGTGGTTTGGGGGGTGTGGGGTTCAGCCATGGTTCGTCTCTCCTTTCGGCATCAGCTGCTGGCGGATGTTCTGCAGGTCGGCTTCGGTGCGGTGGGGCAGGCCGAAATACCAGCCCAGGGCGTGTTCGGGGCGCAGCAGGCCGTCCGCCACCAGCTGGCGCTGCTCCTCCCAGACGCGGGCCCGGTCATACAGCACCCCGTCCCCCCAGTCGATGGCCAGGGTGCCGGGGGCCTGGCCGCTGCCCAGGCCGTACAGCCCGCCCAGGGCGGCACACAGGTCCAGGGCCTGGCGGGCGGCGTCCGCCCACATGGCCTGCAGGTCCCGGATGGTCAGGTCGTAGTCCACGGCGGTGGCGGCGATCTCGGTGGCGGTGCGGGGCTGGGCTTCGGCCTCGGTCTCGCTCAGGATGCCCCGGCGCAGGCCCAGCAGGCTTTCGCAGCCCCGCAGCAGGTCCTGCTTGCGGGCCAGATAGCTCTGCTCCCGCAGGGCCGGGCTGTACACCGTGACCCCGATGTTGGCGGGGTCGTCGGGCAGGCCCACGAACAGGTCGTCCCGCAGGGCGCGGTTGCCCCGGGCGTCGGGGCGCAGCAGGTCCTCCGACGCAAACACCCGGGAGGCCCCGTTCTCAAACTCGGTGTCCAGCTGCTGTTCGCAGCGGGCCAGGGCGTGCAGCAGCCCCACGGCGGGGGCGTAGATGCTCACCGGGTCGGTGCCGCCGTCCACACAGTTGGCCAGGGGGGTGCGCAGCACGGCCAGGCCCAGCCCCGGCACCCCGGGCAGAAACAGCTGGGGCACCAGGTCGGCGCAGCATTCCAGCGTCGGGAGCGGCACACACCGCCCCAGGGCCTGGCCATTGCGTTCAAACAGCCGGGTCTCGATGGTCAGCCCCTGGGCCCCGGCGGTGCGGCGTTCCAGCAGGGCGTACTGCACACCCCCGGCGCTCAGGCTTTCCATGGTGCCCACCGCCAGCAGGCGGCCATGGGCGTCCCGGGCCAGGGGGGCGTAGCAGTCCCGCCGGATGGGCACAAAATCAAAGCCCCCCGGCCCCGGCACCGGCTTGAGCAGGCACTCGCCGCCGATCAGGGCATACTGCACCGCGGTGCGCCCCACAGCGTTGAGGGACGCCAGGCTTTGGGCCAGCATAGGGCCGCCGCCCTCCAGCCGGGGCTCATACTCGGCAAAGACGGTGCGGCACAGCTTGCCCACAATGAGGGCGGCCAGCCGGGGGGCGGGGTCCTCCCCCGGGCGGGGCGCGCCGTAGTACAGGTCCAGCCATTCCCGCAGGGCGGCGCGCATCCGCGGCGTGGTCACGTCCCCTTTGCCGAAGGCTTGTTCCAGATAGGTTTGCAAACCCTTCTCCTTTCCCGCATGTAGGTAGCGGGGCCCCGGGGCACATGCACAGCCCCGGGGCCCGGTGGTCGGTGTCGGCAGGCGGCCCGGCGCCTGGGCCGCCAACAAAAAACCCGCGGCGGGCCGGGGCCCTTCCGCGAGTTTCGACGGTATCATATTACTACTTTTAGTTGTGAAGTACAAGGAAAAAGCCGGAAGCATCCGGGAAAGATCAGGAAGGGTTTTCCCCGATGTCCAGCGCCATCACCCCGGCGCGGTGGATCTGGTAGACCCGGCGCACCACCACGTTCATGGCGTCGGCAATTTCGGGGTAGGTCTGGCCCAGGATGTAGCGGCGGCGCAGCACCTCCTGCACGTCGGGGGCCTCCACCCCGGCCACCACGCGCAGCACCCGCACCCGGCACGCCACGCACTCCTCCACCTGGCGGGCCAGTTTTTTCCGCGTATCGTCGATTTTTTCCACCGCCCGGGGCAAGCGGTCAGGGTCCGGGCCGGCGCCGGGGGTCCCGCCCAGGCAGGCGGTCACCCGCTCGGCGGCGCTGCGCATCATCTCCAGCTCGCTTTCCAGCAGGCGTTCCTTGCGCACCGCCGCGCCGTACTGGCCCAGCCAGCGGATTTTTTGCTCATAGGTCATTGCGTTCCTCCTTGCGGCAATTTTGTTTGGAATGGTTCATGTGGGTGTTGGTTTGTACCCATGATATTCCAACAACCGATAGTTGTCAAGATGCAAAATCAAAAGGGTACAAAAAAAAGGACCGCCAAAGCGGTCCCGGAGGACTTGGAAAGAGAAGAAATAATAAATAATAAATAATAAATAAGGTGGATCGCGGGCCTGCGGCCCGCTCCAAAATGCCGCGGAAAAAGGCCATCGCCCGGGAAAACGCCACATCCCCCGCCGGTCGTAGGGCGGGCGCCTTGGCCCCGCCATGCCGCTCCATGGCCGCCCGCCGCGTTGCCATACACACCCCCCTCAGCACAGGGGCGCCAGCAGGCGCAGGATGGCGCTGTGCATGGTGCCCACAAACCCGGTGCGGCAATCCCCCAGGGTCACGGGGGCGCTCTCCTGCTGGATACGGGCCATATCCGCCCGGATATCCTCCAGCACGGCGCCGCCGTACAGCAGGGCGCTGCACTCAAAATGCAGGTACAGGCTGCGGTAATCCAGGTTCACGGTGCCCACCGCCGCCACCCGGTCGTCGCACAGCCAGGTTTTGGCATGCAGGAAGCCCGGGGTGTAGCTGTAGATTTTGACCCCCTCCCGCAGCAGGCAGGGGAAATAACTGCGTGTCAGCAGGTAGATGGTGGGTTTGTCCGGGATGCCGGGGGTGTAGATGCGCACATCCACCCCCCGCTTGGCGGCCAGCCGCAGGGCGGTGAGCAGGTCGTTGTCCAGGATCAGGTAGGGGGTGCAGATGTACAGCCACCGCCGGGCCTGGTTGATAAGTTCCAGGTAAACGTTTTTGGCCACGGTCTCCCGGTCCACCGGGCTGTCTGCAAAGGGCTGCACCAGGCAGTCCGCCCCGGGCGGCGTGACCGGCTCCGGCACCGGGGGCAGGGACACTTCCTCCCGGGGGCAGTGGGCTTTCCAGAACGCCAGAAAAATATTGGCAAAGCTGTGGGCGGCGGGGCCTTCCAGGCGCACGCCGCTGTCCTTCCAGTAACCGAAGCGCGTCAGCCGGTTGATGTACTCGTCAGCCAGGTTGACGCCCCCTGTAAAGGCCACCCGCCCGTCAATGACCATGATCTTGCGGTGGTCCCGGTTGTTCATGACCAGATTCAGCAGCGGCACGCACCGGTTGAAGGAAAAGGCCCGGATGCCCTCAGCCTGCAATGTCTCGGCATAGTTCAGGGGCAGCAGGCTCAGGCAGCCCGCGTCGTCGTAGATCACCCGCACGTCCAGGCCGTCGGCGGCCTTGCGGCGCAGGATTTCGTGGATCTGGCCCCACATTTCCCCCATACCGATGATGAAACTTTCCACATAGATGCTCTGCCGGGCCCCTTCCAGGGCGGCCAGCATGTCGGGGAACATGGCTTCGCCGCAGGGATAGTACCGCACGGCGGTGCCGTCAAACACCGGGGCGGGGGCAAAGTCCCGCACATAGCGGGCGGTCTGGGCGGCCCGGGGGTCCCGCTGTTCCAGCAGCCGCTGGGCGGCGGGGTCGGCGGTGCGCAGGGGGGCCAGCTGGGCCTCGGCCCGCTGCAGGCGCCGCCGCAGCCGGACAGCCGGGCGCTTGTCGCCCCAAAGCAGATACAACAGCCCGCCCTGCACCGGCATGACCATGAACAGGATCATCCAGCTGATCTTGAATTCCGGCACGGTGGAATCCTGCCGGATCAGCGCCAGGCACATGACCACACTGATGGCCAGCCCCACGCCGTTGATCCAGTTGGCGTAGTCGCTCAGACGGTAAAACAGAAAAATGAACCAGGCGATCTGGGCCAGCAGCAGCACGCCGGTGACCACCAGGCGGCTGAACACCAGCGACAGCACCCGCTGCAGGATATGGCGCCATGTGCGTTTGTGTTTGGGCATACACACCTCGCTGTAAGCAAAAAAATCTGTACCAAAGAAAAAACGCACCCCGCTCCACCTTGCGTGGCCGGGGTGCAGGTATGGCAATGCAGGGGGTTCAGGCGCGGCGGTCGATCTCCGCCATGCAGTCGTCCATCGTCAGGAACGTCACCGCGCAGTCAGAGCCGATGAACCACCGTTCCTCACCGTTGCAGACAATCTTGCGGATGAGTTTTCCGCGGTACTCTGTCTGAATGTAGATCCCGTTTGGCATCCTTATCCCTCCCCTATATAGAGTGCATCCGCCGGAAGACTGCCCTATATAGGGTTGGCCGAGCCATGCGTTACCCAAATTATGCCACAGATTTGCCCGGCGCGCAAGTGCTATTTCGCCGTTCTTTGCGCGGCCCCGGCCCTAATTTTTGGCAGAACGCACAAAAGCCGCGCAGCGGCTGCCTTCTTTGGGGCCGATAGCGCCGAAAGCGGCCAAAAACCGCAGCTTTTTGTAAAAAAATCTTGCCAGCCGCGTCGGTTTGTGTATAATATAAGGTAGTATAGTATGTGGCGGCACGTGTGCCGCCCGATTTTTCATAGGGACCGGAGGAACTTGACTATGACGAAACTGGAAACGCTGCAGTTGAAGCAGACGGCCACCCGCGTGCGTATGGGCGTGATCGAAGCGACCCATGGCGCAGGATGCGGCCATCCGGGCGGCAGCCTGTCTTCTGCGGATGTCCTGACGTACCTGTACTTCCGTGAGATGCGCATCGACCCCGAACAGCCCCAGGACCCCAGCCGGGACCGCTTTGTACTTAGCAAGGGTCACTGCGCACCCGCGCTGTACGCCACGCTGGCGGAGCGTGGCTTCTTCCCCGTGGCGGACCTGCCCACGCTGCGCCATTCGGACAGCTACCTGCAGGGCCACCCCAATATGAACACGGTGCCCGGGGTGGACATGTCCACCGGCAGCCTGGGCCAGGGCGTTTCCACCGCCTGCGGCATGGCCCTGGCCGCCAAAAAGCTGGGCAGTGACATCAACGTCTACACCCTGCTGGGCGACGGCGAGATCGACGAAGGCCAATGCTGGGAGGCGTTCATGTTCGCCAACCACTACAAGCTGGACAACCTGTGCATCATGATCGACGTCAACGGCCTGCAGATCGACGGCGCCACCCGCCAGGTCATGAACACCGAACCGCTGGACCGCAAGATGGACGCTTTCGGCTTCAACACCATCGTGTGCAACGGCAACTCCTTTGCCGAGCTGGAACAGGCGTTCAAGATGTTCGACCTCTCCCACGGCAGCGGCAAGCCCACCTGTTTCCTGCTGCGCACCACCAAGGGCCTGGGCGTGAGCTACATGCAGAACGCCGTGGAATGGCACGGCAAGGCCCCCAATGACGACGAGTACGCGCTGGCCATGGAAGAGCTGCGCGCCGCCAATGATTCACTGGAAAAGGAGATCGAGCTCAACAATGGCTGAGATGAAGAAAATCGCCACCCGCGTCAGCTACGGCAACACGCTGGTGGAGCTGGCCCGGCAGGGCGCCGACAATCTGGTGGTGTTTGACGCGGACCTGGCCGCCGCCACCAAGACCGAGATCTTCCGCAACGAGTACCCCGACCGCCACTTTGACTGCGGCATTGCCGAGCAGAACATGATGGGCGTGGCCGCCGGCATGAGCACCATGGGCTATGTGCCCTTTGTGTCCAGCTTTGCCATGTTCGCCGCGGGCCGTGCCTTTGAGCAGATTCGCAACACCATCGGCTACCCCCACCTGAACGTCAAGATCGCCGCCACCCACGCGGGCCTCTCGGTGGGTGAGGACGGCGCTTCCCACCAGTGCTGCGAGGATATCGCCCTTATGCGCACCATCCCCGGCATGGTGATCCTGAGCCCTGCCGACGATGTGGAGGCCCGCGCCGCCGTCATCGCCGCTTACAACTACAACGGCCCGGTCTACCTGCGCCTGTCCCGCCTGGCCACGCCGGTGTTCCACGACGCTTCCAACTATGAGTTCCACATCGGCAAGGGCGAAAAGCTCACCGACGGCTATGACATCGCCGTGGTGGCCACCGGCCTGATGGTCGGCGAAGCACTGCGGGCCGCGGTGCTGGCCAAACGCCAGGGCATCAGCGTGCGGGTCATCAACATGCCCACCATCAAACCCCTGGACGAAGAGATCATCCTCACCGCCGCCCGGGAATGCCGCCGTATCATCACGGTGGAAGAACACAGCGTCATCGGCGGCCTGGGCGAAGCCGTATGCAGCCTGCTCAGCGAAAAGCTGCCCTGCTATGTGCGCCGCCTGGGCGTGCAGGACCAGTTCGGCCACTCCGGCCCCGCCAACGAAGTGCTGCGGGACTACGGCCTGTCTGCCGAAGCCATCGCCGCCGCCGTGCGCGACACCGTCCGCCCCGAACACAGCGAGGGCTGATATTTCTATACACAACTGCCCGCTTTGTACCCACAAAAGGCGGGCAGCTTTTCTGTTATCCTCAAGAAAGGAGTCTCTGCTTTTATGCAGCATTCCACCGATCACAAAAAGCGCAGAGGCAAAGCTCATCAGCGCTGGCTTTGCTGCACGTTAGCCCTGACCCTGCTGGCACTCTGTCTGTTTGCTGTCCCTACCATTTATATCGACCCCCTATTCCACTACCACGCACCACTGGAACAATACCAGTATCCCATTGCCAACGAGCGATACCAAAATGGCGGCATTGTGCGGCATTTCCGTTACGATGGCATCATCACCGGAACTTCCGTGACGGAGAACTTTAAAACCTCTGAAGCAGATGTACTGTTTGACGCAAGTTTTATCAAAGTTCCTTTTGCCGGTGGCCGGCACAAGGAGGTCAACGATAATCTGCGCCGGGCCTACAGTGCCGGGAACGATATCCGTTATATCATCCGCGGCCTGGACCCGGAACTACTGATTCTGGATAAAGACGCAAAAAAAGAGGACTATGCCTATCCATCTTATCTGTATAACGACCTCATTTGGGATGACGTGCAATATGTATTGAACAAGACCATCTTGTTTGATTACACTTTGTCCGTACTGGAGTACACCGCTGAGGGGAACAAAACGCCGACTTTCGACGAGTATGCCAATTGGAATGATCGTTACACTTACGGCGCGAAGTCAGCTTTGGCAAATGATTCGTTCCCGGAACTCCCCCCTGCCCCAAAAGCACTGACCGACGCCGACCTGCTTTTGATTCAGGAAAACCTGGACCAAAATGTCATTTCTCTGGCTCTGGAACACCCTGAAACTACCTTCTACCTGTTTTTTTCTCCGTTCAGTATTGTATACTGGGGCAGACTATACTCTTCCGGTCAGGTCGAGCGCATGATAAATGCCGAACAGGCA
>DXBO01000004.1 GCA_019116485.1 Candidatus Gemmiger excrementavium
GGCGACGTGGGCCAGGGCACCGAGCTGGACGGCCTGGAAGAAAAGGCCATCAAGACCGGCGCTTCCAAGCTGTACGTGCTGGACCTGAAAAAGGACTATGTGGAAAACTACATCTGGCCCTGCCTGAAGGCGGACGCCAAGTACGAGGATTACCTGCTGGGCACTTCCCACGCCCGTCCCTGCATCGCCAAGGCCCTGGCCGATATCGCCAAGAAAGAGGGCGCCGACGCCAT
Organism: Candidatus Gemmiger excrementavium; assembly: GCA_019116485.1. Lineage (GTDB taxonomy): Bacteria > Bacillota > Clostridia > Oscillospirales > Ruminococcaceae > Gemmiger > Gemmiger excrementavium. Next base: position 234 of record DXBO01000004.1, read on the forward strand.
CTGCCACGGCTGCACCGGCAAGGGCAACGACCAGGTGCGTTTTGAGCTGACCCTCAAGGCCATGGCCCCCGATATGGCCATCATCGCCCCCTGGCGGGAGTGGGATATCAAGAGCCGTGACGAGGAGATCGACTACGCCGAGGCCCACAACATCCCCCTGAAGATCAGCCGCGAGACCAACTACTCCAAGGATAAGAACCTCTGGCACCTCTCCCACGAGGGCCTGGACCTGGAGCAGCCCTCCCTGGAACCCCAGTACAACAAAGAGGGCTTCCTGGAGCTGGGCGTCAGCCCCGAGCAGGCCCCCGACACCCCCACCTATGTGAAGATCCATTTTGAGAAGGGCATCCCCACCGCCGTGGACGGCCAGGAGATGGACGGCGTGGCCCTCATCGAGTACCTGAACAAGGTGGGCGGCGCCAACGGCATCGGCCTGCTGGATATCGTGGAAAACCGGCTGGTGGGCATGAAGAGCCGCGGCGTCTACGAGACCCCCGGCGGCGCCATCCTGTACAAGGCCCACAACGTGCTGGAGACCATCACCCTGGACAAGGAATCCTTCCACTTCAAGGAGATCATTGCCCAGAAGATGGGTGAGCTGGTCTACAACGGCCAGTGGTTCACCCCCCTGCGGGAAGCCATCTGCGCCTTCACCGACGATCTGCAGAAGACCGTCACCGGCGATGTGACCCTGAAACTGTACAAGGGCAACATGATCAACGCCGGCGTTACCAGCCCCTACACCCTCTACGATGAGCAGACCGCTTCCTTCGGCGAGGACGAGGACTACAACCAGGCCGACAGCGCCGGTTTCATCAATCTGTTCGGCCTGCCCATTGCCGAGCGCGCCAAGCTGGCCAAGAACTGGCCCACCCAGGATTGATCTGAATTTCTGAATCCATTCCGTACCGCCGTGGGCGGGCTGTATGCCCACGGCGGATTTTGTTATTACACCACCCCGAAGGAGGGTACTTATGCCGCAACTTTGGCAGGGCCGCGCCAGCAAGGCCGTGGACAGCCGCGTCAATGACTTCAACTCCTCCATCCGGTTTGACGCACGGATGATCGAGCAGGATATCCAGGGCAGTATGGTCCATTCCGCCATGCTGGGCCGCCAGGGCATCATTTCCGCCCAGGATGTGGAGGATATCCACAAAGGCCTGCAGGGCATTCTGGAGGACCTGCACAGCGGCGCGCTGGAGATCGACCCCGCCGCCGAGGATGTGCATACCTTTGTGGAACAGACCCTCACCGCCCGGGTGGGGGATGCGGGCAAGCGGCTGCACACCGGCCGCAGCCGCAACGACCAGGTGGCGCTGGACCTGCGCCTCAACCTGCGGGAAGCCTCCTGCCATTTGCAGGGGCAGATCAAGGAACTGATTGCGACCCTTTGCGCCCAGGCAGAAAAGAGCGCCGGGTACGTCATGCCCGGCTACACCCACCTGCAGCGGGCCCAGCCGGTGACCTTCGGCCACCAGCTGATGGCCTACGCCTGGATGCTGCTGCGGGACCTGGGCCGTCTGCAGGATGCTACCGCCCGCATGAACGCCGAGTGCCCCCTGGGTTCCGGCGCGCTGGCGGGCACCACCTACCCGCTGGACCGGTTCTACACGGCAAAAGAACTGGGCTTTGAGGCCCCCTGCGCCAACTCCATCGACGGTGTGTCCGACCGGGACTTCTGCATCGAGCTGTGCGCGGCCCTCTCCATCTGCATGATGCACCTCTCCCGTCTGTCCGAGGAGATCATCCTCTGGTGCAGCTGGGAGTTCAAGTTCATTGAACTGGACGATGCCTTCACCACCGGCTCCTCCATCATGCCCCAGAAGAAAAACCCCGACGTCACCGAATTGATCCGCGGCAAGACGGGACGGGTCTACGGCGACCTGAACACCCTGCTGGTGATGATGAAGGGCATCCCCCTGGCCTACGACAAGGATATGCAGGAGGACAAGGAGGCCATCTTCGACGCGGTGGATACCCTGGAACTGTGCCTGCGCACCGTGACCCCTATGCTGGCCACCATGACCCCGCTGCCCGCCAATATGCGCCGGGCGGCGGCCAAGGGGTTCATCAACGCCACCGACTGCGCCGACTACCTGACCAAGAAAGGCATGCCTTTCCGGGATGCCTACAAGTGCACCGGCACCATGGTGGCGGCCTGCATCGCCGCTGACAAAACGCTGGAAGAACTAACTCTGGACGAGTTCAAACAGTACAGCGATCTGTTCGAGGAAGATGTGTACCATGCCATCGACCTGACTACCTGCTGCGAGGGCCGCACCAGCTACGGCGGTCCCACCAAGGCCAGCGTGCTGCAGCAGATCGAACTGGTACAGAAAAAACTGAAAGCCTAACAAAGAAACAGGTGTTTTTGTGGCAAAGTATAAGATTTTTGTGGATGGTTCCGCCGGCACCACCGGCCTGCGCATTGCCGACCGGCTGGCCGCCCGCCCGGAATTTACCATCCTGACCATCTCGGAGGCCGACCGCAAGGACGTGCATGCCCGGGCCGCTGTCATCAACGAGAGTGACCTCTCCTTCCTCTGCCTGCCGGACGATGCCGCCCGGGAGGTAGTGCCGCTGCTGCGGCCCGATGTGCGGGTGCTGGATACTTCCACCGCCCACCGTACCAACCCGGACTGGTTGTACGGCCTGCCGGAACTGGGCGCCACCCGGGCCAAGCTGCCCGCCGCCACCCGCGTGGCGGTGCCGGGCTGCCATGCCACCGGGTTTATTGCCCCGGTGGCCCCGCTGGTGGAAAAGGGCCTGCTGCCCAAAAACCTGCATCTGAATTGCTACAGTCTGACCGGCTATTCCGGCGGCGGCAAAAAGATGATCGCCGAATATGAGGCCCCCCGGGAGAACGTGGCCCTGAACGCCCCGCGCCCCTACGGGCTGGCGCTGCACCACAAGCACCTGCCGGAAATGAAAGC
>DXBO01000153.1 GCA_019116485.1 Candidatus Gemmiger excrementavium
AGATGATCCGCCTGCGGCAAGGTGAACCGCTCGGTCTGGCGGATGATATGGATGTCATCCGGGTTTTCATAGACAATCCCATCCACATCGAAATCCCGGCTGCCAAATTTGTTATGAAAGGCAGCCGCAATTTTTTCTTGTTCAGCATCCTCCCACAACATCTGATCCTGCCACCGGCTGAACTGTAACCTGCCATCCGGGAATACCCGCAACCGGCGATAAGAAAGGAGCTTGTCCTTTCCGCTGGCGTCGTCGGGGATCACAAAGTTGACAGCTGCCTCATATCCCAGTGTCTCCCAGTCGTAGCAGGTGATCTGCCCGTGCAGGACATCCAGCTTGACCGCCATCTCCTGCAAGACCTTGCGCAGGGGGGCATCCTCCTTCGGCTTGGCTCCGGTGCGATCCAGACCGCTGAGCTGGAAATCTTCCACCGTCAGGTGTTGTACCGCGCAGTGCCGGGGTGCTTTTCGGTAAGGATCCCGTTCCGGACAGTCCGCATAGGTTTCCTTGTTGTGTACGATGCGGAACACCGCCTCCCCGGGTTTGGGGGTCCCATCCCGAAGCGTAATCCCGCTGTATTGTTCCAGTTCCCGGCGCAGCAGGTCTGCCAGGACGGAGGAAGCGGCGTTGCCAACTGTATCTTCCAGGTACAGGGGAACCTCCCGCAGCCGGGCCTTGATGTTCTCCAAGCGGGGATCCAGTTCCTTATCTCCCAGACGCAGATCCTCCGGCAAGCACAAAATATGTAAGGTCAGATAGGGCGCCAGCAGCTCCTTTACATCCTGCAGAAACCGATGCAGCACGCCCACCCGGCAGCGCTGGAAATCTTCCCAGGAACCGAATTCCAGAAAAGGGACGGTGTGTTTATGGGCGTGATCCAGGCTGCCGATCACAAACCGGGGAGAGGTCCTGTCCGGATCTCCCTGTACCAGGCGGCGCAGGAACCCGCTTTTTGTGTCAAACAGATATTGTGCTTCAGCCTGTGCGCCTCGTTTGCGTTCCGCCTGACAAAAGGTCACCACCGAAAGTTTCACGCAGCGGTCCCAGGTCAGCTGAATCCGCAGCGTCCAAAAACTGCGGGGAACTTCGCCCCGTCCCTGACGCCATGCGGCCTGTTGGTAGTACAGTTTGCCGGTGAGGTTGTGGTACATCCGTCCGTCGGCTCCCAATGCCGGCATGGCGTTGCACAGGAGCTGGGCCAGCAGATGGTCTTTCAGTTCGGTGGAGGGAATCTCCCGCAGAGAAATGTCCTCCGATTCACTTTCCAGCACCTTTTTCAGATTTTTATAGTCCAGATTTTGCCGGGCGTACAGGATATAGCAGAGGGCACCATATTCGTACACCACGGCCAGCGCACGCGCCGCCTGCAAGGCCAGATCCGGAATCAGGCTGTGCTGGTAGTTCCCACTGTCCCGCTTGACTTCCAGAATCACGAATTTCTTTTCAATGGCGGCGCGGTCAAAGGTGATTTGCAGTTGGTTCGTAGGAATCATCACAGGTACCTCCCCAGATATTGCATCGCCTGCCGGTTCACTGTGCCATCCGGCAGGAGCAACCCCGGAATTTCCACCAGCCGTTCGTCCCTGGTGCAGGATGGCTGGAATGTTGGTTCTGCAATCAGATTGATCAGAAAGGCCCGGCGGCCGCCCACACCAGCCAGCTTGTCCAGCGTTTTACGGCGCACAGCGTCCTCGTCCTGCCGGGTCCCGCTTTTCCAGTGTTTGAAATCGAACCAGAGCCCGTCGGGACCGGCAAAGTCAAACTGTTCAAAGCTGGCAGGGTCGTCGATCTCCTGCAATTCCAGACCCAGTTCTTTGCGCAGGATATAGGCGCCGGCCACTTCCCCCAGAGCACCTTTATAGATGTTCTGGAAAAGAACAGGACTCATCATGTAGGGGCCATCGCCAAAATCGGTGGCCCACCCCTGTTCCTCAAAATGCTCTTGTAAACCGGGATAGCGCAAGAGAATCGGCAAACGGGACTCCGCCAAACTCACCTCGGAGGGCTCACCGGAAAAGTGCTCTTTGCGCAGAACCGCTGCAAAGGCGGCCTTGTTGGCACCGGGCGCCAGCCGTACCTCGGAAAAATCCCCCTTCTGTGCGTAAAAATAGCCGGGTTGGGCAGAGGAAATGGGAAGATAGTAGCTGCGGATCACCGGATCGGTCCCGTGCAGTGTTTCATCAGCCCGGGGATGGCAGAGCACTGTCTGGCGTAGCTGTTTCCACAGGGCGATACTTTCCGCCGTCCAGGAGGCACTGAGCATCCGCATCAGGTAGGCGTTGCCGCAGGTGGCGATCCGTTCCGCTTCCAGATGGCGCCGGTCGGCGGGATGGCCCGCTGCCTGCAGCGCGCGTCCTGCACGGACCAGTGCCTCCATTTCAGGGGCGAGAAGCCGCTGATGCAGGCAGTCAAGGTCCAGATTCTGCAGCACCTGCATTGTGGTAAAGAGGTACACAACCGGTCGTTTGAGGAAGGTGCGGCCCATCCGTCCCACAGCCTGTACTACATCCCGGGTGATACGTCCGGATAAGCTCGGGCACCGCTTCAACTGTGCCTGGGCGGCCGCATCGATCTCTCGTTTTCCAGAAAAATGCCCGATGCCATTTTTCAACAGTGTCTGCATGGTCCGGCGGGAAATTTCGTCATTCTGGTACAGGCACTCCATCTGGAAACAGTACCGCATCAGATCCGTGCCCTGCCAATGGTCGGCCTCCTGAAGATTGACTGTCACATGGGTGATATCGCCCAGGTACAGGGCGTCCACATCCTTGTGGGTCATACGGCTGTCAGACGGATCGGCATCTTCCTTCAGGCAAAGGAGATCGGTGCGCTTGTCCACGGGGTATTGCAGATTCTGCCCGGCACCGAGGGTCTGATAACTGGAGAAGATGAACCGCCGCTCTCCGGCCGCAAGGCCTTGCATCAGCGCACCTTTGGCCTCGTCAAAATGTTCCCCGCTGCGTAGCACGACCAGTTCTCCCTGATCTTCCGGCGCAAAAAGCACGCGCAGTGTCTCCAATGCATCGTGCAGCAATTTTTCGTCCAGATCCCGCTTGCCGGGGGATGGCAGCAGTTGATTGAGGCAGAGAAACGCCCGAATATCACGGTGCAGCCAGAACGCCTTCATGGCAGCGAACAGGTTGCAATAACGCTGGCTCTGGTATTCCGGAAGCCCCATCACGATAAACCGCTGCTCATACAGTCGCGCATCGGCTCCCGCTCCAAAGATCTCCTGCAATCGCTGCTGCCATGGCAAGGCTTGCCGGTCTACGACGGTCAGGTCTACCTGGACCCGGCCATCCCGGTACGGTGTCCAGAGGTTTTCCATTTCCCGGCGGATCTTTTCCTGGGTATCCGTGGACAGAACCTTGAACCGGCCTCCCAGCTGTTCTCTCAGATAGCGAAGATCGTAGTTCCCCAGCACGGTGGGCAGACCACCGGTTGCTGACAGGCCCACGACCTTGGCACGGCGGCAGAGATACAAAAGAACTTTCTCGGGGGTGTTCTGCAACTGTAAATAGTTCAGGTGGGTCTGGGTGCGGTGACGGTCATCGTCGATAAATTCAAACAGCCGGAATCCCGTTTCGTAGAAGGAAAGATCCGGTGCCGTCAGGGTATGCGGCGTACCGGTCCCATCTTTCAGCTCGGCAGTCATCAGGCGTATCTGCTCGGGGGTCAGGCCGTATTCCCGGAAGATGCTCTCCGCCGCGGCGGTCACTGGGTAGAGATCCTCTTCCCGGCGCTTGCCGGCATTGATCTGACGGGCGTATGCATCGGCCCAGCCGTAGACATAGCGCTGAAACCGCAGCAGAAACCCATGGATGTGCCGCAGGATCGTCTGCAGGACCAGCTTCGGTTCGTCTTTGTGGGCCTGGTACTCCTCTGCGGTGTCGAAGTACACCTGCACCTGGGCCTGGTCATCATTGCGCACCGCGCGAATGTGAGTTCGTCCAGCATCCAGAACTGTCAGGTAGGAGATGTCATGGAACAAGAAGTTTCGCCCCTGCGCCAGGGCGTCGCCCACGGTTTTCATACTATACTGCAGCGCGCCGTCCTGATAGATCGCCTCCGCTTGATCCAGCAAATCCTGCCAGGTAGTGGTACGCCCGGCTTCGTATTTCTTTCGCAGAACCGTCAGTTCCCGGCTGGCTTGGTGCATCCGAATGCCCTTGTATACCTGAACAAAAAGCTGCAGATAGTCGGCCCGCAGGTTCAGGGAGCGTTCGATCAGGCTATCCAAAATGTCTGCCCGAGTGGCATCAAATTCATCGAGACAGAGGATGCTCCCCTCCAGCATCCGGTCGGAAAGACAGTCAAAACTTGGCTCCACGATGGTTATGTTGCGGGCCATCAGCTTTTTGACCGAGAGCAACAGTACCTTGTATTCCGACCAGAAGACGGCTGGGTAGAAGGCGGCAATCCACTGGTATTCCTTCCGATTGCGGATGGCGGTGCGCCGGGCCTGCGCTCCTTCGGGAAACTTCTTGTGCAGCCGGGATTCCAGTTCCCGGCGGAAGGCTGGTTCCAGATCGGTGCGGATGGAATCATACAAGCCTCTGGCCAATTCCACGGCGGCATCCCCGGTCTGGGCGCGATAGTGGCGATACTTCCGGCAAGCTGTTTCCAGCGCCAGGTAGGCGTCACTCTGGAAGGATGTGGGAACCTCATGCTGCCCTATGGCATCCAGTACGGTATCCGCAGCAGAACGAAGCACCAGTACGTCTTTGGCAAACTGGTCGCCACGCCCGTCCTGCTCATAGGCTCGGCGCAGATCCTCCGCCGACAGATTTTTTAAAAGGGTGGTCACAAACAACACCCGCTTGGAGCCACGTCCTTTCAGATAGGCATAGATTGCCTGTACGGCCTGATAGGTCTTACCGTAGCCGGTAGGGGCTTCCGCCAGCAGTAGCCCTGGCCCGGCGTGACCGTTTTGAAAATAGTCGAGCAACTCACTTTGCATAAATCCTCCTTTACAAGTGTATCGAGATGGAATGCGGTTAGTATAATCCAAGTATAACGAACCAGTTTTTTGTAAAATAAAAATCTATGCAAAAAAGCAGAAAAAAACTACCGCTCAATCGCGGTAGTAGGTATATATGGTATCAATCAACTGTCGCAGCCGGGCACGAACGGCAGGCGGTCCCAGAACCTCGATCTTTTCCGCCTGGCCCAACACCCATCGGGCAAATCCTATAGAAAGTTCGGCTTCCGCCGTAAAGCGGACCCAACCGTTTTTTTCTTCATCCGCTACAGGCCGTATACCGGTACCGAAGGTTTCAAAAGCAAAGTCCAGCAGCTCCCGTCGCAGCCGGAAGGTCACCCGCGCTTTTTCCTGGGCGGGAAACATGTCAAACTGACCGTAATGCAGCGGAACGGCGGGTATTTTGCACCAAAAGGGAACCGATAGCGAGAGATTCTCCATGCGGTCCACCCGGTAGTTTCGCTGCTGTTGGCCTTCCGGGTGGGCCGGATTCAGCGCGATCAAATAGTAG
>DXBO01000154.1 GCA_019116485.1 Candidatus Gemmiger excrementavium
GTCCAACGAGAAGATCGGCTACAAGATCCGTCAGGCCCAGCAGGAGGACCGCGCCCCCTATATGCTGGTGCTGGGTGCCAAGGAAGTGGAAGCCGGCAACATCAGCGTGCGCAACCGCAAGGGCGAGACCAACGCCATGAGCCTGGACGAGTTCATCGCCCAGGTGAAGGACGAAATCGCCAACAAGACCTTCAACGTGTAAAAGGACAAAAGCAACGGGAGCCCGGCCATGAGGCCGGGCTCCCGTTTTGTTTGGTTGCATCAGGCTTTCATAAAGAACCCGGCCAGCGTGCCGTCCTCAAAAAAGCTCACCGTAAACGTCAGTTTTCCGTTTTCATAATCGGCGACCTGGATGACCGTGGCGTACTCCTGCCCGTCCTGGGCCTTGCCGCCCACATAGACGACGTCGCCATAGCCGGTAAAGGCCCCCATGGAGGAGATCGTTTCCCCGCTGCTTTCAAATATGTCTGCCGTGATCTCGGGGTTGTCGTACAAAGCCGCCACCCCTTCGTAATCCAGGGCGTTCATGGTGTCGATAACGGCCCGGGCCTGGGTATCCAACACCTCGGTATCCGCCCAGTCGGGCAGTTTTCCGCCGCCGCAGGCAGTCAGCAGCACCAGGCCCGCCGCCATAGCCCAAAGGAACAAGTTACGCAAGATTTTTTTCATGAAAGTCTTCCCCTTTCCAAAGTTTTATGGCCGCATACAGCACAACCGCCGCAAAGGCAAACAAAAGCACTTCCAGCATCAGGTCCGATACGCCGAACAGCGTCACCACCGTCATAAAATTGCACAGCGTGTGCAGCAGGATAGCCGCCACAAACCAGCGCTTGCGGCGCAGCCCGCAGAACACGAACAGCGACAGTGCCACCTGCACCATCTGGGCCGAGATGCGCTCCATCCCGCCCAGGGCCACCGCCCAGCCGGCCCTTTGCAGCAGTTCGGGGAAAATCACCAGCAGCACCAGGCTGTTCACCCCCACCAGGGCCGCCTCCAGGCCGCCGTGGCCCAGGCCGTACCACACAGGCGTACCATGCTGTACCCGACCCCTGCGGGCCAGCAGGCGGAAGATCACGAGGCGGGCGCTTTCCTCAGCCAGGCCTGCCGTAACCGACAGGAACAGCAGCTGCCCCACCGGGTTGCCTGCCGCAAAAAGCCGGTAGGCGTCCACCTGGCCCAGCAAGGCCAACAGGGGTTGGCGCACACACAGCTGGGAGACGAAAAATCCCGCCATGCCCAGCAGGAAGACCCGCCAGCCGGACCGGCGGCGCAGCAGCACCAAAAAGGCCCCCAGCGGCACCCCGATACACACTGCCACATTAAACACCGCAGATACGATCCCTACCATATCGGCACCTCGCATATTCTCCAAGGCAGCACGTAAGGGGGCGGCCCCGGATATTTAGACGTTTATCTAAATGTCAGTATAGCGGTCTGCCTGCTCCTTGTCAAGCCTTTTGCAGCATCATTTTTACAAGGGGGATTTTCCACTTGACAGCGCGGTTTTACTGTGGTATGCTTTCTGCGCAATAGAATTATGAGAACTGCCACCGGGTAGTGTAATGCATAACGCATTCGTCTGCGCATCGTTAGGTCTTGGAAGATGTGCATACGGGTGCTTTTTTTCGGGGGTTTTGCCATGCTTTCCAAACTGAACTATTTCTCCAAAGCCGAATGGACGCTGTGGATCAGTTCGGTGGTGCTTATTGTGGGCACCTTTGTACTGTTCCACCAGACCGATTATCTTTCCCTGACTGCCTCGCTGATTGGTGCCACCTCACTGATCCTCAACGCCAAGGGCAACCCGCTGGGGTTGGTGCTGGGCATCGCGTTCAGCCTGCTGTACGGGTATATCTCCTATACCTTTTCCTATTACGGGGAGATGCTCACCTACCTGGGTATGACCGCCCCCATGTCCCTGTATGCCCTGGTCTGCTGGCTGCGCCATCCTTCCGGCGCGGGCCGGGCCGAAGTGAAGGTGGGCAGCATCTCCCGCCGGGAAGCCCTGTTTGCCCTGGTACTCAGTGCTGTGGTCACGGTGGTATTCTACTTTATCCTGCGGGCTTTCCACACGGCCAACCTGCTGCCCAGCACCATTTCGGTCACCACCAGTTTTCTGGCTGTCTATCTCACCGCCCGGCGCAGCCCGCTGTTTGCGGTGGCCTACGCCGCCAACGACCTGGTGCTGATCCTGCTGTGGGGGCTGGCTACCTTGCAGGATGCCTCCTACCTTTCGGTGGTGGTCTGCTTCGTCATGTTCTTTGCCAATGATATTTACGGCTTCATCAACTGGTCGCGGATGCGCCGTCGCCAGGCGGCAGCCGCCTGATACCAACAAAAACCCGGCAGGGATTTTCCCCGCCGGGTTTTGCTTTACTTTTCCTGTTTTTTCCGGCGCCATTCCTCGTTTGCCTGCCGGCGCCAGACTTTTGTCTTTCGGTCAGCGTACAGCGCATACCCAACGGCAGGCAGCGCAAAAAGCAGCACCAGCCCCATTTCCTGCAGCAGCGGCAGCGAAACCGCCCGGAGCACAAAACTCAGAATGATCCAGCCGCCGCCCAAAAGGAGGTCGGCAATGCCGCACATCCGTATATAGTCCGGCGTCCAGCTTTTATATTTGTACTTTTCCGGGATTCTCTGGAAGCCCAGGATCCCCAGGACGCCATAGACGATCCAGAATGCACTGATCCCCCAAAGGAACGAGATACTCATAAGCCTGCCTCTTTCTGGCAAAGAGCCTCTTTTGACCTGAGTATACCATACCCGCCGCCCCGGCACAAGGCCCGCGCCCCCGTGTTGTATTTTTGCGGGTATTGTGGTAAAATGTAATATCTATTGGTATGCAATTTTCAAAGGAAAAGGTGCCCTATGGCTGAAAACATCCAGAATACCCGCCCCGCTGATGAGGGCTGGACCACCATCATCCGGCCGCGCACCGGCTGGTTCGACATCAACCTGAAAGAACTGTGGCAGTACCGCGACCTGACCGTGATGTTCGTCAAGCGCAACTTTACGGTGCTGTACAAGCAGACCATCCTGGGTCCCGCGTGGATTTTGCTGAACCCGCTGATCACCACGCTGATCTTCAATGTGGTGTTCGGCACCATGGCGGGCATGCCCACCGACGGCGTGCCGGGCTTTCTGTTCTACATGGCGGGCAACACCGTGTGGACTTTCTTTGCCAACTGCGTCAACAACACCGCCAACACCTTTGTGACCAACTCCCAGGTGTTCGGCAAGGTGTATTTTCCCCGGCTGACCATGCCGGTGAGCCAGGTATTGACCAGCCTCATCAACTTTCTGATCCAGGCCGTCATGTATCTGGCCTTCTGGCTGTTCTTCTTTGCCACCGGGGCCGAAGTCCGCTTCACCCCCTGGCTCATCGCCGTGCCGCTGGTCATGCTGCAGGTCATGCTGCTGGGCCTGGGCGTGGGCATCATCGTGTCCAGCCTGACCACCAAATACCGCGACCTGGCCATCGCTGTGGGCTTCGGCGTGCAGCTGTGGATGTACGCCTCCCCGGTGGTGTACCCCCTGTCCATGCTGGGGGAAAGCCCCCGCCTGAAAGTGCTGGTGGAACTGAACCCCATGACCGCGCCCATCGAGGTGTTCCGCGCGGCCACCCTGGGCACCGGCAGCGTGGGCGCGGGGTCCATCCTGTACAGCCTGGTGTTCACCGCGGCGGCGCTGGTGCTGGGCGTGGTGCTGTTCAGCCGCATTGAAAAGACCTTTATGGATACCGTGTAAGGAGGGGGCTGCCATGAATACGACTGAAAAACGCCCCGTCATCCAGGTCACGGGGCTGAAAAAACAATACAAACTGGGGCAGATCGGCGGCGGCACGCTGACCCACGACCTGCAGAGCTGGTGGGCCCGGGTCCGCGGTAAGGAGGACCCCAACACCGTCATCGGCACCGACCAGCGGCTGTTCGGCCAGACCTTTATGGCCCTGAACGGCGTGGACCTGACCGTCTACCAGGGCGAGGCCCTGGGCATCATTGGCCGCAACGGCGCGGGCAAATCCACGCTGCTGAAACTGCTTTCCCGCATCACTGCCCCCTCAGACGGCGAGATCCGCATCCGGGGGCGGGTGGCCTCCATGCTGGAGGTGGGCACCGGCTTCAACAATGAGATGACCGGCCGGGAAAACATCTATATGAACGGCGCCATCCTGGGCATGACCCGGGCCGAGATCGACGCCAAACTGCCCCAGATCATCGAATTTTCCGAGTGCGGGGATTTCATCGACACCCCCGTAAAACGGTATTCCAGCGGCATGTTCGTCAAGCTGGCTTTCGCCGTGGCTGCCCATCTGGACAGCGAGATCATGGTCATGGACGAAGTGCTGGCCGTGGGCGACATGAAGTTCCAGCAGAAATGCCTGGGCAAGATGAGCGACGTGGCCAACCAGGACGGGCGTACCGTTTTGTACGTCAGCCATAATATGAGTACCATCCGCCAGCTGTGCAGCCGCTGCATCGTGCTGGACAAAGGCCGGGTGATCTTTGACGGCGACGTGGAACAGGCCATTGCCGTGTATATGGACACCACCGACGTGAACGTGGTGCACTACGACCTGGCCGACGTGGCCCGCATGACCGGCAGCGCCGGCAAGCGGCTGCGGCTGGAGACCCTGGACTTTGTGGACAAGGAATCCAGTGTGTTTGCCGACACCGAAAAGATGCGGGTCAAGATCACCTGGCGGGTGTCGGAACCGTTTGCGGGCATCCACATGAAGATGAACCTCCATGCCCGGGATTCCACACCGGTAGGCATCACCCATCCCGTGGACCTGGGCGCCGCCGAGCCCGGCAAGCTGTACACCACGGTGTTTGAGTTTGACCCCAGCCTGCTGGGAGAGGGGCAGTATTTCTTCTACCTGGACATCTTCGACGGCGCGCTGGCCCAGGCCGTCTGCCTGGACAAGCCGGTGACGGAATTTGCCTTTGAGGTGACCAACAGCGACCTGACCATGCCTGAATGGGCATCCGGCTGGGGCCGCATCCACTTCCCGCCTGTCAGACTGGTGGAGGGTGAAGCATGAAGCCCAACCTGTATATCTGTCATACCGCCTACCAGGTGCTGGTAGACCTGCTGCGGGCGGGCCGGGCCCCCGGCGGGCCCCACACGATGGTACTTTCCGCCGCTGTGGCCGACGCCGAAGCCCTGGCCTCCCGGCTGGACGCCACCGGCGTGGTGCGCACCCTGCGGGTGGACGAATCGCTGTGGCCCGGCACCGTGACGGGACCTTTTGCGGCCCTGCGGGCCCGCCGCGCCTTTGAAAAACTGTGCGGCTGGAAGCTGGACCGCGCCCGCTACGAAAATATCTATATCCACAACGACTGGAGCGTGCTGGGGCGCTACCTGCAGGACTGCCGGGCCGGGTATATCCTGTGCGAAGATACCTTCGGCAGCACCCTGGGCCCCGACCAGCACTTGGTCACCGACCAGCGTGCCGCCCCGGACTTTGCCCAAAAACAAAAAACAGGCCGCGGCTATCTCTACTGGGGGGACAGCCCCTGGTGCAAGGCCGTGGAGAGCGAGGACGCCGCCCGCTGCACGCTGTTCGGCCCCGACAAACTGGTGACTGACAGCAAAGGGGCGCTGCTCCGGTCTTTGACCGATGGGGAAAAAGCCATAGTGCGCGGCGTCTTTCTGACCCGGCCCCTGCCCGAACAGGCCGAGGTCGCCACCCTGCTGTTGCCCCGCAGCTTTGTGGACGACGGCCTGATGACCCAGGCTGAGCAGGATGCCATGTTCCGGGCGGTAGCCGCACGGTACGCGGTGGGGCCGCTGTTTATCAAAACCCACCCCCGGGACACCACCGATTACGGGGCGCTCTTTCCCGACGCGGTGGTGCTGGAACGCACCATGCCCAGCGAAGTGCTGAACTTCTGTCTGCCCTTTACCTTCCGCCGGGCCGTGACCGTGCAGAGTTTTGTGCTGCGGGGCTTTACGGCTGCCGATGAAAAAATCCTGCTGACTCTGGAGGAAGCCCGGGCGTTGATCCCCGAATAAAACCCCATTACAGGAGGTATTTCTATGAAAACCATCGCTGTGATCCCCGCGCGGTACGCCAGTACCCGCATGCCCGGCAAGCCCCTGGCCGATGTGCTGGGCAAACCCATGATCTGGTGGGTGTACCAGGCCGCCAAAGCCTGCCCCAAGCTGGACGATGTGCTGATCGCTACCGACGACGAGCGCATTGCCGAAGCCTGCCAGCAGTACGATATGCAGTACCTGATGACCAGCGCCGACCACGACACCCCCACCGGACGCATCTGGGAGGTAAGCACCCGGGTGGACGCTGACCTCTACCTGCAGCTGATGGGCGACGAACCGCTGGTGAACCCTGCGGCCTTTGACCTGATCCTGCCCGATACGCTGCCCGCCGACCCCTACTATGTAGCGGTGCTGACCAACGTGATGGACCACCCGGCAGACGTCATCGACTTTTCCAACCAGAAGGTGGTCACCAACGCCGCCCGGGAGATTCTGCTGATCTCCCGCAGCCCCATTCCCTACCCCAAAGGCACGCTGGATTTCGAGTACGAGAAGGTCACCGGCATCCAGCTGTACAGCAAACAGGCCCTGGCTTTCTACCACGATACGCCCAAATCCATCCTGGAAAAAGCCGAAGAAAACGATATGATGCGTTTTATCGAAAACGGGCACAAGGTGCACGCCATCGTCAGCCCCTACAAGACGGTAAGCGTGGACACCCCCAAGGACCTGGCCCTGGTCAATGATATCTTAAAGGAGAAACAGAATGCCTGAAATCAAACTGCTGGACTGCACGCTGCGCGACGGCGGCTACATCAACGACTGGAAATGGGGCTTCGGGTCCGCCCGGCGCATCATCCAGTCGCTGACCCGGGCCGGCACCGACATTGTGGAAGTAGGCTTTCTGCGCAACGTAGCGGGCTATGACCCCGACGTGTCGGTGTGCAACACCATCGAGGAGCTCAATCGCCTGCTGCCGCCCGAAAGCCAGCGCGGCCATACGATGTATTCCGGCATGGCCATGCGCTCCAACTACGACATCAACAAGCTGAGCCCTTACGACGGCCAGGGCATCGAGGTCATCCGCATCACCGCCCACGACTACGACATCCGGGACGGCATGGACTTTGCCCGGGAGGTCAAGGCCCGGGGGTACAAGCTGTCCATCAATCCCATCAACATCATGGGCTACGCCGACAAGGACCTGCTCTGGATTTTCGATCAGGTCAACGCCATCCATCCCTGGCAGTTCTCCATCGTGGACACCTTCGGCAGCATGCGCCGCCGGGATTTTGAGCGCATCGTCACGCTGGCCGACCACAACCTGGCCCCCGACATCCGCCTGGGGCTGCATCTGCACGAGAACATGGCCCTGAGCTTCTGCCTGGCGCAGGAGTTCATGGACCTGCCTCTGCTGCGGGACAAAACGGTGGACGCCAGCCTGATGGGTATGGGCCGCACCCCCGGCAACCTGCCCATTGAACTGGTGGCGGATTACCGCAACGAGACCGGCCACTGCCACTACGACCTGGACGAGATCATGGACGCCATCCAGGATCACATCGCCCCCATCAAGGGCGAGGCCGCCTGGGGCTACAGCCCGGCCTATTTCCTGTCCGCCCGGTTCAACCTGCACCGCAACTATGCCGAGCACTACCTGAACAAGGGCGACCTGACCAACCGGGACATCAACCACCTGCTGGCGGCCATTGCCCCGGGCAAAAAGACCGCCTTTGACGCCGCCTACGCCGACGGCCTGTATACCGAGTACCGCAACCGCCGCATCGACGATGAAGCGGCCCTGGCCGCCCTGCGGCAGACCTTTGCGGGCAAGCGGGTACTGGTACTGGCCCCCGGCGCCAGCCTGGCCACCGAGGCGGGCCGCGCCGCTGTGGCCGGGGCCGGTGCCGACGTGACGGTCTCGGCCAACTTTGTACCGGATTTTGTACAGCCCGGCTATGCCTTTTTCACCAACGCCAAACGCTTTGACGAGGGCGCGGCTTACCCCTGCCCGCTGATCCTGACCAGCAACCTGCGGGCCGACACCGCGGCTACCGTGGTCAACTATGACCGGCTTTCCGGCACCGACGCCCAGGGCGGCAACAGCGTGCTGATGCTGCTGCGGCTGCTTCGGCTGTGCGGCGCAGCCGAGGTGCTGCTGGCCGGCGCCGACGGTTACCGCCCCGGCGAGGCCGCCTACGCCGACACCGGGCTGCACACCCATACCGGGCGGGGCGCCGCCTACAACGCCCAGATGGCGGGCGCCATCCGGGCCGCCGGACTGCCGGTGCGCTTTGTGACGCCCAGCGAATATGAAAGGACCTGACCCATGATCCGTTTACTGGTACTGGACGTTGACGGCACTCTGACCGACAACGGCATCTACTACGATTCCACCGGCAACGAGCTGAAAAAATTTGCTGCCAAGGACGGTGCGGGCCTGATGATCGCCCGGGCCGCGGGTATCCGGGTGATGATCTGCACCGGGCGGGAATGCGAGGCGGTGCGCCGCCGGGCCGCCGACCTGAAAATCACCGACGTTTACCAGAATGTAGGCCGCAAGGCAGACTTTTTGCACACCTTTCTGCAGGAAAACGGCTACGCCAAAGAGGAAGTGGCCTACTGCGGTGACGATGTGAACGACCTGGCCGCCATGGCCCTGTGCGGGTTCGTGGCCTGCCCGGCGGACGCTACCGACATCATCCGCAGCCGGGCGGACTATATCTGCCCCCAGCGGGGCGGTGAAGGCGCCGTGCGCGGCGCGGTGGAAAAAATTCTGACCGAGGACGGGCGCTGGAAGGATGCCGTGCAGGCGGCTTTCGGCGTGGAACTGGACTGAACCGGAGGAAACCTATGGCAGACTGGCGCAAAAGCCTGAGACAACACAAACCGCTGGCGGCGGCCCTGGGCACCCTGGCGGCGCTGCTGGCGGTATCGCTGCTGGTATGGCTGGCCGCCGTGCGGCCCCAGCTGGGCAAAGGGCGGTCCGCCACCATCAGTGATGATTTCAGCGCCTCGGCCATTTTGCAAAACGGCCAGACCGCCAGCCAGACCTTCGCTTTTGACGAGGACCTGCTGGCCGTGGGGGTGGAGTTTTATCTGCCCGGCGATCAGCCTGCGGGTGAGCTGGAACTGGTGCTGACCGACGCCGACACCGGCGAGGAACTGGCCCGCTCCACCGGCGTGATGGAATACATCCTGCCCGACCAGTATACCGTGCTGGGCCTGGACCGGCAGGTGACCGGGGCCGAAGGGCGGCGGTACACCCTTTCGCTGACGCCCCACTACACCGGCGACGCCGTGCTGGCCATCGGCCACAGCAGCGGCGTGGCCCTGTGGCAGGACCAGATGACGGTGGACGGCGAGGCCGTGGACGGCACCATGGCTGTCCAGATCACCTGGCAGCGCATCGGCGGCTTTCTGACCCGGTTCTTTTTGCTGGTCTGCGGCTTCGGAGCGCTGCTGGTGTCCTTTACCGTGTGGGCGGTACTCAGCCGCAAGGTGGCGCTGCCCCGGCTGGTGTTTGTGCTGGCGCTGGGGCTGGGGCTACTCTACAGCTTTGTGCTGCCTCCCTATGCCGCCCCCGATGAAAAATATCACATCAACCAGAGTTTTACGCTGGCCTGTCGGTGGGCAAACTTCTTTTCGGACGGCGAATGGCAGATGGGCCATGTACCCACCACCACCAGTTTCCGCCGGGAAACCGATGTGAACGAAACGCTGCAGGACGAGAACACCACCGTGTTTACCTGGGAAGAACTGACCGGCACGCTGTTTACGACCACCGACGTTCCCTTTGACAGCCACCAGGAATTTGCCGAACTGCAGACCGACCAGAACCCGCTGCTGTATCTGGCCAGCGGTGCGGCGGTGTTCCTGGCATATCTGCTGCATCTGGGCTTTACCCCGGCGCTGATGCTGGGGCGGCTGGCCAATCTGTTGGTGTTTGCCGCCCTGGCCGCCTGCGCCGTGCGGGTGGCGCCTTTTGGCAAACGAATCTTTGCGGCGGCGGCGTTGCTGCCCATGACGCTGCACCTGGCAGCCAGTTTCAGCCGGGACGCCCCGCTGCTGGGGCTTTGCTTTGCCTTTACGGCGCTGCTGCTGGATGCCGCCTTTGGCCCTGACCGGGGCAAAGCCCTGGCCCCCGGGCGGCTGGCGCTGCTGCTGGGCACCGGCGTGCTGCTGGCCCCCGGCAAGCTGGTCTACCTGCCGCTGGCGGCACTGCTGCTGCTGGTGCCGGGGGTACGGCTGGGCCGCAAAGCCAACCTGAAAAAAGGCGCCTATCTGGCCGCTTGTGTGGCACTGGCGCTGGTGCTGAACAGCGGCACCCTGGCCGGGACCACCGGGCAGACGGCAGAAAACGGCGAAACCGTGGCGGCACAACCCGCAGCCACCGAAGCCTCCCCCACCGCCGCCCGCCCCGAAAAGAGCCGCCCGGCCCAGCCGGATGATGCCTACGAAGCTGAAATCTGCGGCGAGAACACGTTGGAAAGCTACGTGCGCCGCCTGTATTATTACGCCGAGGATATCCGCGACCCTGCCCAGAGCGAGGTGGATTTCTGGGTGCAGGCGCTCAAAGAGGGGGATGTCTCCCCCGTGACGCTGGGCCAGGCGTTCCTGTTTACGCCGGAACGCATCGACAGCTACACCGGCGGGGCAGATATCCTGGCCCGGGCGTCTCTGGCGCTGCTGGGCCAGGACCTGAGCGGGACCAACGCCGATCTGGCTGCCTACTATGACGAGGGCGGCGCGGCGCTGGTGTACAAGATCGTCTACAGCCTGGAGCCCTGTACGCAGCGGTTTGCGGAACTGGGGCTGGAGCCCGGCGTTATGGACGACCGCCTGCCCCTGGACCGCACCGTGCTGGCCGCCGAAGTCCAGGCCGCCCAGGCCACCCGTGCCACCCAGAGTGTCACCGACGAAGCCGACACCGTGACCTACACGCCGGGGTATATCCTGACCCACCTGCCCGACACCGTGCTGCTGCTGACGCGCACCGCCGTGGAAAACGGCGACCATTACCTGCGCACCCTGGTAGGCGGCAGCCTGAGTTATTACTCTTTGGACCTGGCCTGGGGCTGGGTGGTTCTGTGCTACCTGCTGCTGGCCTTTGCCATGCTGCCGGTGCAGGGCATCGCACCGCTGCCCGCCGGACGGGGCCGCCTGTGGTGTGCCTTGGCGGTGGCGCTGTGCTGCGGTTTGACCGTAGCGGGCTGCCTGTTGTGGACCCCCACCCACTATGAGACACTGTACGGGCTGCAGGGGCGGTATTTCCTGCCTGTGCTGCCGCTGGCCCTGGTGGTTCTGCGTCCCCGCCGCCTGGCTGCTGTGCCGGACGGTTCCCGGGCCGAAGCCCAACTGACCGCCGTTTTGGCCTTTGTGCAGTTCGGCGTGCTGATGAACACCATGCTGGCCGTGATTGCCCGCTGAACCCTGAGGTTTTGTATGACGTTGTGTTTTTTCACGGCGCAATACCTGCCCACCCCGGGCGGTGTGGAGCGCTATACCTGGAACCTGGCCCGGCGCTGCAAGGCAGCCGGGCACCGGGTGCTGATTGTGACCAGTTCCCTCCCGGGTCAGCCCGCCCGGGAGCAGGACGCCGACGGGCTGGAAATCTACCGCCTGCCGGTGTTCCCCGTGATGGGCGGGCGGTTCCCGGTGCTGCGCCCCTTTGCCCCCGCCGCCGACCTGTGGGCCCAGGGTATCGACTTTGCGGTGATCCAGACCCGCATGTACACCCAGAGCATCTGGGCGGCCCGGCAGTGCAAACGCCGGGGCATCTCTGCCCTGGTCATCGACCATTCCACCGGCTACATGATGCACGGCGGTCTGGGCGGTGTGCTGGGCCGCTGGTATGAGCATTTTGCCTGCGGCGTCATCCGCCGGTGCGGGTTCCCCTTTTACGGGGTCTCCCGGGATGTCTGCACCTGGCTGCGCACCTTCGGCATCACGGCGGCGGGTACGCTGCCCAACGCCGTGGACCCCGCAGAGCTGGCCGCCCTGGCCCGGGCGGAAGATGCTGTAGACTGGCGTAAAGCCCTGGATGTACCGGAAGGCGGGCATCTCATCGCCTTTATAGGGCGCTTGATCCCCGAAAAAGGCGCTTTGCGCCTGGCAAAAGCGGTACAGCAGCTGCCCGGCTGTGTGCTGGCTGTGGCCGGCACCGGCCCCGAGGAGGAAGCCCTGCGGGCCATGGGTGGCACTATCCATGCCCTGGGGGCACTGCCCCATGCCCAAATCGTCCAGCTGCTGGACCAGGCGGACTGCTACTGCCTGCCCACCGAGTATGCCGAAGGGTTCCCTACCACCCTGCTGGAGGCCGCGGCCTGCCGCTGCCCCATTCTGTGCACCCACACGGCAGGCACCGGGGAACTGCTGCCCGGGGACGGCTGCGCCTCCTTTGTGCCCGATACCCGGCCTGAAACGCTGCGCCGGGCGTTGGAAACCCTGCTGGCCGACCCTGGCGCCGCACGCACCCGGGCCGATGCCGCCTACCGCAATCTGTGCGGCCACTTTACATGGCAGGCCGTCTTTGCTACAATGATGGAAACAGCCCAAAAGGCCACCTGAGCCGGAAGGAGCCAAGATGTCCAAATTACTCATCGTGATCCCCGCCCACAACGAGGAAGAAAATATCGTCCGCGTGGTAGAGGATCTGACCACCCGCTACCCCCAGTATGACTATGTGGTCGTCAACGACGGCAGCCGGGATAAAACCGCCGCCCTGTGCCGCCAGCATGGCTACCGGCTCATTGACCTGCCGGTGAACCTGGGCCTGGCCGGGGCGTTCCAGACCGGGCTGCGCTACGCGGCAGAGAACGGCTACGACTGCGCCATGCAGATGGACGCCGACGGCCAGCACAAGCCGGAATACATCGCCCCTATGCTGGAGGCGTTGGAGGAAGGCAGCGATATCGTCATCGGCAGCCGCTTTCTGACCGTGAAAAAGCCCAAGACACTGCGCATGCTGGGCAGCTATATCATCAGCTGGTCCATCCGGCTGACCACCGGGCGGGCCATCTGCGACCCCACCAGCGGTATGCGGATGTTCAACCGCGCCATGGTGGAAGAGTTTGCCCAAAACCTGAACTACGGCCCCGAACCGGATACCTTGAGTTACCTGATTAAAAACGGCGCCACCGTGCAGGAGGTCCAGGTAGAAATGGGCGAGCGCACCGCCGGGCAGAGTTACCTGAATTTCTGGAACAGCGTACAGTATATGGTCAAGATGTCCATCTCCATTTTGCTGATCCAGTGGTTCCGCAAGCGCGATACCGAGTCCCCCTACCCTGAAAGGAGCCTGTAACATGTTCGATCAAACGATCATCCGCATTTGCCTGATCGTGGGCAGCCTGTTTACAGCGGGCTTTATCCTGCGGCGTGTACGGCTGGCCAAGGTGCAGATTGAGGACACCATCTTCTGGCTGGTGTTCAGCGCCGCGCTGCTGGTGCTGGCCATCTTCCCCGGCATCGCCTATTGGGCCGCCGATCTGCTGGGCTTTATGAGCCCCATCAACTTTGTGTATATCGTCATTATCTTTCTGCTGCTGGCCAAACAGTTTTTCATGTCCATCCGCCTGAGCCAGCTGGACAGCAAGGTGCGCATTTTGACCGAACAGGTAGCCCTGAACCAGGAGGCCGTGGAGCGCGACAAATTGGATTTGTAATAGACGGTATTTTGTGGTATAATAACATTTTAATAAGAGCGAAAGAAGGTTTCCGCCATGGCATACACTCCGAAACTGACCTATAAAGGCCGCCCGCTGGTGCGCTGCGGCAATGACATCTACTACGGTTCCATGACCGACCCCTATGTGGTCTACCTGCAGGTACTGAGCAACCGCAAGGAAAACGGCGTGGAAGTGGCCGACAAAGTGCACCTGGTACTGCTCTCCACCGATGAGTCCAAGCCGCTGCCGGAACGCATCGTCCGTCAGGCCAACAAGGTCGGCCTGTTCAACGCCCTGAGCTTCGGCGATATCATGCTGCAGGGCGCACTGCAGCAGAAAAAGTAAACGGCAACACCCCTGCAACAAAAACAGCCCATCCTGTGACGGGCTGTTTTTTTGTTACCATTTTCCCTTCAATAGATGGCGCTGTGGGTCAGGTAGGCCCCCGTATAGGCAAGGTTGAACCCCAGCAGCACCGCCCAGGTACAGCAGGTCAGCCGGGGATGCCCCTGCAGCAGCAGGGCCAATGCTGCCGGCAGGCTGAACAGCGCCACCGCATACCGTGGGGCACTGAGCAGCCAGGTTGCCCCCATGGTCACCGCCAGATAGGCCAGCCCATACCCCAGCCAACTGGCGGGCAAGCGCCGGGCCGCCGCCGCCAACAGGGCGAAAGCCAGCAGGATGCACACCACCGCCGTCAGACAGACCCACACAGCGGCGGTGCGGTCAGAATCCCACCAGCTGAACAGATATCGCAGGTGATAGCGGATGGTTTCGGTGAACAGCCCCATCCCCTGGTCCCAATGTTCTTTCTGGTAGACGGCATATTGGTCCCAGCGGCCATAGACCCATTGGTTCAGGGCAAAATAGCCTCCCAGCCCCAGGGCCGGGGCCAGGGCGGCCCCCCAGGCAAACCAGGGCGGCCTGCGCCCGCCGCGGCACCGCTGCACCAGATACAACACCGCCAGCCCCAGCAGCAGCCCGCCCGGTGCCCGGGTCAAACCCGCCAGCATCCCCAGCAAGGCCGCACCGCCCCAGCGGTCCCGTTCCAGGCAAAACACATACCACACGCTCAGCGCCAGAAACAGGCTTTCCGTCATGGGGGACCAAAAGAACACCGATGCAGGGCTGACCAGCAGCAAAGCCAAGGTCCGCCAGGCCGTAGCCTTGCCGAAACGGTCCCGCACCAGTGCAAAAAGCCCCGCCCCCGCCGCCGCAAAAAGGGGCGGCTGTACAGCCAGGGCCAATATGCCCCAGTCCAGCCAGCCAAAAGGGTTCAGCAGCCGCAGCAGCCAGGGAAAGAGCGGAAAAAAGACGATCATCAGGTACTGTTCGGGGAACAGCTCCCCGCTGCCGTAACCGTACAAGGCCAGGTCGATGTAGTGGCGGGCGTCGGTATTGCCGTAAAACTGCTGCTGCAGTGCCTGCAGCAGCGGCGTACCCGGATATCTGCACAGGCACCATAGCACAAAAGCCCCCTGCACCCCGGCCCCCACCAGCAGGCACAGCAAGGCTGCCCGCCCGGTGCCGCCGGTCTCCTGCCCACGGGGCCGGAACCGGGGAAAGAGTGTGCGCCGGGCACACTGCCAGCTGCCCCATCCAAAGCACAACACCGCCCCCAGCGGCAGAAGGACCGACAAAATCTCCAGCGCCATAATGCTCCCCCCTGTGAAACAAAAGAGCCCCTTGCGGTGCAAGGGGCTCTTTGTGGTAAGGCTGTTACTCCTGGTCGGGCTGGTCGGGGTCCTCGGGTTCCTCTTCCTCGGTGCCTTCCAGTTCAATGTCAAAGGCAGCACCGCAGTTGGGGCAAACCAGTTCCTGGTCCGGGTCCATCAGCGTCTCCTCGTCCACGGTAGCCACGGCACCGCAGTTGGGGCAGGTCACTTCGTAGAGGTCCTCGTCCTCTTCCCCGTCTTCCTCGTCCTCGCCGTAGAGGTCCATCACCAGGTCGTCCAGATCCTGGTCGAGAGTCTCCAGTTCGTCATAGACCTGGTCCAGGGCATTGTCATGTTCGGTCACGGTGGCGGCCATCTCTTCCAGCAGGTCCATCATAGCGGCAATGACTTTGCCGTTCTTGGAGGCAGGGTCAAACTCCATACCGGTCATAAGGCCGCGGATGTAGGCGGCCTTTGCGTTCAGATCCATCGCCATAGTCGTATTCCTCCGTTATCGCTGTTGTCAGAAAAAGCCGGGCACGGCGGTCAGCCAGGCCCGGCAAAGAAAAATCAGTTGACGCGCTCCATATACTCGCCGGTGCGGGTATCGATGCGGACCTTGTCGCCCTCATTGATGAAGAGAGGCACACGAATCTCGGCGCCGGTCTCCACGGTGGCGGGCTTCAGGGTGTTGGTGGCGGTGTTGCCCTTGATGCCGGGCTCGGTGGCGGTGATCTCCAGCTCCACAAAGTTGGGGATTTCCACGCTGAAGACCTTGCCCTTGTAGCTCAGCAGCTTGCAGGTGTCGTTCTCTTTGCAGAACTTGAAGTTATCCGGCACGTCGGCAGCGCTGACGGGGATGTCGTCGTAGGTCTCCACGTCCATGAAGTGGTACAGGCCGCCGTCCTCATAGGAATAGGTGACCTCCTTGCGCTCAATGAACGCCTGGG
>DXBO01000016.1 GCA_019116485.1 Candidatus Gemmiger excrementavium
ATCGGCGAAGGCCTGGAAGCCTTCACCGTGCCCGGCTCTGTTGCCGAGCAGCGCAAGGTCGGCCTGGGCCATGGCAACCTGGGCGCCATGCTGCTGGATGACGACACCCACTGCTTCGCCTTCCTGGCCGGCCACGAGTCCTTCGCTGCCGCCGAAGGCGCCATCGGCATTGCCCGCACCGCCAACAAGGTCCGCAAGGAGCCCCTGCGCGTTATCCTGAACGGCCTGGGCAAGGACGCCGCCATGATCATCAGCCGCATCAACGGCTTTACCTATGTGCAGACCGAGTACGACTTCAAGACCGGTGAGCTGAAGGTCGTCAACTCCACCCCCTATTCCGAGGGTGAGCGCGCCGCCGTCAAGTGCTACGGCGCCAACGACGTTCTGGAAGGCGTCGCCATCATGAAGGCCGAGGGCGTGGAAGTTTCCATCACCGGCAACTCCACCAACCCCACCCGCTTCCAGCACCTGGTCGCCGGCACCTACAAGAAGTGGGCGCTGGAGAACGGCAAGAAGTACTTCTCCGTCGCTTCCGGCGGCGGCACGGGCCGTACCCTGCATCCCGACAACGTGGCTGCCGGTCCTGCCTCTTACGGCTTGACCGACTCCATGGGCCGTATGCACGGCGACGCCCAGTTCGCTGGTTCTTCCTCCGTGCCCGCTCACGTGGAGATGATGGGCCTGATCGGCGCCGGCAACAACCCCATGGTCGGTATGACCGTGGCTTGCGCCGTGGCCGCTTCTCAGGTCAACGCCTGATTTCCTTTGCACAGCTGATACGCAGCCGCCGTCCGGCATCCGCCGGGCGGCGGTTTTTTGCGTGGTGCAGTTGTAAACTTTGGCACAGACCTTGCCCAAATGCTTTGCAGAGTGTATAATGGGACTGTATATCAAAAATTAGGGGGCGGCGCGTATGCCACGCAAAGAAGGTCAAAAACGCAAACTCCTTGTACTTTTGCAGATCCTGCTGCGCGAAACTGACGAAAAACACCCGCTGAGCGTGCCCCAGCTGGTGGAAAAGCTGCAGGAACACGGCGTGGAGGCGGAGCGTAAAAGCGTCTACGGCGATCTGGAAACGCTGAACGCCCTGCCCGGGGCTCCCTATGAGATTGTGCAGCTGCGAGGCCGGGGCGGTGGGTACTATATGACCGGTGCACTGTTTGAACTGGCGGAACTCAAGCTGCTGGTGGATGCTGTGTATGCCAGCAAGTTCATCACGGCCCGTAAATCCAAAACCTTGATCGACAAACTGGGGCAGTTCACCTCCCGCTATCATCAGGATGAACTGGACCGCAAAGTACTGGTCAGCGGGCGCATCAAGAGCACTGACGAAAAAATCCTTTACACAGTGGACGCCCTCCACGGGGCTATTACGGCAGGGGAGCAGGTGCAGTTCAAATATTGCGACTGGAACTTGCAGAAAAAAATGACGCCCCGCCATGACGGCCAGCTCTACCGGGTCAGCCCCTGGGTGCTGGTGTGGGAAAACGGAAATTATTACCTGATCGCCTATACCGAGGGGCGCCTCAAACACTACCGTGTGGACAAGATGCAGGGCGTGCACCAGCTGGCCGGTTTCCGGCGGGAAGGTGCCGCCGAGTATGCGGCCTTTGATGTGAACATCTATATGCAGCAGATGTTCGGCATGTTCAACGGACCATTGAAAAAAGTGACGCTTCTGTGTGAAAACCGATTTGCCGGGGCCATGATAGACCGTTTTGGCACCGGGCCGATCCTGAATCCCCAGGCAGATGGCGAACACTTTACCCTTACGGTGCCGGTGCAGGTCAGCCCCCAGTTTTTCGGCTGGGTGGCGGGGTTTGGGCCCGGGGTGGCCATTGCCGGCCCGCCCGAGGTCCGGGCCGAGATGCGTAAGACGCTGGACCAGCTGCAGGAACTGTACCGCTGATTGCAATCCGGCGCGAAATATGCTATGCTACTAAGATGGTCTGCGCTCTGCAGGGGCGGGAACATTCACTACAATAAGGGAGGGCGCCGTCGGTGCTGGAAAAAAACCAACGCTATAAAAATATCCTGAGCGGCCTGCTCGACGCGCTGCTGCTGTTTGCCGGTTTCCTGCTGGCCAACTATGTACGCTTCAATTATGTGCGCTTTTTTGAGCCGGGCGGCGCAGGTCCCGCGCTGGATGTGGCCCGGGACCCCCGCAACATCCTGGCCGGTCTGGTCACCTCGCTGCTGCTGGTAGGTATCTACTGGATGGCGGGTATCTACAGCAATTCCCGGCTGCGCGGCTTGTCGGAGCGCAGCACCCGCATCGCCATTATCAATGGCGGCGGCATTCTGGTTTTCGTCTTTATCCTCTACCTTTTCCACCTGGATGATTATTCCCGGGTGGTGTTGGGGCTGTTCTACCTGTTTGCCACGGGTTTTGTGGTGGCCAAACGAATGATCCGCCGCTGGTATGACCGGGCCCGCCGCCGTAGGGGAGAGGGACTGCGCCATATCCTGCTGGTGGGGGGCGGCAAGTCTGCCGCACTGTATCTGCGGGCGCTGGAACACAACCCCTACTACGGCTTTGTGGTGGACGGCTACCTGGCTGCGGTGGAGGAACCGGGCCTGGGCGTGCCCTATTTCGGCGGGTATGAAAAGCTGAACGACTGCCTGGAGGACCCTAATATCGACGAAGTGGTGGTGGCGCTGGAAGCTGATGAGATTGCCCTGCTGCCCCACACCTTTGCCGCCTGTGACAAACACGGCACCCGCATCACCATGGTGCCTTTTTACAGCGACTATCTGCCCGCCCGGCCCACCATCGACGTGCTGGACGAGTGCAAACTCATCAACGTACGGCAGACCCCCTTCGACAACCTGCTCAATGCCGCCGTCAAGCGGGGTCTGGACATTGTGGGCAGCCTGGTGCTCATTGTGCTGACCAGCCCCGTCATGCTGGTCACGGCCATCGGTGTCAAACTGTCCAGCCCGGGACCGGTGATTTTCCGGCAAGAGCGGGTCGGCTTGAACAAAAAGCCCTTTATGATGTACAAATTCCGCTCCATGCGGGTCAACGCCGACCAGCAGACCGGCTGGTCCACCGACGTGGACCCCCGCAAAACCCGGTTCGGCAGCCTGATCCGTAAATTCAGCCTGGACGAACTGCCCCAGTTTTTCAACGTGCTGAAAGGGGATATGTCGCTGGTGGGCCCCCGGCCCGAGGTGCCTTTCCATGTGGAGCATTTCAAAGAAGAAATCCCTCGCTACCTGGTGCGCCAGCAGGTTCGCCCCGGCTGCACGGGTTGGGCGCAGATCCACGGTTTGCGGGGCGACACCGACATCGCCGAGCGCATCCGGTATGATATCTGGTATATCGAGAACTGGACCGTGGCGCTGGACATCAAGATCATCTTCCGCACGGTGTTCGGCGGTAAAATGATCAACGACGAGAAATTGCAGTAATACGCAGAAGAGCGGGTGAACGCTATGAGCAAGACCGAACCAAAAGTGGCCATCGTACACGACTGGCTGGTGACCTATGCGGGCGCCGACCGGGTGGTGGACTGCATGCACCATGTATTCCCCAACGCGGTGATCTACACGCTGGTCTATGATGAAAAGAAGATGCCTGCGTGGTTCAAGGACTACGATATCCGTACCACCTGGGTGCAGAAGATTCCGTTTGCCACCAAACTGTACAAAAAACTGCTGCCGCTGATGCCCGGCGCTTTTGAGGCGCTGGACCTGTCGGAGTATGATCTGGTGCTGTCCTCCTCCTCTTCTTGCTCCAAGGGGGTCATCACCCGGCCGGACGCTGTACATATCTGCTACTGCCATACCCCCATCCGTTATGTGTGGGATTTTTATTACACCTACCGGGACAACGCCAACTGGCTGGTGCGGGCCGTCATGCCCCACCAGATGCACAAGCTGCGCCAGTGGGACCGCTGCGCCGCTGACCGGGTGGATTATTTCATTGCCAACTCCCATTATATCGCCCAGCGTATCAAGAAATATTACCGGCGCGACAGCGATGTGATCTATCCCTGCTGCCATATCAACGAAGCACCCTTTGTGAAAAAGCAGGACTTTTACCTGACCGTGGGCCGTCTGACCTGGTACAAGCGGGTGGATCTGGCCGTTGCGGCCTGCACCAAACTGGGCAAACGGCTTATCGTTATTGGCACCGGCGACCAGGAAGCCAAGCTCAAGGCTATGGCAGGACCTACCGTAGAATTCAAGGGCGGCGGTCTCTCGGATGAAGAAGTGCGCGGCTATTACCTGCGTGCCAAGGCTTTCCTCTTCCCCGGCGAGGAGGATTTCGGCATCACGCCCGTAGAGGCTCAGTCTGCCGGTACTCCTGTGCTGGCCTATGGCCGGGGCGGTGCCTGTGAGACGGTGCTGCCCGGGCGCACCGGTTACTGGTTTGCCGAGCAGACGGTGGAGAGCCTGATGAACTGCATCGAGATTTTCGAGCGGGACGGCGTGGCCTGCACCAAAGAGATGATCCGTGAACACAGCCGTTCTTTCAGCGAAGAACGGTTTGAACAGGAACTGCGGGCCTACTGTGCGCGCCGTATGGCCGACTGGCAGCAGGAATTGCTGAACTGCTCCCACTGGGAGAAGGAGGAACTGGATTGAACCCCATCGTCATCAACGGTACAGTGCTGTGTGACAACATCACCGGCATTCCCCGCTACGTCTACGAGACAGTGGTGCGCCTGGACAAGCTGCTGGAAGGCACCGGCCTGGACGTGCGCATCGCCTACCGGGACGACGGCCGTCCCATCCATCTGCCGGAACTGAAAAACATCCGGCTGGTGCCTCTCAAGGCGGTCAAATACTTCTATAACATGGCAGTGCTGCCCGCCTATCTGCAGCGCAACCATGCCTTTTTTGTAGGCCTGGCCAGCGATATGCTCATGACCCGCCGCAGCGTGGTAGTGCTGCACGATATCCGTCCCCTGGTCATGGACACCGACCGGGGCTTTTTCCGCTTCAAGTTCTGGGTGCATTGCCTGTCCACCAAATGGTTTGCCCGGCGGGTGTTTACGGTCAGCGACGACCAACGGCATCTCATCAGCAAAAAGCTGGGCATTCCCCTGGACAAGATCGGCGTCACCTACAACGGCTGGGAACATATGCGGGACGTGGTGCCCGACGAGCATATCTTTGATAAACTGCCCGGCGTGCAGAAAGGCGAATATTTCTACGCCCTGGGCAGCATGGCCAAGCACAAGAATTTCAAGTGGATTCGGGAAGTGGCCCGCCGCAACCCGGACAAGACTTTTGTGGTGGCCGGCGGCAAGGACCTGCGGGCCTTTGGGGACGACGCCGAAGCCAAAGACACCGGCAACGTATTTTACCCGGGCTATGTCAGTGACCGGGAAAATGCCGCTTTGATGAAAAACTGCAAGCTGTTTTTGCACCCGGCAGTGTTCGAAGGGTTCGGCATCCCACCGCTGGAAGCCCTGGCTCTTGGGGCGCCCATCGCGCTGGCCCGGGCCACCTGCCTGCCGGAACTGTACGGTGATACGGCGCGCTACTTCGACCCCCATGACTACGAGGTGGACCTGGACGCGCTGACAGCCCAGCCGGTGGCCCCGCCCGACAAGGTGCTGCAAAAATACAGCTGGGACAAGACCGCGGCATTCTGGCTGGAACAGATCAAACAGTATGCCGCCCAGTAATTTGCGGCTTGAAAATATAGCGAGTGTACGGTGATACACATGGCTGAGGGAACAGGGAAATGATGATTGGATTGGCTCTGGTGACGACTGCTCTGGCGGCGGTAATTTTCGGCTTGCTTCCGGCGGTGCCGGGACGCCGGGCGGTGCGTTTGTGCGACGCAGGCTGGGCAGCCGGTCTGTGGCTGGCGACCTGGGTCTTTTGCCTGTGCGCCTATCACCGGCCTGGTCTGACCGTGGGGTTTGACGGGTTCCGGCTGCTGGCGATTACAGCCCTGTGCAGCTGGGCTGGTTTCTGCAGTGCCGGACTTCGGATATTCTGGCGGCGTGGCGCGGTGGCGGTGTTGCCGCTTCTGGTGGTGCTGGCTCTGGGGGCGGAAGTGTTCGTCGGCAATGTTGCCTATTTCAACACCCATAGCTATGAGCCTTTCCAGCTGATGGACTACCTGGACCCCATGGTGAATGTGGGCAGGGACCAGGGGCTGTATTATCTGGACGAAGACCGTCCCTACCTGCGCTTTTTACAGATCGACCAGCCCATTTACAACCTGCAGATGGATAACCTGGTCAATACCGATACGGATCTGCTCCATGAGGACAGCACCTTTACCTTTGAGATCGAAGCAACCGATGAAGCCAACGGTGCACTGATCCGCTTCGGCACCTGGGAGGTAGCCATTCAGGCGCCCCGCACTCATACAGTCAGTTTGGACCTGACCGGGAAGGTGGGGACGCTGACGATGAAGGCTGTAGGCTACAGCAGTTCATACGCCCAGTACCCTGTGGCTTGCGGTATGACCGGCATAACGGCCAACGCACCTCGCCCGATGCAGTTCTCGCTGCTGCGCTTTGCGGCCCTGTGGCTGATTTTTGGCGCGATTTACTTGCTGCGGCCCGGCAGCGGGCTGTGGCATCGGCGCTGGCTGGCCGGCAACGTCTGTGATCGGGCGGCAGCGGTGGCCCTGGGCTGTGTGCTGGCAGCCTTTGTGGTGGTGGTGCCGTTCTGGCAGCCCGGAAACTCCGGCCTGGCAACGGAACATTACAATACCGCCTTTTGGGACGGACAAAGCCCTGTCAGCTTTGTCTATCAGCAGTACGGTGCCCTGGCCCACAGCTTGCTCAATGGCCGCCTGGACCTGGAAGAGGACCCACCCGCAGAACTTGCGGCAATGGAAAATCCTTACGATGCCGCGGCCCGGGACGCCATCGGTATCCAGGGTGGACGATGGGACCACGCTTTTTACAATGGCAGGTATTACGTTTACTTTGGCATCGTGCCTTGCCTGTTGTTCCAGCTGCCTTTTGAGGCAATCACCGGCATAGAGAACCTTGCCTACGCCCTCTGCATGGTGGTGCTGGGACTTGTCTTTCTGGCGGCGGTTTTCGGTGTGGTGGGGCATATGGTGCGGCGGTGGTTCCCGGCCACCTCGTCGTCGGCCTATCTGCTGGCCGTGGCGGCGGTGGTGCTGGGCAGCCAGCTCTATACGTTGCTGGTGCGTCCCTATATCTACGAATACGCGATTCTGTGCGGCGCGGCGCTGCTTATGCTGGGATTGTGGCTGTGGCTGTCCAGTGCGGCCACCCCGATTACCCGTACCGGTGTTCTTACGGTCAAGCTGGCCGCAGGGAGCCTGTGCGTGGCGCTGGTGGCAGGGTGCCGCCCCCAGATGGAACTGTTTGCCTTTCTGGCGCTTCCCATTTTGTGGAAGCGCTATATCACCCACCGCCGTCTGTTCAGCCGTGCCGGCCTGCGGGAAGCTGCGGCGTTCCTGCTGCCCATTCTGCTGGTGGCAGCCGGGCTCATGTGGTACAACTATGCCCGGTTCGGCTCTCCCTTTGATTTCGGTGCCAACTATAATATTACCGGCAACGATATGACCAAACGCGGTTTCAATGTGGTGCGCATCGGCCCGGCGGTATTTACCAGTCTGTTGGACCTGCCCCGGCTGGACAGTGTGTTCCCATACCTGCGGGAAACGGATGTCCAGACCAACGCCATCATCCGCACCATCAGCGAAAAGTTCTGCGGCGGCATGCTGGCTGCCACCCCCTATACCTGGGCGATGGTGCTGCCTGCCGTACCGTTGGGACGCCGGGCGCTGCGCCGCCGTCCTGCCGCGGCAGCGGTGGTCTATGGGGCCCTGTTGTCCATGCCGGTCATAACGGTGGTGGATTGCCAGATGGCCGGTGTGCTTTACCGTTACCTGATGGACTACAGCCCTGTTTTGCTGCTGGGGGCAGCGCTGTGCTGGTTTTTGGCGGAAGGCGCGTTGGCACGCTATACCGCTGCGGGGGAACGGGTGGCGGCGGCGCTGTTACCGGCCCTGCGGGTCGCTATGGTACTGGCCCTGGTCTGGGCGGTTTTCTACCGTTTTTGTACGCTGTTCGCCATGGAGCCGTGGTTGCGCGGCATGAACCCGTCGCTGTATTACAATGTCAGCCGGCTGGTGCAATTCTGGATGTAAAGACAAGAAAGTGAGGCCCTGTTTATGGATAAGATCGCCGTTTTGATTCCCTGCTACAATGAGTCCAAAACTGTGGAAAAGGTGGTGACCGATTTCCGGCGGGTTCTGCCGCAGGCAACCATCTATGTATACGACAACAATTCAACGGACGGCACCGCAGAACTGGCTGCAAAGGCAGGGGCGGTGGTGCGTCACGAATACCAGCAGGGCAAGGGCAATGTCATGCGGCGGATGTTCCGGGAGATCGATGCCGAGGCCTATGTGCTGGTGGACGGCGACGATACCTATCCCGCTGAAGCCGCGCCGGAAATGGTAAAAGCCGTTACGGAACGTCAGGCCGATATGGTGGTGGGAGACCGGCTTTCCAGCACCTATTACACCCAGAACAAGCGGCCTTTCCACAACTTCGGCAACGACCTGGTGCGCTTTTGCACCAACAATCTGTTTGGCGGAAAGGTCAAGGATATCATGACCGGCTACCGCGCTTTCAGCTACCAGTTCGTCAAGACCTATCCGGTGCTTTCCCGCGGGTTTGAGATCGAGACCGAGATGACCATCCACGCTCTGCACCGCAACATGCAGGTGGACAATGTGGTCATCGAATACCGGGACCGCCCTGAAGGTTCGGAGAGCAAACTCAACACTTATTCCGACGGTTTCAAGGTGTTGGGCACCATTGCCCGGCTGTTCAAGAATTACCGCCCTTTCCAGTTCTTCGGCATGATCGCCGCGGTACTGGCGGTGTTCGGCGCAGGCTTTATGATCCCGGTCCTCAACGAATACTTCCATACCGGGCTGGTGCCCCGTTTCCCCACGCTGATCGTCTGCGGTTTTGTGCTGGTGGCGGCGCTGCTGCTCTTTATTTCCGGCATCATCCTGTCCAGCCAGCTGGCCAAGGACGCCCGGGATTTTGAGTTCCAGCTGCAGACCGTGCATCACTGGCACCACATGGCGGAGCAATGAGCGCCGTGTTCCGCGCGCGGTCTTTTGTCCGGCGTTTTCCGCTCTTTGGCGCTGTGCTGCTGGCCCAGCTGCTGATTCTGGCGGCGCTGGTTGCGGCATCGCTGCGGCCACTGGTGTCGCTGGATGTGCCGCTGGATACATTAACTGAAACAGCGGACGGGACAGCCCGGGTCAGTGAACCCATGATGCTGCCCTCGGGCGGCTACCGGGTAACGGTATGCTACGGCGTCCCGGAAACGCAAGAAAGCACCGGCGCCCTGGCGACCCTGGACTTTGTCTCGGCCGGCAATCCGGCAGCCCTGCGCAGCGATACCATCACCCTCACGTCAGTCTACAGCACGGTGACGGCCCGCCTTTGGGTGGGCACAGCGGTGACGCTGGATGACCTGACGATGACGGTGACTCCTGCCGGGGATGGGCAGGGGGACATTTCGCTGCAAAGTGTGACGCTGGCCGAACAGCCAGTCTGGCGGCTCGTCTCTCTGGTGGGGTGGCTGCTGCTTTTCGTGGCGGCGGATATACTGCTATGGCTGTTTTTCCTTGGCCGGGGCCGCGCTCCCCGGGGCGGTTGGGGCGTGCCGGCACTGTTGGCAGGCGGCATCCTGCTGGCCAGTCTGCCCTATTTTGCCGACTTCCTGTACACCGGCCACGACCTGAACTTCCACTGTTTCCGCATCTGGGCGGCAGCTCAGGCCATGGCAGAAGGGCAATTCCCCGTGCGCATTGCCTCGGGGGCGTTCAACGGTTATGGCGGGGCCACACCGCTGTACTACTGTGACTTTTTCCTCTACCTTCCGGCGCTGCTCTACAACGCTTTCCTGCCGCTGCAGACCTGTTATCAGGTCTATGCCGTGCTGGTCAACGCCGCTACCATGTTGCTGGCGTACTACAGCTTTGCCCGTATCGGCGGCAACCGGCAGTATGGCGTGGTGGCGGCTTTCTGTTACACGCTGTGCGCTTACCGGCTGACCAATCTGCTGCTGCGGGCTTCGGTGGGGGAGTATACTGCCATGATGTTCCTGCCGCTGGTGGTGCTGGGGACTTGGGCTATCGCCCGGAATGAGCACCCCGCCCCCCGGGACTGGCTGCCGTTGGCTTTCGGCATGGCGGGCATTGTGCAGAGCCACCTGCTGACCACCGAACTGGCGGCGATGTTCCTGGTACTGTTCTGGCTGGCGTGTCTGCCGGTCATGCTTCGCCCGGCCCGTCTCCGGGCTGCGCTGCAGGCAGCCGGGGTGGCAGTGGGCCTTACGGCCTGGTTTCTGCTGCCCTGCGTGGATACGCTGCGCCATGAATATGTGATGATCAGCGATATCCATCCCGCACCGCTGCAATCCACCGGCACCTATTTGCTCCAGTTGTTCGGCTTTTTTGGCCGGGCAGGGGGCAGTTCAGGGCTGGGCACGGCGGGGGATATGCCCCTGACTCTGGGCCTGGCGGGGTGTGCCGCGTTGGGGTTGGCCCTATGGTGCTGTCTGCACCGGGACCAGTGGCGCGCCTGTGCGGCAGACAGCTTTTACTGGCGGGGACTACGGGTGTCGTTGGCACTGTGCCTGCTGGCACTGTGGCTTTCCTCAGCGGCTTTCCCCTGGGACTGGCTGGCCAACAAACTGCCCCAAAAAATCGTGGACTTGCTGCTCAAACCCCAGTTCAGCTGGCGATATCTGGCGGTGGCCTGCGTGCTGTTGGGGGTATTGGCGGTGCTGGGGCTGCGTCTGCTGCAAGCCGCGGCACCGCGCGCAGCGCGGACCGCAGCGGCAGTGCTGGTGGCAGCTGCGCTGCTCTACACCGGCAGCTTTTACTGCGGCTACGCCTACAGCCAGGGAACCATGACCTTGATTGGGGTGGAAACCATGACGGCTTTCCCCTATGAGACGATGGGCTACGACTATCTGCCGGCAGGCACCGACCTGGCCACCTTTGACACGGTGCAGGTCACGGTGCCGGACCTGGAAGTGACCGTCCAATGGCAGCCCGGACGGACCGTGGTGTGCAGCAACCCTACCGATGCTCCGGCAGAGATCGGTCTGCCGCTGTTGGCTTACCGCCACTACACAGCGGTGGACACCGTGACCGGGCAGGTGCTGCCCCTGACGCAGGATGACCGCCACTGTCTGGCACTGACTCTGCCCGCCGGGTATACCGGCACTGTGCAGGTGCGGTACGCGCCGCCGTTGGCGTGGCGCCTGGCCGAGGCCGTGACATTGCTGACCTGGGCGGGGTTGGCTTTCTTTGCGGTCCGGGCATTCCGGGCGCACCGGCGCCGCCGGTATTTCCAAGCTGTATCCCAGCAAAAACAGGAGGAATTTGTATGTACGACTACC
The DNA here is from genome assembly GCA_019116485.1 of Candidatus Gemmiger excrementavium. Taxonomy (GTDB): domain Bacteria; phylum Bacillota; class Clostridia; order Oscillospirales; family Ruminococcaceae; genus Gemmiger; species Gemmiger excrementavium. The sequence continues at coordinate 11,392 of DXBO01000016.1, forward strand.
TGATCGTCGGCGCCGGGCTGTACGGCGCGGTCTTTGCCCATGAGGCCACGGCTGCGGGCAAGCACTGCCTGGTGATCGACAAGCGCGGCCACATCGCCGGCAATATCTATACTGAGGACGTGGAAGGCATCGCCGTGCACCGCTACGGCGCCCACATTTTCCACACCAACAACAAGCAGGTATGGGACTACGTCAACCGTTTTGCCACTTTCAACCGCTACACCAATTCGCCGGTGGCCAACTACAAGGGTGAACTGTACAACATGCCCTTCAACATGAACACCTTCAACAAGATGTGGGGGGTGGTCACCCCGGCAGAGGCCCAGGCAAAAATCCAGGAACAGCGCGCGGCCCATTACACGCCGCACCCCAAAAACCTGGAGGAACAGGCCATCAACCTGGTGGGCGTGGACATCTATGAGAAGCTGGTCAAACACTACACCGAAAAACAGTGGGGCCGCCCCTGCACCGCGCTGCCTGCCTTTATCATCCAGCGGCTGCCGGTACGCCTGACTTTCGACAACAACTACTTCAACGCCCTGTACCAGGGCATTCCCAACGAGGGCTACACCGCCCTGGTGGCGCACCTGCTGGACGGTGTGGATGTCTGCCTGCACACCGACTACCTGGCAGATCGGGAATCGCTGGCCAAAACGGCACGCAAAGTGGTTTACACCGGGCCCATTGATGCTTACTTCGACTACCGGCTGGGAGCCCTGCAGTACCGCAGCGTCCGCTTTGAGACCGAAACGCTGGATATGCCCAACTACCAGGGCAATGCGGTCATCAACTATACCGATGCCGAAACGCCGTTCACCCGCATCATCGAGCATAAACACTTTGTGTTCGGCTCTACCGAACCGGGAACCAAGACGGTCATCAGCCGGGAATATTCTGCCGAGTGGCAGCCCGGTGACGAGCCCTACTACCCGGTCAACGACGAAACCAACGGCGCGCTCTACGACCGGTACCGCAAGCTGGCCGACAATGAACCCGATGTACTGTTCGGTGGTCGTCTGGGAGAATACAAATATTACGACATGGACCGTGTCATTGAAGTGGCGCTTCAACGGGCGCACGCCGAACTGGCGTGACCCATCACACCGCAGGTCTGCCGGCAGGCGGGCCTGCGGTGTTTTTCGGGTCTGCGGGCGCACCTTGCTTTTTGCCCGGCGATGGGCTATAATAATAAAGTATATCGCCGTGCGGCAGACCCGCCCGGCGCACAGAGGGAATATAAAGGGAGAGTTTTATGACGAAAGTAGCCGCTTCGATCCTGTCAGCGGATTTTGCCCATCTGCACCGGGACTGTGACCGTCTGCTGCGGGCGGGTGTGGACCTTTTACACATTGATGTGATGGACGGGCATTTCGTGCCCAACATCAGCTACGGCGCACCGGTGCTGCGCTGTCTGCACGACGCGCTGCCCGACGCCGGGTACGACGTACACCTGATGATCAGCGACCCTGCCCGCTACGCAGCGGATTTTGCCAAAGCGGGGGCCGATCTGATCACCTTCCATCTGGAGGCTGTGCCGGACAGTGTCAGCCAGACCATCGCGGCCATCCGCGCCGTAGGCTGCCAGGTAGGGCTGAGCTTCCGCCCCGGTACGCCGGTGGAAGCTGTCTTCCCCTACCTGGACGAAGTAGACCTGGTCCTGGTGATGAGCGTGGAACCCGGTTTTGGCGGCCAGAAATTTCTGCCTGCTACGCCCCAGCGCATTGCTGTTCTGCGTGCCGAGTGTGCACGCCGGGGCAGCAACGCCCTGATCGAGGTGGATGGCGGTATCAACGGCGAGACTGGTCCCCGCTGTGTGCAGGCCGGTGCCGATTGGCTGGTAGCGGGCAATTCGCTGTTCCATGCAGAGGACCCGGCGGCGGTGCTGCGCCTGTTGCACGGCCAAGCCTGAACCAAACAAAGGAGAACCCGACCCCATGCCCAAACGTGTTACGATTGAACGCAGCGAGAATCATGCCTACTACAGCGGTCTGCTGTGGTGTTCTGTCCCCCTGGTGGGAATGGCATGCTACTATTACGGTGCACGTCCGGCGCTGCTGCTGCTGGCGGGCTTGCTGACGGCCTACCTGTGCGACTGTGCGCTGGCGCCCCTGCACGGCGAAGGCTATCAGACCCATGAACCCTCCAGCGAGTGCTTTGCCGCGCTGATCGTGCTGATGATGCCTGCCACGGTGCCTTACTCCGTGGTTGTGGTGGCGGTGATCACTGCCGTGCTGGTCAAGGAGGCTTTCGGCGGTGAGGGACACTATCCCTTCCACCCGGCAGCAGCAGGCATGGCGGTGGCCGGTATTTCCTGGCCGGACAGCGTTTACCAGTATCCGCTGCCGGGCACCAGACTGCCTCTGTTCGGTACGGTGGACACCACACTGGTTCAGGGCATGAACGCCACCCTGCGGGACGGCGGCCTGCCCAGCGCCAGTACTATGAACCTGCTTACCGGCAACGTATCGGCAGCACTGGGCACCAGCGCCGCGCTTGTGATCATGGCCTGCGGCCTGTTCCTTTTGGTGCGCGGCCATGTGAAACTGTCGGTGCTGATTCCGTTTTTTGCGTTCTGTATCGGCCTGCCCTGGCTGCTGCCCCAGCTCAACGAACTGCCGGTACTCAGCTGGCCCTGGGAATATGTGCGTCAACGTATCTATCTGGAAAAATATATCATTCTTTCCGGCACGGCGCTATTCGGCGGACTGTTCCTGATCTGTGAACCGGTCACCATGCCCAACCGCACCAGCAGCCGCATCGTCTATGGCGCGGCGCTGGGCATTGCTACCTTTGCGTTCCGCATCTTCAGCCCCTACGAGAGCGCGGTGTGTTTTGCGCTGCTCATTGTGGGTGCCATTCCCGAATGGCTGGACCTGATCAGCCACCGCACCGAGCGCATCCGCTTTATGAGGAAGGAGGAACGGCGCCTTGCCAAATTTACCAAACCGGAATAACCGCCGCAAGGGGAAGGAACATTCCGAAACGCTGATTATCCCCCATATCACCAAAGAGATGCTGGAAAAGGCCCGCTCCATGGCGGAGCAGGGGGCTTCCCGGGCGGAGATCGAACAGGCCCTTGCCCAGATGCAGGGAGCCCCGCTGCCTGGCCTGACGGCATCCACCCAGCCTGCTGCGCCTGACCCGCATCGGATCATTCCTAAAAGCCGTCCCCGCCACACCCAGGAGGAACGGCAGGCCATGCTGGAGCAGCTGCGCAAAGAGCGGGAAGGGCGGGAGGCCGCCCGCCGTCAGGCGGAAGCGACACCTGCCGGACCAGATGCCGCACCAGCCAAACCGGCGGCCCCGGTCCGTCCATCCCGGCCCGCTGCCCGGTCATTAAGACCCGCCGAAGCCAAAACCAGGCCGGCCCCCGCGCCTGTGCAGACCCCCGCGGCACCCGCTGCGGCGGTTTCCCCGACGGAGGCGGAGCAGCCGACCCGCACGATGCCGACGCCTGTTCCGGCCAAAGCCGCCCCGCAGGCACCGGCACGCCCGGCCAGCCACAGCGAGGAATCCCCCCGTTCCGCCACGGCCCTGCCCCGTACCCGCGCCGAGGCGGAGGCCCGCCTGAATGAAAAGATCCGCAGCGATCACATCTGGCTTTCCAACCCCGTGATGGTGCGGGGCCTGGGCCTGGCACCGGTCATCGGCGCGGCACTGGACGGGGAACGGGCCCTGATGCTCTGCGTGGCTTGCCTGCTGCTGGTCACCTGCACCCGGGTGCTGGCGGTGGCGGTCTGCCACCTGACCGGCAACCGGTTCCGCCCGGTGATCTACTGCTATTCGGCGGCGCTGCTCTACATTCCGGTGTATATTTTGCTCAACTATCTCTTTGGCAACGACCTGACGGTGCTGGGCATCTACCTGCCCATCCTGGTGGCGGAACCGGCCATCGTCAAACGCATGGAGTTTACCGAACTGGAACCGTTGGGTGATGCGCTGCGCCACGGCTTCAACAACAGCCTGGGCATGTGTGCGGCGCTGCTCATCGTGGGATGCCTGCGGGAATTCCTGGCCACCGGTGCCGTGTTTGGTCATGCCGTGCTGCAGGTGGAACTGCTGCCGCTGGCGGCGCTGCCTGCGGGCGGGTTCTTCCTGGTAGGTGTGATCGCGGCTGTCTGGTGCGCCGTGGCCAACGCTTACACCGACTATAAGCATGAGGAGGTGCGTCGCCTGTATGCCAACCGCAAACGTTGAGTTTCAGTCCCTGCTGGGCGGCGTGCTGCAGTTCATCAGCTATATGGGGCTGGCCATCTTCGCCGAGAATGTGATCCTGGCCCGTGCCTTGGGTGTGACCCGGCTGCTCAAGCTGGTGCCGGACCACAAGGCCCAGGTGTGGGACTTCTGTCTGCCGCTGATCCTGGTCATGGTGTTGTCTGCCCCGTTGGGTTGGGCGGCGCACAATCTGTTCTTTCCCTGGCTGCGGGGGTATCTGCCCGCCTGGCTGCCCATTTCGGCGCTGCGCCCGCTGGTCTATCTGACCTGCGGCACGCTGGCTATGGCAGTCACCTGGGTGCTGCTTTTCCTGCTGCCCCGCCGCCAGCGCCAGGCCTGCCATGCCCAGATTTCGCTGGGGGCCTGCAGCACTGCCGTGCTGGGCACACTGCTCATCTGTGCCAACCAGAACTATACCCTGGTGGAAAGCGTGGCCTTCGGGCTGGGCAGTGCCCTGGGGTATGTATTCATCATCTTTGTGCTGCGGGAAGGCCGTCGCCGTCTGCGCAGCAAGGACGTGCCCGCCATCTTCCAGGGGCTGCCCAGTTCGCTGATTTATATCGGTGTACTGTCCCTGGCGATTTATGCGCTGGTAGGCCACGCCGTCGTATTGTAGGAGGCATCCGCTTATGTCGCAACCCTGCTATGTTCCGGCTGATATCCTGCTGCCCGCCATGGGTACGCCGCTGGACCCCTGGGCCTGTATCGCGGTAGACCAGTTTACCTCTCAGCCGGAATACTGGCAGCAGGCCGAAGCCCTGGCTGCCGGTAAACCCAGCACGCTGCATATCGTGTTGCCGGAAGCCTACCTGGGTACCTCCCGGGAGGAGACCCGCCTGCAGAGCATCCGCCGTACGATGGAAGAATACCGCCGCGCGGTGCTGACCCGCACCGTACACGGCTACGTTTATGTGGAACGCACCCAGCGGGACGGCACTGTACGCCAGGGGCTGGTAGGCGCTGTGGACCTGGAAGCCTATGATTACACCCCCGGCACCCGGCCGGCCATTCGCCCCAGTGAGGCCACTGTGGTGGAACGCATTCCGCCCCGCCTCAAGGTGCGCCGGGGGGCGCTGCTGGAAACGCCCCATGTAATGATGCTGGCCGACGACCCGGACGGCACTCTGATCGAGCCGGTGGGCGCCCGCAAAGCGAAATTGCCTTTGCTGTACGATGGGGAATTGATGCTGGGTGGTGGCCGCCTGCAAGGCTGGGCCGTGGAAGACCCGGTCCTCATCGGCCAAATCAACGCTGCTCTGGCCGACCTGGCCGACCCGGCGGCGTTTGCAGGCCGCTGGCCCGGCACTGCCGGCCAGGAACCCATGGTGCTGGCGGTGGGGGACGGCAACCACAGTTTGGCCACTGCCAAGGCCTACTGGGAGGAACTGAAACCCACACTGACCGAATCCCAGCGCCGAAGCCATCCGGCCCGTTGGTGCCTGGCTGAGGTGTGCAATGTCCACAGCCCGGCCATTGAGATCGAACCCATCCACCGGGTGGTGTTCGGCGTCAGCGCGGGGCAGCTGGGAGAAGCCTTTACCGCCTGGGCAGCCGCCCGGCCGGGAAATGGAGGCCCGGCCCAGTCCTTTGTGCTGGCCGATGCCGCCGGGGCGTTCCCGGTGACGCTGAACGCCCCCCCGGCACCGCTGACGGTGGGCAGTGTCGAAGCCTTCCTGGCCGATTGGCTGCCCGCCCACCCCGAAGCATCGGTGGATTACATCCACGGAGCGGATACAGCCCGCGCCCTGGCTGCCGACCCGGCCCGCCCGGCGGCGGCAATCTTGCTGCCCGATTTTGCCAAGGCGGATTTGTTCCGCGGCGTGGTGCTGGGCGGTGTACTGCCGCGCAAAACCTTCAGCATGGGCCATGCGGAGGAAAAACGTTACTACAATGAATGCCGTGTCATCGGCTAAAAGCAGGTGAAGTATGGAAAAAGCCGCACAGAATCCGTCCGCCGCGCCGCGCCGCCGCCGTCGCCGCCGGGGTTCGGGCAACGGGGCCGCTCAGGCCGCCGCCCCCCAGCAGGAACCCCGCACGCGGGAGAGCGGAAAGACCACTGCCTCCACCGGGCGGGAAAAGAACAGTCGTCCCGCGCCGACTCAGAGTAAAAAAGAGGGGAAGGATACCCAGGCCGCAAGCCGGGGCCGCCGCGGGCAGGCCGCGGAACCCGCCGCTCCGTCTCCGGCGTCCCGCCGTGGCCGCGGCGCTCAGCCTGTCCCCGCCAAGGAGGCCAACCATACCCCCCGGCAGCCCCAGCGCGGGCCCAAGAACCAGCGCCGGGCAGCCGAGGAAGAGCCGGGGCTGGAACTTATCACCCGGCGCCCGCCCAAACAGAAATTCTCCAACTTTGAGGAATATCTGGCCGCCCACGGTGGTATGACGGTGCCGCTGCCCGATGAACCTGCCGGGGCACCTGACGCATCGGAACCGGTGGAGGCGCCCGCCGCGCCCCAGCCTGAATCTGAGGCCGAGGCATGACCCCCGCCGCTGCGGCAGCGCTGCGCTGCCCTGTTTGTGCCGGGCCGCTGCTGCCGGTGGGCCGCAGCCTGCGCTGCCCCAAAGGCCATAGCTTTGATCTGGCACGGGAGGGATATGCCAATCTGCTGCCGATTCAGAAAAAGCACGCCGCCGACCCCGGCGACGGCAAAGAGATGGTGCGCGCCCGCCGGGCTTTTCTGGCAGCCGGGTATTACCGCCCGCTGATGGAGGCTCTGGCGGAAATCTGCGCGGCGCTGCCCCACAGTCATGTGGTGGATGCAGGTTGCGGCGAGGGCAGCTATGACCGTTTTCTTTTTGACGCACTGGATAGCCCGGACCTTGTGGGCTTCGACCTTTCTAAAGAGGCGGTGCGTCTGGCGGCCCGTCTGGTGCCGGAAGGGGCTTTCTGTGTGGGGGGCAGTTTCTGTGCCCCGGTGCGGGACGGTTGGGCTGATCTGCTGCTGAACATCTTTTCCCCCTTTGCAGGGGCAGAGTTCCGGCGTATGCTGCGCCCGGGCGGACACCTGGTTTATGCGGTGCCCACGGCCCGCCACCTTTACGGGCTGAAAGAAATTCTTTACGCCACGCCCTACGAAAACGAGGTGCGCCAGACCGCCTACGAGGGATTTTCCCTTATGGAGGAACGCACTGCTGAAGGGACGCTGACCCTGACAGGGGAGAGCGTGCAGCAGCTGTTTGCCATGACGCCCTACTACTGGAACACCCCTGCCGACGGCGCAGCCCGTCTGGCCCAGTGTACTGCGCTGACTACCGAAATCGGCTTTCGGTTCCTGGTCTATCAGCGTCTGTGACTGTTATCAACACAAAACGGCTCTCTGCCATGGCAGAGAGCCGTTTTTCTTTGCGCCAGACTTACAGGTCGTCCGCGTCCTGGGTAGGGGTCTCGAAGGCGTTGGTGTCCGGCACGCCGGTCCAGCTGCCAAGGGGGTCCTGGCGGCTGGCGGTATCCTCTTCCAGATGCTGGCCGATGTCGGGCAGCATTACGTCCCCGGCGCTCTGCCGGCGGGATGTGCTGTTCAGCCGCCGCCCTGCCTGGGGGGCGGCGGGGTCTTCCCGGTAGGCAGTGTCGGTCACTTCGCTCAGATCGGTCCAGAAGTCGTCGCGCTCATCCTCGGCACCCCGGGGCCCAAACGGTTCATGAAACATAACTACAACCTCCTTTGGTATACAGGCGGGCCGGACGGCCCACACTATACCATAGATTGTTACACAGAGAGGTGTTGTTTATGCGTTCACGGGCCGGTGTTTTTTGGTACAGTCTGGGCCTGACGTTGCTGCTCCTGATCCCCCTGATGGCGGTAACGCTGTTTCTGCTGTACCAGCGCCAGCAGCAGCAGGAACTGCGACAGGCGGCGGCAGAGCGGGGCGGGGTACAGGTGGAGCAGGGCTCCCAGGATTGCTGGCGGATGCTGCTGGTGGTCCAGCAGGAGCAACCGGCCTTTGTTTTGGTCCGCGCCGATGGTCCCGCCCGCACCGTGACCTTGTGTGCGCTGCCGGGGGAATTGCAGGTGAGCGCCCCTGCCGGTACCACCACCCTGGCAGACTGCACCCTTTCGGCGGGACCGGGGCGGGCCGTGCAGCTGCTGCAGCAGACGCTGGCCACCGGCGAGACGGCCCTGCCGCCGCTTTACTATCTGGCGGCCACACCGGCCGGCTGGGTGGACTTTGTCGGCAGTTCGTCAGTGCGGTTTGACACGGCCTCGCTGCTCGGTAAAGAGGTGCGCACGGCACTGGGTTATGGGGAGGAACCGGTAGCGGAAGTAGCGGCCTCCGGTGCGGGGGAATTCATCGAAAGGCTGCAGTTCGGCCTGGACACGCCCGGCGAAAAAGCTGCGGCCCGTGCGGCAGTCTGGGCGGCCTTTGTCCGGCAGGACCCGGAATTGCTGGCTGCCATGCCGGAAGCCTGGCGGGGGTACAGTGCCAGAACCCTTACCGACCTGTTGGCCCAGGACCTGGCAGGGGTGGAGGATACGCTGACCTGGCTCACCGGCCAGAGTGCGTTAACGGTGGATTACTGTGTGGCAGCCACAGTCCGGCAGGGCGGGGAGGTGGCCCTGACCGAAGCCGGGAGCCAGACACTATACGCTTTGCTGCAATAACAACAACGCCCCGTGCACCGGGTATGGCGGTGCGCGGGGCGTTGTGTACAGACAGGTTATTGCTGACGGAACCGGGCCAGGAATTCCGCCGTGCGGGGGTTCTGGGGATGTTCAAAGATGTCGGCAGGGGAGCCTTCCTCGGCGATAACGCCATCTGCCATATACACCACATGGCTGGACACGTCCCGTGCAAAGGCCATCTCGTGGGTGACAACGATCATGGTCAGCCCCTCGGCGGCCAGCTGCCGCATAACGGCCAGCACCTCACCCACCATCTGGGGGTCCAGGGCGCTGGTGGGCTCGTCAAACAGCAGCACCTCCGGCTGCATGGACAGGGCCCGGGCAATGGCTACCCGCTGCTTCTGACCGCCGGAAAGCTGCCGGGGTTTGGCCTGGATGTAAGGGGCCATTCCCACCTTTTCCAGGTTGGTCAGGGCGGTGCGGCGGGCGGTTTCCTTGTCCTGGTGCAGCACATAACGCAGGCCTGCCGTGCAGTTTTCCAGCACCGTCATGTTGTTGAACAGGTTGAAACTCTGGAACACCATGCCCACCTTGGCCCGGTAGGCACAGGGGTCGCAGCCTTTGGCGGTGATATCCTGCCCGTGGAACAGCACCGTGCCGTTGGTGGGTGTCTCCAGCAGGTTGATGCAGCGCAGCAAGGTGGACTTGCCGCTGCCCGACGCACCGATCACACAGGTGACATCGCCGGGATTGACGGTGAAATCCACATCCCGCAGTACCACATGGGTGCCGAAACTCTTGGAGAGGTGGCGTATTTCGATGATGGGCTCAGACATGGGCGGCCTCTCCTTTCATATCCAGATTCTGGGATTCGTGGTGGGGGTCCGGGGCGTTGTACATGCCGCTGGTGTAGGCCAGGGTGTCGGTGGTGTTCAGATCGTAGTTCTGCGGCCCGTCCAGCGCTTTCTCCCACAGGCGCAGCAGGTAGCTGGCCAGCAGCGTCATGGTCAGGTAGATCACCATCACGATGCAGGCACTCTCAAAGTAGGTGTACAGTGCGCCTACCACGCTCTTGTGTACAAAGAACAGGTCGGTGATGGAGACAACAGACAGCACCGAGGTGTCCTTGATGTTGATGATGAAGTTGTTGCCGATCTGGGGGATAATGTTGCGCAGAGCCTGGGGCAAAATCACATGTACCATGGTCTGCCAGTGGTTCATGCCGATGGCCATGGCACCTTCGGTCTGGCCGGGGTCGATGGACACGATGCCGCCGCGCACCGTCTCGGCCATGTAGGCGCCGGTGTTGATGGACACCACCAGGAAACCGGTGGTCCACATATCCATCTTGATACCGAACATCAGCAGGCCATAGTAGATGAACACTGCCTGCACGATCATGGGTGTGCCGCGGAACAGCTCCACATAGCAGCGCAGCACACCGCGGAGCAGGTGCAGCAGACCGCGCTTCCACACAGGGTCGCGCTGTTTGTCGATGGGGATGGTCTGCAGCGCACCCACCGCAAAGCCGATCAGGCAGCCGAAGAAGGTGCCCACCAGGGCCAGCACCAGGGTAGTGCCCGCACCGCGCAGGTAGGAAAAACCGTACCGCTGCAGGATGTCGGCACAATTGGTCAGAAATTCTTGCATGGGGAGTTCTCCTTTGATGGTTTTACAACCGGGCGTCAAACCGCCGCAGCCCCAGCCGTTCCCGCAGGGGAACAGCTGGGGCCAAACAGCAGGGATTACTCGCTCAGCGGCTGCACGCTGATGGCCTCTGCCATCATAGTGTTGTAGTCGTCGGTGGTCATGGTAGCCAGCACTCCGTTGATGGCATCCCGCAGCGCGGTGTTGCCCTTCTTCATGGAGATGCCGATGTTGATGTCCTCCTCACTGACCTGGAAGTCATTCTCGCCGCCGCCGAAATCCAGGGCTACGAAGTCAGGATAGGCCACCAGGGCGGCCTGAGCGGTGGGACGGTCAGTGACTACCACATCACAGGCACCGCTGTTCAACGCCACCAGCATGGAAGGCGCGGTCTCCTGGGCGGGCAGGATGGTGGCCTCGGGAATCTGGGGCAGGCAGTTGTCGTACCAGATGGTGCCCAGCTGGCTGGTGCAGGTGGCGCCGCTCAGGTCGGCCACGCTGGCGGCGTTGGCGTAGGGGCCGTCTTTCTTGACCAGCGTGATGATGGAGGCATAGTAATACGGGTCAGAGAAATCCACCTGCTTGGCCCGCTCGCTGGTGATGGACTGGCCGGCAATGACGCAGTCCACATCGCCGCTGATGATGGCGGGGATCAGGCTGTCCCAGTCCAGTTTGACGATCTTCACGTCCTGGCCCAGGGCCTCGGCAATCTTCTTGGCCATCATCACATCGTAGCCATAGGCATAGTCGCTGGAATCCCGGATCTGTACGGCACCGTTGGAATCGTCGCTCTGGGTCCAGTTGTAGGGGGCGTAAGCGCACTCCATGGCTACCGTCAGGGTGGTGGGGTCACCGTCGCCGTCGGGGGCGGCGGTGGTCTCGGCGGTGGCACCGCTCTCGGCAGTACTCTGGGTCTCGGCGGTAGCGCCGCAGGCGGCCAGGCCCAGCGCCAGTACGGCGGCCAGACCCAGGCTCAAAGTCTTTTTCAGTTTCATACTTCCTTCTCCTTTATAAAATGTCCCTCAAATTGCCAAAACCCGGCATCCCTGCGGAATACCGGGTCTGAAGCCATTCTTCCGGCTGGCATGCGGCGCAGCGTGGTGCCGCGCCGTTGCGGCCACAGCGCTATTGTACGCTAGATGGCAGGTTTTGTCAAGAACGGGGCAAAGATTGCCAGCCTCGTCTTCAGGCGGCGCCGGTTTCGCTGTTGTGGCGGCTGGCGGCATAGGCCCGCAGCGAATTGATTACAATGACCACACCCAGCGCGATGAGCAGCACCGCCAGGATCAGCTGCAACCCCTGCATCAGGAAGGTGGCTGTGCCGGCGGCATAGGCCTGTACACAGCCCACCAGAATCTGTACCAGGGCGGTAAAGGTGACGCACAGCATGATGACCAGCGGCGGGAACAGCATCTTGTTGCTGCGGCCTGTCACTTTCAGGAAGACGCACAGTGTTACCAGCACCAGGGCACTGAGCAGCTGGTTGGCGGAACCGAATAGGGGCCAGATGTTGCTGTAGCCGATCTTGGCCAGCACAAAGCCGAAAGCCAGGGTAATCAGGGTGGCAAACACCGTGTTGCACAGCAGTTTGCGCCAGCCCTCGGCGTGCTCCATGTCGTCCACGCTGAACAATTCCTGAAAACTCATGCGGCCGATGCGGGCCACAGCGTCCAGGCTGGTCAGGGCCAGGGCGGAAACGCACATGGTCATGAAAACGGTGGCGGCGTACACCGGCACGCCGAACATCTCAAAGAACCCGGCCACGCCGTTGCTGAACACCTGGAAGGGGGTGCCGGCGGCAGGGGTGCCGTCCGCGGCGGCAGAAGCACCCGCCACACAAAGGGCCAGTACCGCCAGCAGGCTTTCCAGCACCATGGCACCGTAGCCAACCTTCAGCATGTCCTTTTCATTCTCCACCGTCTTGGAGGAAGTGCCCGAGGATACCAGACTGTGGAAGCCGGACACCGCGCCGCAGGCCACCGTCACGAACAGGATGGGGAACAGGCTGCCGCTGATCAGGCTGCCGTTTTCGCCTTTGACCACGTTCCAGGCGGTAAAAGCGTGCAGGTTCATGGTGGGGTGGGCCACCAACAGGCCGATGACCGCCCCGGCAATCATGCCGATGAACATAAAGGTGGTCATGTAATCCCGGGGCTGTTTCAGCAGCCACATGGGCAGCACCGCCGCGAAGAAGATATAGATAAAGGTGATATAAATCCAACCCTCTTTGTTCAGGATGATGGGGCAGGCGGAGCCGATGCCGAAAGCCAGCACGATGAACAGGATGCCCAGCACGGCCTCCTTCCAGCCGCTGAAATGGAACTTCTTCTGGATCAGGCCAAACACCACAGCGAATACCATGAACAGGATGGACACCATGCCTGCCGCACCGTTGGTGTCGGCTGCTGCGGCCAGGGTGGCCACACCGTCGGTGGTGGTATAGGCGTTAAAGGTATCGGCCACCATGTCGGCAAAAGCCGCAATGACCAGCAGGGTGAACAGCCAGCAGAACAGCAGGAACAGGCGGCGGCCCAGTTTGCCGATGTACTTTTCAATCAGCATGCCCATAGATTTGCCGTCGTTTTTGACACTGGCATACAGGGCGCCGAAATCTGTCACCGCGCCGAAAAAGATACCGCCCAGCAGCACCCACAGCAATACCGGCAGCCAGCCGAAAGCCGCCGCCTGAATGGCGCCGGTGACCGGCCCCGCCCCGGCGATGGAGGAAAACTGGTGGCTGAATACGGTCCAGCCGTTGGTGGGTACATAGTCGTTGCCATCCTCCAGCCGCACAGCGGGAGTTTTGGCACTGGGGTCGATGCCCCAGCTTTTGGCGATGCGGCGGCCATACCCGATGTACGCACATACCAGGCAGACCGCTGCGATCAGAACAATAACAAGCGTATTCATGTTCCATGGTCCCTCTTTCCCAATTAAATTTACAATCGCTTGCTTCACTACTTTAACGCGCTGATGTGCATATGTCAATAAAATGTGCATATTTTGTAGAAGTGCTGTATTTTTATGCAAAAAGTAGAAAATATATAGAACGTTTTGTCTATTCTATACAGTTGACAAGGCACAAACAAGCGGATAGTATAAAGAAAAAACGGGCATGCAGGCCCGGTTGGAGGGATTTTGCTTGAAACAGTGGCTTAAAGACGCGGTCTTTTACGAAATCTATCCCCAGAGTTTTTACGATACCAACGGTGACGGCATCGGGGATATCCCCGGCATCACGGCCAAGCTGGATTATATCCGGGACCTGGGCTGCAACGCCCTGTGGATCAACCCCTGCTTTGACTCGCCGTTCAAAGACGCGGGCTACGATGTGCGGGATTATAAAAAGGTAGCGCCCCGCTACGGCACCAACGAAGACCTGGCCGCCCTGTTCGCGGCGGCCCACGCCCGCAACATGCATGTACTGCTGGACCTGGTGCCCGGCCACACCAGCGAGGAACACCCCTGGTTCGTGACCAGCAGCCAGGTGGAGAAAAACGAATATTCCGGCCGTTACATCTGGACTGACCATTGCTTTGCCAGCGCCGACGGCATGCCGTTCATCGGCGGCGAGACGCCCCGCAGCGGTACTTATGTGCTGAACTTCTTCAAATGCCAGCCGGCGCTGAACTACGGTTACGGCAAGATTCACGAACCCTGGCAGAAACCCACCGACCACCCGGATTGCCGTGCCACCATCGAGGCCATGAAGGATGTCATGCGGTTCTGGCTGGGGCTGGGCTGTGATGGATTCCGGGTGGACATGGCTGCCAGCCTGGTCAAGAATGATACCCGCCATAAAAAATATACCTGTGCCATCTGGCGCGAGATTGCCGACATGCTGGACAGGGAATATCCTCAGGCGGCGATGATCAGCGAGTGGAACGCGCCCCGACTGGCGCTGAAAAACGGCTTTGACATGGACTTCATGCTCAACGGCACCCACAATGGGTATGACTGGCTCATGCGCTGCTATGACGGCACCATGGATTCCCGCCCCCACAACATCGGCAAGGCCTATTTCTGCCGGGATTCCGGCACAGGCATCGACAAATTTCTGGATGACTGGCTGCCCAGCTACAAGGCCACCCGCAAGGACGGCCTGTACTGTCTGCTTACCTGCAACCACGACACCATCCGCCCGGCGGCGGGGCTTACCACCGATGAACTGCGCATCGCCTACGCTATGCTGTTCACCATGCCCGGCGCACCGTTCCTGTACTATGGCGACGAGATCGGCATGCGCTATCTGACCCTGCCCACCAAGGAGGGCGGCTATTTCCGCACCGGTTCCCGCACCCCCATGCAGTGGGATCCGGGTGAAAACCTGGGCTTTTCTACGGCGTCGCCGGAAGCGCTTTACCTGCCGGTGGACACCGCCCCCGACGCCCCTACCGTGGCGGCCCAGCAGGCCGACCCCGGCAGCCTGTGGCATACCGTTAAATCGTTGCTGGCTTTCCGCCATGCCCACCGGGAACTGGATTCCGACGCGCCGTTCAAGGTGTTGTTTGCCCCCAAGGCAAAAGGGGACTACCGTCCCTTTGCCTGGCAGCGCGGGCGGCTGGTCTGTGCGGTCAACCCGGCAGGGGCCTCGGCGGAATTGCCCCTTAAGCTGGAAGAGGGGGCCCGGCCACTCTTCGTCATCGGTAAGGCCGAGGTCCGCGGTGATACGCTGGTGCTGGGGGCTCAGAGTTACGCGATCCTGGCGTAACGGCAGCCCGCGGCAGGGGAGGTGAACCTACATGGAAGAAGGCTGCTGTGCTACCCGCTATCCTGTTCTGTTTATCCACGGCACCGGCTTTCGGGACCGGCAGCGGCTGGGATACTGGGGACGCATTCCCCAGGCGCTGCAAGCCCGCGGCGCCCGGGTGTTTTTTGGCGGGCAGGACAGCTGGGCCACGGTAGAGGAGAACGCCGCCCTGCTGAAGCAGCGGCTGGAGGAAGTACTGGCCGAGACCGGTGCGGAAAAAGTACATCTGATCGCCCACTCCAAAGGCGGTCTGGAGGCCCGGTATCTGGTGTCCTCTCTGGGCATGGCAGGGCAGGTGGCTTCGGTACAGTTGATCGGAACGCCCAATCGTGGCTCCCGCACCATGGACCGGCTGTACCGTCTGCCCCGATGGGCTTTCCGCCTGGCTGGCTTTTTTGTCAATGGCTGGTTCCGTTTGCTGGGGGACCGTCATCCTGATTTCTGCACCGCCTGTTTTCAGTTTACCACCGCCTGGGCGGAAACCTTCAATGGGGAAAACCCCGATGCCCAAGGCATTCTTTATCGCAGCTATGCGGGGGTGATGGGGTCCTGCCGCAGCGATGTGTTCATGAGCTGGCAAAATTTCATCATTGGCCTGGTGGAAGGGCCCAACGACGGCCTGGTCACGCTGGAATCCGCCCTGTGGACGGGGTTTCAGGGGCCTTGGCGCGGCGTAGGAGGCCGTGGGGTATCCCATATGGACCTCATAGACTTCCGGCGCAGGCCGCTGCGCTGGCGTGGCCGCCGCTGGGACGTGGTGGATGCCTATGTGCAGATGGTGGCGGAACTCAGACAGTGGGAACAGAGCGCGGTCCCCTTGTGATGAATAAGAAAACGCAACCCCCGCCGAGGAAAAGGCTATACCTTTTCCCCGGGGGGGGGGTGGCGTATCAAAGGGTTTTCAGCAATACTTCTTCCAGGGGGCGTTTGGGCACGCAGTAGTCCCGGGCGTCGTCCAGGTAATATTTGGTATCGCCGTTCCGGGCCGGAACAAGGCGGCTTTGGTGGCTGGGGTAACCCAGTGCTACCATATACCGCAGCGTTAACCCTTCCGGCAGGGCCAGCAGTTTGGTCAGCGCCGGGCGGTCAATGGAGCCCATCAGGCAGCTGCCCACGCCGTGCCCCCAGGCGGCCGCCGTCAGGCTGCCCATGGCCAGGCCAACATCGGTATCGCTGCAGCCGGGCAGGCGTTCATCCTGCAGTACTGCAATGAACGCTACCGGCTGCTCCCCGGGTTTGGGGCACCCCTGCTCCGGCGGCAGGCTGGCGGCCCAGTGCACCAGCGGCTGTACGGCGTTCACCGCTTCGGGGGACTGGACGATCATATATTTCAACGTCTGCCGGTTGTTGCCGCAGCTGGCAATGCGGGCGGCGTCCACCGCCTCGGTCAGAATCTCCGGTGCCACCGGGCGCTGAGCAAAGCGGCGGTAGGTGCGGCGGGTGCGCAGAAACTCCATTACTTCCACAGTCGATCACGTCCTTTTACGTTTTTTCCATTATAGCAGTCCAGGGTTCATTTATCAATGACTGTGGAGGTGCGCCCGATGCCCACTACCGCTGAGGAAATCCTTTTCCAGCTGGCGCAGCCGCAAATGCCGTCCGCTGTCAGAGAAAAATCTTTTTGCAGGGCTTTCAGCGCTTTTTCGGTGTTCGTGCCGAAGGAACCATCCAGCGTTTTGGTAGAGTAGCCCAGGGCGTTCAGGGCGTCCTGCAGGATCAGTACATAGGTGTTGCGGCTGCCCCGGCGTACCGTGGGGTAGCCTGCCGTGGTGTTGGGGCAGGCAGGGGTGCCGTAGCGGCGGTCAAAATGCACCCAGGTGGGCGTCATGGAAAGTGGTTCCACATATCCCCAGGCACCGGTGTCCACGGCGGTATCATAGATTTTGCGCCGCTGGGTGTTGCCCAGGCTTTGGCCTACATCAAAGGCCACCCCTGCGTAGTGTTGGCTTGTGGTGCCGTGGCCGCCCTCCCAGATGCGCTTGAAAGCGTATCCCACCGGGATGGCGCTGCCGTAGCTGCGCCGGGTCAGGTTCCATGCTTCCATGGCAGCCACGGTGGTCCACAGCACGGCAGCCCCGCTGGAACCCCGGAATTCGCCCACTTTCAGGGTGCTGCCGTAGCTGTAGGGCATGGGGTCACTCTCGCTGAGCTGATAATGCAGCATTTTGTTGGTATAGGCGTCGTACACAAATACTTTGGCCATACTTCAATCCTCCTTTTCAATGGCACGGCAGGTGCCGCACAGGGCCGCGGTTGCCGTGCGCAGGCTTTGCCAGGTATCGGCATCCACCACACCCAGGGTTTGCAGGCCGGTGGTCAGCTGGTAATTCTCCAGGGCGTCCTGGGTAGCGGCATCCAGTTCACCGGTTTCCGGGACAAATTCGTAACCCTGGTCTACGGTTGCCAGAAGATTGAGCCAGCGCTGCACCTGCCGTACCGCCGGACCGGAGCTGCCCAGGGTCAGGGCTGCCGCGGGCCATACGCCTGCCGGTTCCGGTGCGGCGGCGGCCGGGTTTACCTCAGCCAGTGCCAGGGTTGCTTGACGGAACACCTGCCAGTCGGCGGTGGTCACACTGCCGGTCTCGGCCAGGCCAAAGTACCGCTGGGCACTGCGTACCGCTGTTTCCAGGGTGGCGCCGTAGGTGGAACTGGGGGCGGCATCGGTCAAAAAGTTGATCTCGGGCAGCCACAGGCTCATAAAGAGCAGTAGCCAGTTCAGCCGCAGTACATCGGGACCGCGGTCTCCGGGGCGCAGGGTCTGGTTGGGGGCGGGCAGCGTTACGGTGCGCACCACCGGGCCGCTGGTCTCCAGCTGGCGGGCCGCCGCGTACAGGCTCTGCCAGGTCAGGCGGCCTACTACGCCGTCCACTGTCAGCCCGGTGCGCTCCTGCCAGGCTTTCACGGCCCGGGTGGTAGCGCTGCCGAACACACCGTCCACCGCCACAGCGGGAACATCACTGTAATAGGCTGAAAGCCGCCGCAGGTAGTACTGCACTGCCCGCACGGCGGTGCCGCTGCTGCCCTCCCGCACGGTGCCCGGAAACTGGCCCGGTGCCTCGTCCGGCTCCACAATTTTGTTGGTCACGGCCAGAGCAACCTCGTTGAGTTTGTTCCAGGTGGCACGGCCCACCACGCCGTCAGCGGTCAGGCCGAACCGGGTCTGGAACGCCGTCACAGCCCGGGTGGTGGCTGTACCGAATACGCCGTCCACCGTTACGGCAGACAATGTGCTGTAGTTGTCGGCGGCAAGCCGCAGCCAGAACTGTACCAGCCGTACCTCCATGCCGGTGTCGCCCTGGCGCAGCACGGTGCCGGGCCAGGCGGTGCCGCCCAGGTCGCTCTGCATATCCACCCAGGCGGCATACAGGGCGTCCCAGGTGGTCTGCCCCACAATGCCGTCGGCGGTCAGGCCCTGTTCCTGCTGGAATATTTTTACAGCACGCTCGGTAGAGGCACCGTACTTGCCGTCCACGGTCAGGTCGGGCAGGGAAGTGTTGAACTGGGCCAGTTCGGACAGCCAGAACTGCACCTGCTCCACCGCGCTGCCCGTGGCGCCCCGCCGCAATACGGTGCCGGGCCAGGCTCCGGCGCTCTGGGTTCCGTCGGCAGCCTCCCCCTCGCTGGTCAATTCGGCCAGGTCCTTGACGCTGACGTAGATATAGCTGATCTTGTACCAGGTGGCTTTGCCCACCAGGCCGTCGGCGGTCAGGCTGAACTGCTGCTGGAATTTTTTGACACAACTTTCTGTGGCGGCGTCAAAGGTGCCGGTGACTTCCGGCTTGCCGAAGGAGGGGTAATCTTTGGCGATACGGGACAGCTGCCGCTGGATGACCCGCACAGCGGTGCCGGTGGAACCAAGTTTCAGGGTGACCCCCGGCCAGCTGGAAGGAATGGCCGCGATATTGCTGCTGGTGGCCAGCTGTACCCGGTCCCCGTAATAATAGCGCAGAATCTGCAGGGCACTTTTGCCTTCGTTGGCTCGGTCCACGGTGCCCCACTGTTTCATGCCGGGGCAGGTGACCGTCTTGCCGTCGCAATACTCGGTGAAGTAGGGTTCCTGATCGCCGGAGCGCCGCACATAGGTATTGAACAGTTCGGCGGTCAGCCGTTCCATCACCGCAAACACCGTGCGCCCGGCCACATAGGCCTGGTCATATCCCGGCGAGCCGGTAATGTTGAAACTGTACCCCCGGCTGGGATACCATTCGGTCCAGACGCGGTTGAGCGCCAGGCTGATCTGAGCCAGGATATTGGCGCGCAGGGCTTCTTCCGGCCAGGTGGGATATACTTCACTGGAAGCTACGTTGGCAATATACTCCTGGAATCCTACCGTCACGTTGCTGACATTGGCCGAAGGTTTGTCCAGGTGCACCGTGATCTTTTTGGGGATTACCACTTCGCTCAGTACCCGGGGCTGCACTTCTTCCGGGGTGGGGCCGCTGCCGCCGCCCCCTACAAACAGGGGATGGGGCGGTATGGTCACCACCTCCACGTTCTGTTCGTCGCTGCGGGCGTCGGCCAGGGTGGGGCTTCCGGCTGTATCATCGGGCAAAAATTCCAGCCGGGCCACCGTCCGCTGACCGGCGAACACCTGCACGCCGTCCACGACCTGGGGCAGCCAGCCGTCTGCTTCGGCGGTCAGCCGATACACGGTGTAGGGGCGCACGGTACGGTTGTCCGGGTCCAGGCTGTAGGCGGGGTCCGGGGCCTCCAGGGCCAGCGGTGCGGTGGCACCCGCGTTGTCGGTGGTCAGCCGTGCCGCCGTGCCGCCTGCTTCATCCTGTACCAGGATGCGTACCCCGGCCAGCGGGGCGGCCTGGGCGGCCACCGACGCATAGACGATCAATTCTCCGTTGGGCATACAAACACCTCCTGCCCACAGGCTATGCCGGGGCGGGGGATTCGGTGCGAAAGGGCGCAAAAAGGCCCGGGGCCGGTGGAAATTCCACCAGCCCCGGGCTGTGAGATTTGTTTGGGTAAAATCAGGCCTTGTTGGCAGAGCCGAACAGCTCGATCTTCTCGCGCACGGTAGCCTTGATGGCTTCGGCGCCGGGAGCCAGCAGCTTGCGGGGGTCAAAGCCCTTGCCCTGCAGGTCCTTACCGGCTTCGATATACTTGCGGGTGGCGTCGGCAAAGCTCAGCTGGCACTCGGTGTTCACGTTGATCTTGGACACGCCCAGGCTGATGGCCTTCTTGATCATCTCCTCGGGGATGCCGGTGCCGCCGTGCAGCACCAGAGGGATGTTGTTGGTAGCGCCGTGAATCTTGTCCAGTGCCTCAAAGTCCAGGCCCTTCCAGTTGGCGGGGTACTTGCCGTGGATGTTGCCGATGCCGGCGGCCAGGAAGTCGATGCCCAGCCCGGCGATCATGGCGCACTGCGCAGGATCGGCGATTTCGCCCATACCGACGACGCCGTCTTCCTCGCCGCCGATGGAGCCGACCTCGGCCTCGATGGACAGGCCGTGATCATGGGCCAGGGCGACCAGCTCGGTGGTCTTGGCCACGTTCTCGTCGATGTCGTAGTGGCTGCCGTCAAACATGATGGAGGTGAACCCGGCGGCGACACAGGCCTTGGCGCCTTCGTAGGTGCCGTGATCCAGGTGCAGGGCCACGGGCACCGTGATGCCCAGGCTCTCGTCCATGGCTTTGACCATGGCGGCCACGGTCTTGAAACCGGTCATATATTTGCCCGCGCCCTCAGACACGCCGAGGATGACGGGGGAATTGAGTTCCTGGGCGGTCAGCAGGACGCTCTTGGTCCACTCCAGGTTGTTGATGTTGAACTGGCCCACCGCGTAATGACCATCGCGCGCTTTGAGCAGCATATTGGTAGCATTTACCAGCATATCACATACCTCCAAAAATTCATCGCAGATGGCACACCGACCCCCGGTGTGCCGTTGGTTTCATTATACCCTGACTTTGACAAAAAAGCAACAGCTTTTTTCCATCCGGGATATGCACTTTTTGCCCATTGGTCGGGCGGTGCCCGCCCTGACGGTGTTTTTGGTAAATTTACGGGAAAATTCCTGCTTTTTGTAGGCAAAATCATCGCTTTGCCAGCTTGACAGCGGGGGTTATCCGCCTTGTTATGTGGAAAACTTTTCAACAGCCTGTGCAAAACCCCTGCTGCGGCCTGAAGGAAAATCCCTGCCTGATGCGGGTTTTCCACTCTTTCCACAGAGTTTTCAACATAGGGGAAGGCGCGGCCCCCATCTACAAACTGTATAACCGGTCAGGGGGCGGCTTTTGACGGCAATTTTGCACTTTTGGCGCACAAAGGCGGCAAATACCGTGCGGCAGACTGCGAAAGCCCACAAAAACTGCAAAAAAAGGTGACAAAGCGGCGGGGGATGTGCTATACTGTAATCTGTATAATCAGCATTCGAAGCAGTAAAGATCATTGCAGGGGCAGACCCCTGACAGGAGGTACCCGATGGAAAAGACCGGCCACGCACAGGCAGAGCAGCAAACCGATACGCTGGTATGGGGCAAAAACCCCGTGACTGAGTTGCTGAAAAGCGGTGACACGGTGGATACTGTCTATCTGGCCGATTCGCTGCCCCAGCCGGTGGCCGGATATTATACCGCCCTGGCCAAGCAGTGCGGCGCGGTGGTCAAACGGGTGCCCGGCCATAAATTGCAGAAACTCTGCGGCACGGCGGACCACCAGGGGGTGGCCGCCCGCGCCGCCCAGGTGCATTACGCCGCCCTGGAGGAACTGCTGGCCGCTGCGGAAGAAAAGGGCCAGGCGCCGTTCCTGGTTCTGTGCGACGGGGTGGAGGACCCCCACAACCTGGGGGCCATCATTCGTTCCGCCTATCTGTGCGGCGCCCACGGGGTTGTTATCCCCAAGCGGGGCGGCGTGGGGGTCACCGGCACGGTCATGAAATCCAGTGCCGGAGCGGCGGCCCGTCTGCCGGTGGCCCGGGTGACAAACCTGGCCCAGGCCATCCGCACCATCAAGGAACACAATGTTTTTGTCTATTGTGCAGACCTGGGCGGCGCGCCGCTGGCCCGCACCGATCTGTCCGGCCCGGTGGCGCTGGTGCTGGGCAGTGAGGGCGGCGGCCCCGGCGCCCTGACCCGCAAACTGTGCGATGCCGCCGTCACGCTGGAAATGGCGCCCGGCCAGGCCACCGGGGTGGACAGCTACAATGTAAGCGTGGCTGCGGGTATTTTGTGCTACGACGTCCTGCGCCGCCGTATGGGAAAGTGAATTTCACCTTTAATTGTAAAGGGAGCAATCAGACATGCCAAGCAAACGTACCAACGATTCTGTAGACCGCATCCTGCAGGATCTGAATCAACAACAGACGGCGGCCGGTGTGCGGGATACCGTGACGGACCATCAGGTGGACGAAATCCTGCGCAGCGTGGGCATTTCCACCACGCCGTCGCCGGTGGCTCCGACCCAGAGCAGTCCCATCGCGTTTTCCGGCCTGGGGAACTGGGATGACCGGGAAGCAGCGCCCGCCCCGGTTCAGCCGCGCCGCGCGCCGTCTCCGCGCCCTGCCGCACCTGCAGCCCCGGCGGTTCGTCAGGCGGCGCCCGCCGTGCAGCCCATGCCGGCCCGCCCGGCGGCCCCGGTGCAGCCGGTGGCCCCGGAACCGGCCACGCCGGAAAAGCCCGTCGATACCGGCACACTGGGGGATACCACCCGTACCGGTATCATCAAGGGCTTTCTGCTCAAGATGTCCGCCGAAAACGGCGAAGCCAACACCGATGCCCTGAACCAGGGAAAAAATCAGTTCCAGAAATTTTTCCGGGATTCGGTGGCGGTGGTACCCGATGAAAAAGGAAAAATCCGGGAACCCGGCAAGAAAAAGCGGGGGTTGTTCGGCCTGAAATCCGCCGACGATACCGACCAGTTCGTGCCGATTCATGTGTCGCTGTCCGGCAATGCCCCGCAGGAACCGGCCACCGAGCTGCCCGAGGCGAGAACACCGGAACTGCAGGAGGAAGAATATTTCCCTGACAGGGAACCGGAAAAACCGGCCCAGGCCCCTAAAAAGCAGGGGTTTTGGGGCGGTCTGTTCGGCAGGGACTCTTTCAGTGAGGAAATCGTGATTCCCGAAGCCCGGCAAGAGGAACCCGCCGCCTGGCAGGAAAAGCAGCAGGTCCCGCAGCCTGCACAGCCGGTTGCCCGGCAGCAAGAGCAGCCCGCCGCCTGGCCGGAACCTCAGCCGGCGGCAAAGTCTGGGCGGGATGACGAGGAGGAAGCCGAGCCCGACACGGTTCAGAACGTATGGCACAGCAAATATACCCGCCCCGCGTCCGCCCCGCAGCCGGAGGGCGGCGACACCATGGAGATGCTGCGCCAGGTCAAACAGGCTGTACGGCAGACTTCTGCTTCTACCGGCAACACCACTACGATCTACCGCAAAAAGCGCAATACCGTTGAATTTACCCCGGGCCAAAAGGTCCATACCCCGCCGCCGGCTCAGCCGGAATTCCGCGCGGGGGAACCGGTGGGGGAACCCATTGCCGTGCCGCAGCGCCGCAGCGCCGCCACAGGTTTTACCATGCAGCTGGGGGCACTGGATTCCGCCCCGCTGGACAGCACCCAGGATTTTATGAACGCCTATAACGCCGTGCGCCCCCGGCACACGGTGCAGGCTCCTGCTGTGCCCCAGCCGGTCCAGCAGCCCCAGGCGCCGCAGCCGGCAGAGACTGCACCCCGCCAGGCAGGCCGGGACCCCTATGCCGACACCCGGGCGATACCGGCATCCCAGGTACCGGGCCGGGACCCTTATGCCGATACGCAGGTGGTGCGCCTGCCTGAAGAAGAAGAGAGCGTCTATGGCCGCCGGGAACCGGATGATGTGGATATGCTGGTGGATACCCTGACGGGTAAGATCCGTCTGACGCCCCAGGCGCCTGCCCACAGTGGCTTCACCCAGGACCTGGGCGCCGCCCCGGCGCCCGCCCACAGCGGGTTTACCCAGAATTTGGGAACTGCCCCGGCGCCTGCCCATAGCGGATTCACCCAGAATCTGGGCGCTGCCCCGGCGGCTTCCAGCGGCTTTACCCAGAACCTGAACGGCACCGCTCCGGCGGAACCGGGCACCAAGTCCTTTGTACAGGATATTGCCCAGGCCATCAATACTGGTGCCATGGACGAAGATACCGCCGCCTATGACGAGGCGGCCCAGCGTCTGACGGCTTCTCTGGAGGAGCAGGCGGCCAAAGACCCCCGCAGCCGCGTACGCCAGGCCCTGGGCAGTCTGCATCTGGGTGGCAAGGCTGCCGACGAGCAGGCCGACGGCCCCGCGCCCTTTGAAACCACCGAACTGCCCCCGGTACGCCGCCATGACTATGAGCGGGCCGAGGATGCGCCGGTGGTGCGCCGGGAATTGGCCAAACAGGTATTGAATCAGACTACCGCCGTGCTGGTTACGGGGGCCATTGCCGCCGTACTGCTGGTGCTGGGCCTGTTGGCCGCAGCGCTGCCTGCCCTGCCCGGGCCGTTGGCCGACATCACGGTATATCCTGCTGTGGTACTGGTGCTGCTGCTGGCGGCGGGGGGCGTGTGCTGGCGTACGGTGGCCGGCGGCGTGTTGGGCCTGTTTCAGCGCCCCACACCGGATAGTCTGGCGGTGCTGCCGCTGTTGGGGGCGGTACTTCAGTGCATTGTGCTGCTGGCCGCCAAGAGCTACAGCAATGAAGTCACCCTGCTGGCCGGCCCCGCCGTGCTGGTACTTTGTCTCAATGCTGTGGGCAAACGGATGAGCGCGGCTACTATGCAGGAAAACTTCCGCCTGGTCAGTGCCAAGGTGGAACACTCGGTGGCTTACCGGCTCAAGGATGCCGGAGCCCTGCGGGCCGTGACCAACGGCCTGGCCCAGCCGCATCCCAGCGTGCTGGTCAACCGACCCACCCAGATTTTCCGCAGCTTCCTGGCCAACAGCGAAGCACCGGCCACCAGCGACAAGAACCAGCAGCAGTTTGCCTGGCTGACCGGCGCCTGTGCCTTGGCGGCCACGATCTTTGCGCTGATCAGCACCAAGAACGGCACCACTGCCGTTACGGTATTGGCCAGTGTGCTTTGCCTGGGCGCACCGCTGGCAGGTACGCTGCTGTCGGCTTTGCCCGCGCGGATGATGCAGCGCAGCGCCGCTCAGGTGGGGGCTGTCATTCCCGGCTGGCGGGATATCCGCCAACTGGGCCGTATCAATGTGATCCAGGTTACGGCACGGGACCTGTTCCCCACAGGATGCGTCTCGCTGTCCGGCATCAAGCCGGTCAAACCGGAACACATCGACCTGGCCATTGTGTATGCGGCATCCATCCTGGCGGAAGCCGGGCCTACCCTGCGGGATGTGTTCCTGGGCATGCTGGGAGAAAACCGCAACCTGCTGGCCCAGGTGGATGACCGGGAGACTATCTACGGCAAGGGCTATGTGGGCTGGATCAACAAGCGCCGGGTGCTGGTGGGCAACCGTGCCCTGATGCAGGATTATGGTGTCAAAGTGCCCAGTATGGAGTATGAGCGCAGCCATACCGTCAACCAGCGGCGGGTCATCTACCTGGCCGTGTCCGGTAAGATGTTCGCCATGTTCCAGGTGGCTTACCAGCGCGACCCCGACACAGCGGTGGTGCTGGACAGCCTGCGCCGCAACGGTCTGTCCCTGGTGGTGGACTGCGACGACTTCAACTGTGATGTACAGCTGCTGGAAGCCGCCTACAGCCTGCCCGCCGGTGCCGTCAAGGTACTCAACGCCGCAGAGCGGGAAACCCTGGCCCCGGCCGTGGCCTGGCTGCCCGAGAGTGAGGGCAACATGCTGCATCTGGGCAGCTTTGCCAGCTTTGTAGGGGGGCTGGAGGCCGCAGCCGGCGCTGCCGAAGGGGAACATAAATCCTCGGTGCTGGTGTCTGCGTCGGTGCTGTTCGGCTGCGTGCTGGGCGTGCTGCTGACCCTGACCGGCGGCCTGACCACGCTGCCGCTGGTGGCCCTGGTGCTGTACCAGGCCGCCTGGTGTGTGCTGGCCCTGATCTTCCCGTTGATCCAGCGGTATTAAGCGCCGCCGGGCCCGGGGGCAGAGGCCCTAAAAAACAGAAAGGTGGATTTGCCGGTGTACCGTACCCGCCAGAAACAGATGTCTCTGTACGACTACCTGCCGCCCTATCATGGGGAACTCAGCGGCCGCAATCGCTGGCTGCTGCTGGCCGAGGCCATCGACTGGGACGGGTTTGAAAAAACCTACAGCGAGCTGTTCGCCCCAGGGGGCAAGGCGGCCATTCCGGCCCGCATCGCCCTGGGCTGCCGGGTGATCCAGCTGCACTACGGTGTGCCGGATCGGGAAGTGGTGGCTCTGGTGCGGGAAAGCCCTTACCTGCAATATTTTCTTGGGCTGGAAACCTTCAGCGACGAGATGCCGTTTTCGGCGCGCACCGTCGCCCGGTTCCGGGCCCGCATCCCCGACCGGGCCGTGCGCCCGGCGGTACGGCTGCTGCGCAGCTTTGAATAACTTGAATCAAGGGAAAGTGAAGTAACAAAAGGTCTATGGAAATGTTTATCGACGCCCTGCTGGACGCATGGATGGACAGCGTGAAAATGCTGCCCTTCCTGTATCTGGCCTATCTTCTGATCGAATGGCTGGAACGCCACCACGGGGAGCGCATCGAGCGGGCACTGGCCGGCGGCGGGCGCTGGGGTTTTGTACCCGGTGCACTGCTGGGCTGTGTGCCCCAGTGCGGATTCAGCGCGGTGGCCTCCAACCTGTATGCCAGCCGGGTCATCACCCCCGGCACGCTGCTGGCGGTGTTCATCGCCACCAGCGATGAAGCGGTTCCGCTGCTGGCAGCCGAACCGTCCCAGTGGCCCAGCCTGGTGGCCCTGCTGCTCTGCAAGGCTGCTTTCGGCATGGTGGGCGGTGTGCTGCTGGACATTCCGCTGCGCCATGTGCTGCCTGCCTCACTGTACGGCGGTTATGCCGGGCATGCTGACGAGGTGGACTGTCACGAAGAACACGAGGAACACAGCGGTATTTTCCTGGCAGCGTTGCGCCACACATTGGAAATTTTTGTGTTCATCCTGTTGTTCAGCCTGCTGATCGGGCTGGCTTTTTCCGCCGTTGGCGAGGAAGCTATCACCACCGCCCTGGCCGGCATGGGGTTGTTCCAGCCCATGCTGACCGCCCTGGTAGGTCTGGTGCCCAACTGTGCCGCCAGTGTGCTGCTGGCCCAGCTGTACATCCAGGGCGCCATCTCTTTCGGCAGCCTGTTTGCGGGGCTTACCGCAGGCGCCGGGGTGGGGCTGGCCGTGCTGTGGCGGGTCAACCCCAGCTGGAAGCAGAACCTCTTTATGACGGGACTGCTGTGGGCGGTAGGCGCGGCAGCCGGTATGCTGCTGCATCTGGCCGGGCTGTGATTTTTTGGGAACCTTGCCCCCCGCGGGGCGATAACCTATATGGGAGGTAACATCTATGCAGTATACCATCGAGAACGACCTGCTGCGCCTGACGGTGGATTCCCACGGCGCCGAGGCAGTCAGCGTCATCCACAAGCCTACCGGGGCGGAACTGCTCTGGTGCGGTGATGCGGCGGTATGGGGCCGCCACGCGCCCATTCTGTTCCCCTATACCGGCAAACTCACCGGCGGAAAAATGATCGCCAAAGGGGTGGAATACCAGGGCGGCCAGCACGGTTTTGCCCGGGATGTGGAACATACCCTGACCAGCCAGACCGCCGATACGCTGGTTTTTGAACTACATGCCAACGCCCAGACGCTGCCCAAATGGCCCTACGCCTTTGTGTTGCGGTCCACCTTTGTGCTGGAAGGTGAGACGGTCCACCATACCCTCTGCGTAGAAAACCCTGTGGAAGAGCAGCTGCGCTTCGGCATCGGCTACCATCCGGCTTTTGCCATCCCCTTTGATGACCGTCACACCACCGAGGATTACGAAATTCGCTTTGACGGCCTGGAATCTCCGCTGTGCGTCAGTGCCCTGCCCAATGGCCTGCTCAACGGCACCAGCTACTACCTGGCCCGCAATACCGAGGCCATCGCGCTGAACGACGATTTCTTTGACAGCGACAGCCACTGCATGGTCAATCTGCGCAGCCAGCATGTCTCTCTGGTGGAAAAGGATACCGGCCGCAGCGTCATCTGCAATGTGGAAGGCTACCCCTATGTGCTGATCTGGTCCGCCCCCAAAAAGCCGCTGCACTTTGTCTGCATCGAACCCTGGCACAGCCTGCCCGGGGAGGAGAACGGTCCTCAGGAATGGGATCAGCGCCCCTGCGCGGCCTCCCTGAAGCGCGGCGAAAGCTGGTCCACCACGCTGTCCACCACCTTTGTGCGGTAAGGAATTTTTGCCATGCATAAGACCACCGCTTTTCTGAAAAAGAATCGCTGGCCACTGACCGGCGCGCTGCTGGGCGCGCTGGTTTTTGTGGTTGTATACGGGGTGCGGGTGCTGGACCCCACCAGCGTGGACTGGATTTTGAACAACCCCAGCCCGGACCCCTCCCAGCATTATCTGGGGTGGGCCTTTTTCCGCAGCAGTCCCTGGCGGCTGCCGTACCTGGGGGCCAACTACAGCGTGGTCTACCCCTACCGTACCAGCATCCTGTTTACCGACTCTATTCCACTGCTGGCGCTGCTGTGCAAACTGCTCAGCCCGGTATTGCCTGCGACCTTCCAGTATTTTGGCTGGTGGGGGCTGGCCAGCTATGCCCTGCAGGGCGGTCTGACTCAGGCCATTGTCGCGCGGCTGGGTGGTGTAAAGCCGGGCCAGACCGTCCGCTGCTGGGCCATCGTGGCGGCAGCGGGGGTACTGGTATTGTTCCCGGCGCTGACCATCCGCATGTTCGCCCACACGGCGCTGGCCGCCAATTGGCTGGTACTGCTGGCGTTCTGGCTGTGGCTGCGCAGTGATGAACTGCTGCCCCGTACCGGGCTGGCCTGCCTGGCATGGGGCGGCATGGGGCTGCTGTGCGCCGGCATCCACCTGTACTACCTGCCTATGGTGGGGCTGGTACTGGTGGGCTATGCGGTCCGCCGCCTGGTCCGCAGGCAGGGCGTTGCCGCAGCGCTGCTGCCCATCCCGGCTTTCTGTGCCGCTGCCTTGGCGGAACTGGTATTGCTGGGGGCTTTCGCTGCCAATTTCGCCGGGTACTCCAACGGGTATCTCAGCGGGGCCGACCTTCTCAACCTGGTGGTGCCGGGGCTGGCCGCCAGCTGGGAACAGAACATCTACATGGGCGCCGGTGCCGTGCTGGCGCTGGTACTGGCAGTGGCCGGTGTGGCTGCAGCCTGTGCCCGGGGCCGCAGCGCCGCTGTGGTCTCCTTTGTGCGCCGCCATCGCGGCTGGCTGGGGGCTGGTGCGTTGGTACTGGTACTGGACCTGGCGGCTGCCATGGGCAATGAGATCACCCTGGGCGGCAAGACTCTGATTACCGTCAACATCCCTCAGGTACTTATGAATCTGTGGTCCATGTTCTCCTCCTGTGCGCGGCTGGCCTGGCTGGCCGGCATGGTGCTGGCCCTGGCGGCCTGCGGTGTGGTGCTGCGGGTCTGGGGCGATAGGGCAGCGGCCCTGTTGCTGACGGTCTGCGCCCTGGTACAGGCCTGGAGTATGGGGGATGAACTGGTCAAGCGTTTTGGGGAATATCACGACCCTGCCCGCTACGCGGACCAGACGCTGCTCACCGACCCGGCCTGGGAACAGCTGGCTGCCGACGGACGGTTCACCCACCTGGCCTTTGCCAGCTTTGACTTTGAACACGACGAGTTCTGGGACCTGGCAGCCTTTGCCGCCGACCATGGCTGGACCTCCAACAGCTTCTATATGGGTCACATGGATGGTAACCTGGCCGCGGTGACCCTTGCGGGGGAGATGAACGAGCTTTCCAGCGATACGCTTTACGTCTTTGTGGACGAGGACCAGCTGGCCCGGCAGAATTTTGCGCTGCATTACTATCGGCTGGACGGACTTCTCATCGGCAGTGTGGAACCGCTGGAGCTGGACCCGGACCCGGACCCCGGCATACCGGCCCATGCCATGGACCTGCGCCTGGCAGATGTGACAGGCGGCAGCATGACGGCGGCGGGGGTGGAACTGGGCAGCGGCGGACAGATGCTGACCGGAGCGTGGATGCTTTTTCCCGGCAGTTACCAGGTCACCCTGACGGGCAGCGGCTTTGACCACAGCTACATCTACGCCCGGCACGGTCTCATCAACCAGGAGACCACCACGCTGGACATCGAGTTTACCGGCATCGCCCCCGATACGATGACCTTTACCTTTACCACCGGCACACCGTTGTTCTACTGGCGGGTGGGGGTGCATACCCTGGACGATACCCCTCTTACCGTCACCGATATCATGGTAGAAAAGACAGGCTGAACCGGGCAGGTTGTGCTTGACAAACCGCGGCCCTTTTGGCTACAATGAAGTTGCCATGGGGGAGTAATTCCGCACCCAACGGTGTGCGGCGTGTTCGCCATACCCGGCCGCCCAGGCCCGGACCGCCGAAATCCATAGAATGAGACTCATGCACAGGACGCAAACTGTCTGTGCATGAGTTTTTTTATACCTGTTATGAAAGGAGCCGCGCCATGAGACCGGACTATACCCAATCTGCGGAGGAACTGCTGCAAGGTCTGCAAACCACCGCCGACGGCCTGACCGAAACGGAGGCTGCCCGCCGGGTGCAGCAGTACGGCCCCAACAAGCTGAAAGACGCCCCCAAACCCACCTTTTTGCAGCGATTCCTGGGTCAGCTTCGGGACCCCATGCTGCTGATCCTGCTGGCGGCAGCCGCAGTATCGGCCTTGACCAAGTACCTTTCCGGCGAAAGTTTTGCCGAGGTATGTATCATCCTGCTGGTGGTACTGCTCAACGCGCTGCTGGGCGTGGTGCAGGAAAGCAAGGCGGAAGCCGCCATTGAGGCGTTGCAGACCATGACCGCCGCTACCTGCAAGGTGCTGCGGGACGGGCAGCAGCGGGTGGTGCACAGTACCGAATTGGTGCCCGGCGATGTGGTGCTGCTGGAAGCGGGGGACAGTGTGCCCGCCGATGGCCGTTTGCTGGAAAGTGCCAGCCTCCAGATCGAGGAGGCAGCCCTGACCGGTGAAAGCGTGCCGGTCAAAAAAATTGCGGAAGCCCTGGGCCTGGGGGCCGGGCAGACCGCCGTGCCTTTGGGTGACCGCAAGAACATGTGTTATATGGGGTCCACGGTGGTGTATGGCCGTGGGCGTGCCGTAATCACCCACACCGGTATGGATACCGAGATGGGCCGCATCGCCGGGGCACTGGCCGATGCGGTGGACGATGCCACCCCTTTGCAGAAGCGGCTCACCGAACTGGGGCATACCCTGTCCAAACTGGTGCTGGGCATCTGTGTGTTCATCTTTGTATTTGACCTGGTAGCTGCGGGGGCTTTCACACTGGACGCGGTGCTGTCCACCTTTATGGTGGCGGTGTCCCTGGCAGTGGCAGCCATCCCGGAAGGTCTGGCTACGGTGGTCACTGTGGTTCTGTCCATCGGTGTTACCAACATGAGCCGCCGCAATGCGGTGATCCGCCGCCTGACCGCCGTGGAGACCCTGGGCTGTACCCAGGTGATCTGCAGTGACAAGACCGGCACTTTGACCCAGAACAAAATGACGGTGGTGGAACACACCGGTGATACCGCCGCCCTGGCTGCCGCCATGGCCCTGTGCAGCGACGCGGTTCTGGGGGCGGACGGTCAGGCCCAGGGGGAGCCCACCGAAGCTGCCTTGGTGAATTTTGCCGCGGCGGAAAACCTGCCCAAGGATCGGTTGGCTGCCAAACAGCCACGGGTGGACGAGGCGCCCTTTGATTCGGGCCGCAAAATGATGTCTACCGTCCACAAGGTGGGGGATGCTTTTGTGCAGTATACCAAGGGCGCCCCGGATGAAATTCTCCAGCGGTGCACTTCGGTGCTGGAACAAGGCCGGAAAGTGCCGCTGACCGAGGAAAAACGGGCGGACATTCTGTCCAGGAACAAACAGATGGCCGACCAGGCCCTGCGGGTGTTGGCCGCTGCCCGGCGGGACTGGCCCCGACGCCCTGAGCGCAACGACCCGGCTTTTCTGGAACAGGACCTGTGCTTTCTGGGGCTGGCCGGCATGATCGACCCGGTCCGGCCTGAGGTGGGCCCGGCCATTGACCGCTGCCGGTCAGCAGGCATTCGTCCGGTCATGATTACCGGCGACCACAAGGACACCGCCGTGGCCATTGCCAAAAGCCTGCACATCCTGGAGGATGCCTCTCAGGCCGTCACCGGTGCCGAACTGGACGCCATTCCCGACGACCAGCTGGGCGAGGCGGTGCGCCGTTACAGCGTTTACGCCCGGGTACAGCCGGAACACAAGGTGCGTATCGTTAATGCCTGGCGGCACAACGGCGCGGTCACGGCAATGACCGGCGACGGCGTGAACGACGCCCCCTCCCTCAAGGCTGCCGACATCGGGGTGGGCATGGGGGTTACCGGCACCGACGTGACCAAAAACGTAGCCGATATGGTGCTGGCCGACGACAACTTTGCCACCATTGTGGGTGCTGTGGAGGAAGGCCGCCGTATCTACGACAACATCCGCAAATCCATCCAGTTCCTGCTGGCCTCCAACATGAGCGAGGTACTGGGGGTCTTCGGGGCCACGCTGCTGGGGTTCACACTGCTCAACCCGGTGCATCTGCTCTTCATCAACCTCATCACCGACTGTTTCCCGGCGTTGGCCCTGGGCCTGGAACCGGGGGAGCCGGATACCATGTCCCGCCCGCCCCGAAACCCCAAGGACGGAATCTTTGCGGGTGGCCTGGGGGTGGATATCCTTTACCAGGGGGTACTCATCACGGGCATTACCATTGCCTCCTACCTGCTGGGCCATTACTTTGAAGCCGGTGTGTGGGAGATTCCCTCCGGCACAAGCCCCGAGGGGATGACCATGGCCTTTTTGACCATGAGCATGTGCGAGGTATTCCACAGCTTCAACATGCGCAGCCAGCGCAAGAGTGTTTTTTCGCTGCACACCCACAACAAGGTGCTGTGGGGGGCCATGCTGGGCAGTCTGGTGCTGACGGCGCTGGTGCTGGAAGTGCCGTTTCTGGCCTCGGCTTTCGGCTTTACGCCGGTGGGGCCCTTTGAATATCTGCTGGCCGTGGCGCTGGCGGTGCTGGTCATCCCCGTGGTGGAGGGGGTCAAGTGGCTGCAGCGCCGTGCCGCCCGCAAAGTCTGACCTATCCATCCCAAAAGCCCCCGGCATCCGTTCAGGAGGATGCCGGGGGCGATCTTTGTATGATGTATTGTGCTTATCGCTTTTTGCGGCGCACGCTGTAGCCGAAAGTGCCCAGCCGCCGCCCCAGGGCCAGGTAGTCGCCGTGGGAATAGACGATGAGCTTGGCCCGGTTCAGGCAGAGCTTGCCGTCCTCGTTGAGCAGCCGCTCGTCCACATCCACCGCCACACATTCGGCCAGGAACAGATCGTGACTGCCCAGAGAAATCACCTGGGTGACTTTGCATTCCAGATTCAGGGGGCTTTCTTCCACCAGTACGGTGCCGACTTTGGAGGCAGGGGCTGCAGTCAGGTGCATGGCGGCAAACTTGTCCACATCCCGGCCACTCTTGACGCCGCACCAGTCCACCGCCCGCACCAGGGATTCTGTGGGCAGGTTGATGACGAATTCGCCGCTCTCCCGGATCAGATGATGGCTGTACCGTTCCGGGCGGACGCTGATGGAAACCATGGGCGGCTGGGTGCAGATGGTGCCGCACCAGCCCACGGTGATCAGATTGGGGGCTTCGGGGCTGCCGCAGCTGACCAGCACCGGCGGTTCCGGGTTGAGCAGGGTGGAACCCTTCCATACCTGGCGGCTCATGCGTCCTCCTCCTCACTGCAGGGGAAATTGGGGGTGGTCTCGCTGATGATGTAGCGGGGGCGGTGTTTGGTCTCCATGTATATTTTACCGATGTACTCCCCGATGATGCCCAGGCAGATCAGCTGCACACCCGACACAAAGCAGATGATGCTGGTGGTGCTGGCCCAACCGGAGATGGTCATGCCGAGGAACGCCTCAATGACCGCCCACAGCACGCCGAGGAAACTGATGAAGGCCACGACCACGCCGAACCCGGTGATGAACCGGATGGGTTTGATGGACAAACTGGTGATGCCGTCAAAGGCCAGGGACAGCATCTTGGACAGGGGATAGTGGCTCTCCCCGGCGATGCGCTCGTGGCGCTCGTAGGTCACGCAGGTGGATTTGAAGCCCACCAGCGGCACCATGCCGCGCAAAAACAGGTTGACTTCCTTGAAGCGGGCAAACTGCCGCAGTACCCGGGCGCTCATGAGCCGGTAGTCGGCGTGGTTGAATACTACCTCGGCGCCCATGGCGTTGAGCAGCTTGTAGAAGCTCTCCGCCGTGAATCGCTTGAAGAAGGTGTCTGTCTCCCGCTTGCTGCGCACACCGTACACCACGTCGCAGCCGTCCCGGTAGGCGTCCACCATGCCGTCCATGGCGTTGATGTCATCCTGCCCGTCGCAGTCAATGGAGATGGTGATATCG
The DNA here is from genome assembly GCA_019116485.1 of Candidatus Gemmiger excrementavium. Lineage (GTDB taxonomy): Bacteria > Bacillota > Clostridia > Oscillospirales > Ruminococcaceae > Gemmiger > Gemmiger excrementavium. Next base: position 46,101 of record DXBO01000016.1, read on the forward strand.
CAGCGGTCTTTGGCTTCCATCAGCCCTGCCAGTACGGCGTTCTGGTGGCCGCGGTTGCGGCTCTGGCTGATGCCGGCATAGTGGGGGTCGGCGTCGGCCAGGTCGCAGATGATCTGCCAGGTGCGGTCCTTGGAGCCATCATTGACGAAGAGCACCCGGCTGTCCGGGCTGATCTTGCCCGCCGCCGCCAGATCGGTAATTTTTTTCAGGAACTGCGGTGCCGTGATGGGCAGCACTTCCTGCTCGTTGTAGCAGGGAATGACGATATACAAAATTGGTAGGGTACGGTTTTCCATCAGAATACCTCGTTACTTAAGCGGAACTGCCGTCCGGCATTTTATGTGTTATTATAGCACACCGCAGGGGGTGTTGCAACGCATCAGACCATAGTGCGCAGCCGGTCGGGGGCTGGCAGCTTGAAACTGCGCCGGTACAGTTCCACCAGGCCCTCTGCCTGCATGCGGCCCAGTTCCCGGCACAACGCGCTTCGGTCACAGTTCAGGTAGGAGGCCAGCTCCCCCCGGGTCAGGGCGGTAGTGAAACTGTCCGCCCCGGCGGCGTCCCGCTGTTCCAGCAGCCACAGGCAGATGCGCCCCCGCAACGTCTTGCAGCACAGCAATTCCAGGCGGCGGTCCAGGGCAAAGTACTTTTCGCTCACCGTTTCCAGCCAGTTGTGCAGCAGTTGCAGGTGGGCAGGGTGCAGGGCGGCGCAGGGGCGCAGCAACGCTTCACAGGGCAGGTACAGGGCCAGGCAGGGGGCGGCAGCGATCACATTGACAGGGCTTTTGCTGCGGCTGCCCGCCAGCACGTCGGCAAACACACCGCCGGGGCCCATGCGGGCCATCACCACGGCGGTGCCGTCCGGCATGGGCTTGGCGGCGGTGATCTCGCCCTCCAGCACTATGCCTACTTCCCGCATCTCATACCCGGCCATCAGCAGAAGCTCGCCCCGGTCATAGCGGCGTACCCGGGGGGCAAAGCAGGCGGTCAGCGTCTGCAGGTCCTCATCCCGCATGCCACGGAACAGGCTGGTACGGCGCAGTACATCATAGTAGGGGGTGTAATCCATGGCAGACCTCACTTGTTGCCAATGCAACAGACAAATTTCTTACAGTATAGTATAGTGGTGCCGCAAATGCAACAAGGGGGAATGGTATTTATGAAACTCAAACGTATTTTGTCCGCCGTGGCGGCTGCTGCGCTGTGCGTCTCGCTGGCTGCCTGCGGTTCGTCCGCGTCTTCTTCGTCCGCCGCCACTTCTGAGGCAGCGGCCCCTACCGCGGCGCCCGAGGCCACCGCCAGCCCTGAGACCGCGGCCCAGGGCCTGCGGGTGGCAGGGCTCAAGGGCCCCACCACCATGGGCCTGGTCAACCTGATGGACAGCGAGGCAGGTGCCGACTACACCTTTACCATGTACGGTGCGGCTGATGAGATCGTGCCGCTGCTGGTCAAGGGGGAACTGGATGCCGCGGCCATTCCGGCCAACCTGGCGGCTACCCTGTACCAGAAGACCGAGGGCGCCGTGGAAGTTGCCTGCGTGAACACCCTGGGCGTGCTGTACATTGTGGAAAACGGCGAGACTGTCCAGTCGGTGGCCGACCTGCAAGGCCAGACCATCGTGACCACCGGCAAGGGCACCACACCGGAGTATGTGCTGCGCTATGTACTCAGCGAGAACGGCCTGGACCCCGATACCGACGTGACCATTGAATATTGCAGCGAAGCCACCGAGGCCCTGAGCCAGGTGCAGGCCGGTGCAGCCACCATCGCCATGCTGCCCCAGCCCTTCGTGACCAGTGCGCTGTCCCAGGTGGAGGGGCTTCGTGTAGCGCTGGACATGAACGAAGAGTGGCAGAAGGTGGCCGGTTCCCAGCTGGTGACCGGCGTGCTGGTGGTGCGCAAGGACGCTGTGGAGGCTGACCCCGAAGGCTTTGCCGCCTTTATGGATGGCTATGCAGCCAGCGTGGAAGCCGCCAACAGCGACCTGGAAGGCACTGCCGCCCTGTGCGAGAGCTACGGCATCGTGGCCAAGGCTGCCCTGGCGCAGAAAGCCCTGCCCCAGTGCAACATTGTATTTGAGACTGGTGCCGAGATGAAGACTGACCTGGTCAACTACTTTGATGTGCTGTTTGCCGCCGACCCTGCCAGCGTGGGCGGCGCGCTGCCCGGCGACGACTTCTACTATGGCGCGTAAAACCGCCGAAAGGATCGCGGTCATCGCGGTCTGGCTGGCAATCTGGCAGCTGGCGGCTTCGGCTCTGGGGCACGGCGGGCTGTTTCTGGCCACACCGGTACAGACGCTGTCTGCCCTGGGGGCCTTGTTGCCCACGGCGGCATTTTGGCAGCGCATCGCTTTCAGCGCTTTGCGTATCCTGGCGGGCTTTTTGCTGGCCGTGGCGGGCGGGCTGCTGCTGGGGGCGGCGGGGTCTCGCTGGCGGGGTGTGCGGCTGTTTGTGGAACCCCTCATGCAGCTGATCCGCGCCATGCCGGTGGCCAGCTTTGTCATTCTGGCCCTGCTGTGGGTCCGGGGAGACAACCTCTCGGTGGTGGTCAGCTTTACCCATGTGCTGCCTGTGGTCTACGCGGGGGTGTTGGCGGGTATTGCCGACACCGACCCCCAGCTGCTGGAAATGGCCCGGGTTTACCGCCTGCCGCTGACGGCGCGGCTGCGCTATATCTGGCTGCCGGGGATGTTTCCCTCTTTCTGTGAGAGCTGCATCGCCGCCATGGGCATGTGCTGGAAAAGCGGCGTCTCGGCGGAGGTCATCGGTCTGCCGGACCATTCGGTGGGGGATGCCCTCTACCGGGCCAAAATCACTCTGTCCACGCCGGACGTGTTCGCCTGGACGCTGGTCATCGTGGTGTTGTCGGCACTGCTGTCCGCCCTGGCGGCCCGGCTGCTGCGGGCGGCAAAAACGCGGCTCTGTGGGGAGGTGCGGTCATGAGCATCGTCATCCAAGACCTGACGAAGAAATTTGGTGCCCGGACTGTGCTGAACCATTTCAGCTGGACAGTGGAGCGTCCCATGGTACTTATGGGCCCTTCAGGCTGTGGAAAGACCACGCTGCTGCGCATTTTGCTGGGGTTGGAACGGGCGGACGGCGGTGCGGTGACCGGCGTGGAAACACCCGCCGCTGTCTTTCAGGAGGATCGCCTCTGCCCCCAGCTGACCGCTGCAGCCAATCTGGTACTCACCGGCCACGGCCTGACCCGGGAGGAAGCGGAAACCGAATTGCGGGCGTTGGGCTTTGGCGAAGCGGACCTGGCGCTGCCCTGCGCCAGATTGTCCGGCGGGCAGAAACGCCGGACCGCGCTGCTGCGGGCCCTGTTGTGCAAGGACGCCCGCACCCTGCTGCTGGATGAACCCTTCACCGGCATGGACGCCGAACTGGTAGCCCAGGCAGCCGCTGCGGTGGTGCGCCTTACCGGGGCGCGGCCCGCCATTCTGGTCACCCATGATACGGCAGCAGCCGCCTTGTTGGGCTGGCCGGTGCGCCAACTGTAAAAAATAGCGGAGACGGCCCCCCGGGGGGCTGTCTCCGTTTTTGCGTCACAGCAAATTTTCCAGAATGGCGTTCTGCACCACCATCCCGGCGGGGGTCAGCTGCAGGCGGCCCCCATCGAATCGGGCGTACCCGGCTGCCTCACATTGGCGCAGAAAGGCTTGCTGTGGGGCGGTAAAATGCCCGCCCCACCGGGCGTATTCCTGTAAATCCAGGCCACGGGTCAGCCGCAGCTGCATCAGCAGGAAATCCTCGGCGTCACAGACGCCCTCTTCCTGTTCCGTGGCGGAGCCGTCTATAAAACTGTGAACGTCGTCGGGCCAGTAGCTGCGCAACCCGGCCATGCAGCTGTGGGCGGCGGGGCCGATGCCCAGGTAGTCCCGGCAGTTCCAGTACAGCAGGTTGTGCCGCCCTTCATGCCCCGGGCGGGCAAAGTTGCTGATCTCGTACTGGCGGTAGCCGGCGGCCTCCAGCTGGCGTACCGCATAGAGGTAAAAGTCCGCTGCTGCGTCGGCGTCGGGCAGGCCATCGGGCGGAAATCTGGCAAAGGCGGTGCCCGGCTCGATCTTGAGCAGATACGCCGAAATATGGGTACAGCCGCCCTGCCGCAGCAAAGCCAGCGTGGCGTCAAACTCGGCATTGGTGTAGTGGGGCAGTGCCAGCATGATGTCGCCGCACAGTTCAGGGAACCCGGCGTCCCGGGCCAGGCGCAGGGCTTCGGCGGCCCGGGCGGCGGTGTGGGTACGGCCCAGGCGGCGCAGTTGGGCGTCGTCGGCACTCTGTACGCCGAAGCTCAGCCGGGTGACGCCGGCGGCGCGGAACCCCCGCAGCGTTTCTGCGGTCACACCGTCGGGGTTGGCCTCCAGGGTGATCTCGGCCCCGGGCAGGGGGGCGGCGGCCTCAACGAGTTGTGCCACCTGGGCAGGGGAGAGCAGCCCCGGGGTGCCGCCGCCGAAATAGAGGGTGTCAGGGCGGCGGGTGTTCTTTTTCAGTTTCAGTTCCCGCAGCAGGGCGTCCACATAGGGCTGGGGAACACCGCGGGCGCCGGGGGACGAGTAAAAATCACAGTACCGGCACTTGGACCGGCAGTAAGGAATATGCAGATAGATGCCGAATGAATCCATTCTTGACTTTTTTGCCTTTCTATAGGATACTGTTAACAGGTACTTCATAAATTTGTGATGCTTTTCACATCTTTTATGGATATAATACCGTATCAAGAAAGGGGAATCAACCATGTATCAGAACTACAATGATGTTTCCTATGCAGAGAGCCCGTTTGGAACTCTCAGCCAATATATGAGCAAAACTTTTGGCTGGATGTTCGCCGGCCTGCTGGTGACCTTTGCCGTGGGCATCGGCACCGTGATGAGCGGGCTGATCGTTCCGCTGGTCAACACAGGCCTGATCTTTGCCACCACCATCGCTGAGCTGGTTTTGGTGTTCGTGCTGTCGGCCCGTATTACCAAGATTCAGCCCGGCACCGCCACGGGGCTGTTCTTCGCCTACGCGGTGCTCAACGGCATGAACCTGTCCACCATCTTCCTGGTGTACAGCGTGGGCAGCCTGATCCTGGCGTTCCTGGTGGGCGCGGTCTATTTTGGCGTGATGGCCGTCTACGGTGCCACTACCCACAAGGACCTTACCGGCTGGGGCCCCAAGCTGCTGGGCGGGCTTATTGCCATGCTGGTCTGCTCGCTGGTGGGCAGCCTCTTTGCGATGATGGGCATGAACTTCGGCTTCCTTGACCTGGTGCTGTGCGCCGTGGGTCTGCTGATCTTCATGGGCCTGACTGCCTATGACACCCAGATGCTCAAGCATCACTACGCCTACTTTGGCGGGGATGCGGCCATGCTGCACAAGAGTGCCATCATCGGCGCGCTGAACCTGTATCTGGACTTCATCAACATTTTCCTGTATATCCTGCGTATGCTTGGCCGCCGCAGCGACTGAGCCCGCCGCAGTAAAGAACTTCAAAAGGGGCACGGGCCACAGGGTCCGCGCCCCTTTTGCGTTGAATGTTTCGGGCTTGACAAATCCCGGCGGCATGGCTATACTGATGAAGTATACAAAAACGCTTTGATGGAGAGAGTACGCGTGGGTCCGTTGGACCAGAGAGGGCAGTCACCGGCTGAAAGCTGCCTGCAGCCGCCCGCGCCGAAGTTCGCTCCTGAGTGGTGCGCGGGAACCGCCGCTTTTGCGGCCCAGTAGCGTGCAACGGCCCCTGCACCGTTACCGGCAGATAAAGAGTGCCGCATGTTCGCATGCGGAACACGGGTGGTACCGCGGAGTTTTGACTGACCAAGGCTTCGTCCCTGATTCGTACAGGGACGAGGCCTTTTTGTTTTGCCCCGCCCCGAGTTAAGCGGAGGTGTACTATGGAAGACAAGATCAAAGAATTGCGCGCCGCCATTGAAGCGGCGGGTGCCGCTGTGGCCGATGAGGCCCAGCTGTCCGACTTCTGGCAGAAGTTCTTAAGCAAGAACGGCGCCGTGGCCGGGCTGACCAAATCCCTGCGGGATGTGCCCAAAGAGGAGCGCCCCACCATGGGCAAAACTATCAACGAATTCAAGAACTGGGCCGAAACACAGTATCAGGCTCTGTCCGCCCAGGTGGAGCGGGCGGCCCTGGCAGCCCGCAACGCGGCGGAAACCGTGGATATCACCATGCCCGCCAAGGTGCGCCCCACCGGCAACCTGCACCCCATCACCCTGGTCAAGAACGAGATCGTGGATGCTTTCGCGGGTATGGGCTTTGAAATTTACGAGGGCCCCGAGATCGAGGACGACGACCACAACTTTACCCGGCTGAACGTGCCCAAGAACCATCCCGCCCGGGATATGCAGGACACCTTCTATGTGGCAGAGGACATCGTGCTGCGCACCCAGACCAGCGGCGGCCAGATTCGTGTCATGGACCGGGAAAAGCCGCCCATCAAGGTGCTGGTGCCGGGCCGCGTCTTCCGCTCCGACTCGGATGCCACCCACAGCCCCATGTTCCATCAGATGGAGGGCCTTGTGGTGGATAAGGGCATTACCCTGTGCGACCTGCAGGGCATGCTGGACAAGTTTGTCCAGGCACTGTTCGGCCCCGAGGTCAAGACCCGTCTGCGTCCGTCCTACTTTCCCTTCACCGAGCCCAGCGTGGAGGTAGATGTCAGCTGTTTTGCCTGCGGCGGCAAGGGCTGCCCGCTGTGCAAGCATACCGGCTGGATCGAAGTGCTGGGCGCCGGTGTGGTGCATCACAGCGTGCTGGAAAACTGCGGCATTGACCCCAAGGTTTACTCCGGCTTTGCCTTTGGCATCGGCATCGAGCGTATCGCCATGCTCAAGTACGGCATCAACAACATCGGCCTGATGTTTGAAAACGATCTGCGTTTCCTGAAGCAGTTCGAGGATTGAGAGGGGGATGTCTGGAATGAAAGTACCATTCAGCTGGTTGAAACAGTATGTGGATATCGACGTTACCGCCCAGGAACTGGAGGGCAAACTTTTTGACTGCGGTTTCGAGGTGGAGGAACTGATCGATCTGTCTGCCGATATCGACAAGGTGGTTGTGGGTGTCGTCACCGAGTGTGTGCCCCAGGAGGGGACCCACCTGCACGTCTGCAAGGTGGACTGCGGTGAGTATGGCCACGATATCCAGATCTCCACCGGCGCACCCAACGTCTACGCGGGCATGCACACCCCCGCCGCGCTGGACGGCTCCACGCTGCCCGGCGGCATCAAGATCAAGGCCAAACCCCTGATGGGCATCGAGTCCAACGGCATGCTCTGCAGCGGTGAGGAACTGGGCCTCAACGAAGACCTGTACCCCAGCGCCGAGGTCTACGGTCTGCTGGACCTGCCCAAGGATACCGTGCCCGGCACCCCTATCCAGCAGGTGGTGGGCCTGGACGACTATATCTTCGATATTTCGGTGACTTCCAACCGGCCCGACTGCCAGAGCGTGCTGGGCATCGCCCGGGAAGTGGCTGCCGCACTGGGCAAGCCGCTGAAAATGCCCGCTACCGACTATACTACCTCCGATACCGTGGACCCGCGCCTGTCCATCACGGTGGAAGCGCCGGACCTCTGCCCCCGCTATGTGGGCCACTATGTGCATAACATCACCCCCGGTCCCTCTCCCCGCTGGATGCGCCGTCAACTGGCCCTGTGCGGCCTGCGCAGCATCTCCAACGTGGTGGACATCACCAACTACGTGATGCTGGAAATCGGCCAGCCCATGCACGCTTTTGATATGGACACCCTGGAAAGCTGCCAGATCATCGTGCGCCGTGCCAAGGAAGGGGAGGAGATCACCACCCTGGACGGCAAGGAGTTCAAGCTGACCCCCAACAACCTGGTCATCTGCGACGGCAGCAAGCCGGTGGCGCTGGCCGGTGTCATGGGCGGTCTGAACAGCGAGATCAAGGACAGCACCACCCAGCTGCTGTTCGAGTCTGCCAAGTTCGCCCGGGATAACATCCGCAAGACCGCCCGCGGCCTGGGCCAGAACACGGATGCCTCCAGCCATTACGAGAAAGGCATCTCGGAGTATACCACTGAGCTGGGCATGGCCCGCGCCCTGCACCTGATCCAGGAGTTGGGCTGCGGCGAAGTCACCGCCAGCCATTTCGACTGTTCCGCCGGTGCCCCCCGTGAGGGCAAGAAGTTCACCGCTACCGTCAGCGGCATCAATGCCATCCTGGGCATCACGGTGCCCACCGATGCAGTGCTGGACATCCTGCGCCGCCTGCAGTTTGAGGTGACGCTGGAAGCGGACGGTGATACCATGCGGGTCACTGCCCCCCGCTGGCGCGAGGATATCGAGATCGGTGAGCCCGACCTGGCTGAGGAAGTCATCCGGGAATATGGCTATGACCACATCAAGCCCACTTTCCTGAAAGCCGCCCAGGTCACCACCGGTGGCCTGACCGCCGACCAGAAAGCCCGCGCCAAGGCCAAGCGCACCATGTGCGCCCAGGGCTTCTATGAGGCCGAGACCCTGGCCTTCTACGCCGATGCGGACCTGGATATGCTGCATATCGCACCTGACGCGCCGGAGCGCAAGGTCATCCGCATCCTCAACCCCATCTCCTCCAACCTGACCATTATGCGCTCCCTGCTGGCACCGTCCCTGCTCAATGTGGTGGTGGACAACCTGAAGAAGGGCAACGCCGAGGGCCGCCTGTTCGAACTGTCCAACATCTATATCCCCAAGCAGCTGCCCGTCACTGAACTGCCCGAGGAGCGCCTGCACCTGGGCTTTGCCGCCTGGGGCGATGGGGAGGATTTCTTCACCCTCAAGGGCGCCGTCCAGGCGCTGGGCGAAGCCTTCGGTCTGGAGCTGAGTGTGGAGCGCGCCGCCGATGTGCCCTGGCTGCATCCCGGCATCGCCGCCTGGATTCTCTTTGCCGGGGAACGGGTAGGTGTGTTCGGCAAATTGGCCAACGATGTGACAGCCGAACTGAAACTGCCCAAAGACAGCCGCAGCAATCAGAATATCTACCTGGGCGAACTGGACTGGCCCCGCTTCTATGAGCTGGCCCCCAAAGCACTGCGCTATAACCCCATCCCCGACCTGGCGCCGGTCCAGCGTGACCTGGCTCTGGTGGCACCCGAAGAGATGGAATGCGGTACCCTGATGGCCGAGATGCAGCGTGCCTGCAAGCAGCTGACCAAGGTGGAACTGTTCGACATCTACCGGGGCGACAAACTGGGCGCCGGCAAAAAGAGCATGGCTTTCAGCCTGTATTTCCAGCCGGGAGACAAGCCTTTCGCCGCCGACGAGGTGGACCGCTTCATCAAGAAAATCCTGGGCAACCTGAAATTCAAACTGGGCATCGAGATCCGCGAGTGATCCGGCCCTGACCGGCCGCCGTGTCCCGCCAGGGGCCCGGCGGTCTTCGTATGGCCTTGCATTTTCCCCCTAAAGGGCGTATAGTAAAGACAAATTTGACAAGAGGAAGGTATCCATGGCCAAAATCCATCGCAACGACGACCCCTACTATATTCAGAATCAGCGCAAGGCGGCTACACAGCAGCTGACCCCGCCTGCGCCGGACCTGGAACCGACTGCCCTGCCCCCCGAAGAGGAACCGGCGGAAGCTCCCGCTGCCCCGGCCCCAAAACGCCGCGGGGGCAACCTGGTATACAACATCGCCATTGTGGTGTGTTTGCTGGTGTTCCTGGTAAGCGGCGGTATGCTGCTCAAGCGCTTGTGGGAGGATCGCCAGTCGGAAAACGAGTTCGCCGCCCTGCAAAGTCTGATCGATACCGAAGCCCAGACCGGAGAGGATGCCGAAAGCAACAGCGCCAAGTTTGCCGCCCTGCGGGACCAGAACAGCGATTTTATCGGCTGGCTCTCCATCGAGGGGACCTCTCTGGATTACCCGGTTATGTACGCCCCCGACAGCAAGGATTTCTATCTGCGCCGGGATTTCAACAAGGAGTACAGTGTGTACGGCGTGCCCTACCTGGATGAAAAGACTACCTTGGGCGCCAACGACCAGAGCGAGAATCTCATCATCTACGGCCACAACATGAAGACCGGCACCATTTTTGGCTGCCTGACCGGCTACCAGAAAGCGGACTACTACGCCGAACACCCCTATGTGGAGTTTGACACGGTCTACGGTGACGGCAAGTACCAGGTGTTCGCGGCTTTCGCCATCGACGTGGTGGCCGACACCACCTTTGTCTACAACCAGTATGTGGACCTGGACGAGGCAGGTTATAATGCGTATGTGGACGAGGTCATCGCCCGCAGTGACGTGGACAGCGGCATTCGCCCGGAATACGGCGAGCAGCTGCTGACCCTGTCCACCTGTGCCTATTCCAGTGACAATGGCCGGTATGTGGTGGTGGCACGCCGGGTGCAGGATTAACAAACGAAATTTTCCGCTGGGCAACACTTAAGAATCTTTTGTAAAATGGCTTGGATGTGCGGGGAACAGCGGCTGACACTTGCCGTTGTTCTGAAAATATGGTATGCTGTGTACCGCGCGGAACTTTGCAGGTTCTTATAGGTGTAAGAAACCGGTAAGGGAGAATGCGCAAGCGGGCGGCTGTGGCCCTTGACAGCCGCCCGCTTTTTCGTGGCAACGGGTAGACATTTCCGGCCAAATCGAATATACTGTTACATGGTTATTTCCCTAGGGAAAGTAGGGTCAAAACAAATTTGTAAGAGGAATACCTGACAGGGAGGGTATGCGTATGTGTGGAATCGTAGGATTTACCGGCACGGTACAGGCCGCGCCTATTTTGCTGGACGGGCTGAGCAAGCTGGAATACCGCGGTTATGATTCGGCCGGGCTGGCGGTGCAGAATGGCGCCGGCAAGATCGAGGTAGTCAAGGCCAAGGGACGGCTCAAGGTCCTGCGGGAAATGACGGACGGGGGCAGCGCCGTGCCGGGCAACTGCGGCATCGGCCACACCCGATGGGCTACCCACGGGGAACCGTCGGTCATCAACGCCCACCCCCACTACTCCCGGGACCAGAAGATCGCCGTGGTCCACAACGGCATCATTGAAAACTACCTGGAGATCAAGGAGCGCCTGACCAACCGGGGGTACTCTTTTGTCTCCCAGACCGATACCGAGGTGGTGGCCCAGCTGCTGGACTACTACTATACCGGTGAATCGGCAGGCAATGCCCTGGACGCCATCGCCCGTATGATGCTCCATGTACGCGGTTCTTACGCCCTGGGCATTCTGTTCGCGGACCAGCCCGGTACGGTATACGCTGTGCGCAAGGACAGCCCCCTTATCGTGGGCCGGTGCGAAAACGGCGCTATCATTGCCTCCGACGTGCCCGCACTGCTCAAATACACCCGCACGGTGTACTACATCAACAACCTGGAGATCGCCCGGCTCAAGGCGGATTCCGTTGAATTTTTCAACATGGACCGCGAGCCCATCTGCCACGAGACCACCACCATCGAATGGGATGCCGAAGCAGCCGAAAAGGGCGGCTACGAGCATTTCATGATGAAGGAAATCCATGAACAGCCCGCCGCCGTGCGGGACACCATCTCGCCCCGCATCAAGGACGGCCAGATCGATCTGTCGGAACTGGAACTGGACGAGGCGGCCATCCGGGCCGTGGGGCGCATTTACATCATCGGCTGCGGTTCTGCCTACCATGTGGGCATGGCCGCCCGCTATGTCTTCGAGAGTCTGGCGCGTCTGCCGGTGGAAGTGGATGTGGCCAGCGAGTTCCGCTACCGCGACCCGGTGCTGGAGGAAAACGCACTGGCGCTGGTCATCAGCCAAAGCGGCGAGACCGCCGACACCCTGGCCGCACTGCGCCTGTGCAAGGAGCGCGGTGTGCGAACCATCGGCATTGTCAACGTAGTGGGGTCCAGCATCGCCCGGGAGGCCGACGCCACCATGTACACCTGGGCCGGACCGGAAATTTCCGTGGCCACCACCAAGGCCTACAGCACCCAGCTGGCGGCCTGTTACCTGCTGGCTACCGAGTTTGCCCGGGTGCGGAACACCCTGGCCGAAGGCCAGTACGAACACCTGGTAGCCGAGATGGAAGCCCTGCCTGATAAAATCGAGAAGATTCTGACCGACAAAGAGCGTATCCAGTGGTTTGCCAGCAAATATGCCAGCGCCAAGGACGCTTTCTTCATTGGCCGCGGGCTGGATTACGCTGTGGCGCTGGAAGGCAGCCTGAAATTCAAAGAGATCAGCTATATTCACTCTGAGGCTTTCGCGGCGGGGGAGATGAAGCACGGCCCCATCTCGCTGGTGGAAAACGGCACCCTGGTGGTGGGCATCCTGACCCAGCCCGGTCTGTTTGAAAAGAGCGTCTCCAACATGGTGGAAGTCAAGAGCCGGGGCGCTTTCCTCATGGGTCTGACTACGTACGGCAACTACAGCATCGAGGATACCGCCGGATTCACCGTCTATGTGCCCAAGACCGATCCCCACTTTGCCACCAGCCTGGCGGTGATCCCGCTGCAGCTGCTGGCCTACTATGTGAGCTGTGCCAAGGGCCTGGATGTGGATAAACCCCGTAACCTGGCCAAGAGTGTGACGGTGGAATAACGCTCTTTGCCTATTTTGCCAAAAAAATCCGCCGATTTTTGGGCGGTCTGCGCTCCGTTTGTCTGCGCTGCGGCAAGACAAACGGGGCGGTTTTGTGTTATACTATACCCATATACAGCTTATTCCTATTTTTAAAAAGGAACGTAAACGGATGCAACAGGATTCCAAACAAATTATCAAAGGTCTGCCCCGGCGGATCTTGCTGATGCTCATCGACTGCGGCCTTATCGTGTTCTGTTACTGGCTGGCAGTCATGCTGCGCTTTGACAGCGGCGAGGCCTACCAGCGCGCCGAAGTGCTGCGGGCCATGTCGCCCATGCTCTACTATGTGCTGCCCATCTATATGATCGTATTCTGGTTCGGCGGCCTGTACGAAATTATGTGGGAGTATGCCGGCATGCGGGACCTGGCCCGCCTGACCTGCCTTTCGGGGTTGGCCACCGGCCTGATTATGCTGTTCGATCTGTTCTATCGCAACCGCCCCATCAGCGGTGCGGTGCTGATCTTCGGCGCGGTGTTCAACACAGCGGCCATCGCCGGGGTACGGTTCCTGTGGCGGCTCATCAAAACCGTGCGGGACGCCCAGGTCAACCGGCCCGAGAACGAGACTCCGCTGCTGATCGTGGGTGCCGGCAATGCCGGCGCCTGGGCCGTCAACCTCTGCAAGAACAAGAACCAGAGTTTCGGCAACCCGGTCTGCATCGTGGACGACGACCTGACCAAGAAAGGGCTGCGGGTGCAGGGTGTGCCGGTGCGGGGCACCATCTCGGACATTCCAGAACTGGTGCGCAAACACCATATCATGGAAATCGTCATCGCCATTACCACCCTCAAGGGGGACCGCCTCAGCGAGATCATCAACCTGTGCAATTCCACCCACTGCCGGGTGCGCATGCTGTCCGACCCCCAGGCTGTGGACGAAAACGGCAACCCGGTGGCCGCCGGGTTCCGGGAACTGAATACCGCGGACTTTCTTTCCCGGGATGAGATACAGCTCAACAACGTGCAGATTTCGGAATACCTGCACGACAAGGTGGTGCTGGTCACGGGTGGCGGCGGGTCCATCGGCAGCGAACTGTGCCGCCAGATCATGCGTTACCAGCCCCGGCGTCTGCTGATTTTTGATATCTATGAGAACTGCGCCTATGAACTGGAGACCGAACTGCGCAACAAGTACGGCGCCGATGCGCCGGTGGTCACGCTGATCGGTTCCATCCGCGACAAAGAACGCCTGGACGAAGTGTTCGAAACCTATCAGCCTTCGGTGGTGTTCCATGCGGCAGCCCATAAGCATGTGCCGCTCATGGAGATCAGCCCGGCAGAGGCTGTCAAGAACAACGTGTTCGGAACCAAAAATCTGCTGACTTCGGCGGCGGAACACGGGGTGGAGCGGTTTGTGCAGCTTTCCACCGATAAGGCCGTCAACCCCACCAACGTAATGGGGTGCACCAAGCGCCTGTGCGAGATGCTGATCCAGACCTTTGACAGGGGCACCGAGATGAAATGCATGGCCGTGCGCTTCGGCAATGTGCTGGGCAGCCACGGCAGTGTCATTCCGCTGTTTGAGGAGCAGATCAAACGGGGCGGCCCGGTCACCATCACCCACCCCGAAATCGTGCGCTATTTCATGACCATTACCGAGGCCGCGCAGCTGGTGCTGCAGGCGGGCGCCCTGGCCAAGGGCGGCAGCATCTATGTGCTGGATATGGGCGAACCGGTCAAGATCATGGACCTGGCCAACCGGCTGATCCGCTTTTACGGCTATGAGCCGGGGGTCAACATGCAGGTCAAGATCACCGGTCTGCGTCCCGGCGAAAAACTTTACGAGGAACTGCTCATGGATACCGAGCAGGACAAGATGCGCAAGACCGCCCACAACAAGATTTTTATTGCCCCGCCCATGCAGATCGATCTGGCGGAGTTTTACAATGGCATCCAGGCGCTGCTCATCGCGGCCCACCATAACGACGACGCCGTGGTGGAATGCTTGCAGCAGATGGTGCCCAGCTACCATCCCAACCGGCGGGTGCGCGCCGACCACACGGTGGTGGCGGCCACCGGCAACACGGGGCTTTTCTCCAAGGAGGAGATCGCCCGGCAGATGAGCGAGCGGCAGGATGTCGCCAAGGGGGAGTAACGCCATGTATCAACGGTATATCAAGCGCCTGCTGGACTTCGTACTCTCGTTGTGCGCCGTGGTGGTGCTGGCCATTCCCATGGCGGGCATCGCGGTATGGATCAAAAGTGATTCGCCGGGTCCGGTGTTTTTCAAGCAGCGCCGGGTGGGTAAAGGCAAGCGGCATTTCAACATTCTGAAATTCCGTACCATGCGGGGCGATACCCCTCACGACGTGCCCACCCATCTTTTGAAAAACGCCGACAGCTACATCACCAGAAGCGGTGCATTCCTGCGCAAGACCAGCCTGGACGAACTGCCCCAGATCTACAACATTCTGGCAGGGCAGATGAGCATCATCGGCCCGCGGCCCGCGCTGTACAACCAGTACGATCTCATCGAGGCCCGGGACAAGGTCCACGCCAACGACATCCGCCCCGGCCTTACCGGACTGGCCCAGGTCAACGGGCGGGATGAACTGCCCATCGACGTCAAAGCCCGTTATGACGGCGAGTACGCCGCCAACCTGACGTTCATGATGGACCTGAAGGTTTTTTTCCGCAGCTTCGGGTATGTGTTCCAGCGCCGGGGCGTGGTGGAGGGCGGCACCGGCCGCATGGAAGAGACAAAACAGAATAAATCGTCAAAATGACGGATGCGTTTTTCCGCCGGAACCCGGTTCCGGCGGGATTTTTTTTGCTGAAAACAAAATTGTACAAGAAAATATTGCTTTTTTCGTTAAAATATGTTGCAAAAGCCGAGATGATTGTGTAAAATATACATCAGAATCCTTGCGTTTTCGGGCAGTTTACCAAAGGTCAATTTGCCAAAACACCCAAACTAACCAAAGGGGAGTCATAGAGTATGGCCAACAGGGTCTTCCAGAACGTTGTATATCAAATGAAGGAAGCCGTCGACCGTGTGGTCGGCGTCGTGGACGAGACCGGTACGGTGATCTCCTGTTCCGAACTGGGGCAGATCGGCGAAGTGCGGGACGGCGTGGCCGCTATGCGCCAGACCGCGGGGGACGCCTTTACCCGGGACGGGTATTCCTACCATCAGTTCTCCAACGCCAAGCACAACGACTATGCCGCCTTTGTGGAAGGCGCCGATACCACGGCGGAACAGTTTGCCGCTATGCTGTCCATCAGCCTGCAGTGCATCAAGCAGTACCACGATGAAAAGTTTGACAAAACCAACTTCATCAAGAATGTGGTGCTGGATAACATCCTGCCCGGCGATATCTACGCCAAAGCGCGGGAATTGCATTTCATCTCGGACGCCCAGCGTGTGGTGCTGCTCATCCGGGTGACTTCCGGCAACGATATTTCTGCCTACGACGTGGTCAGCGGCCTGTTCCCGGATAAGCAGAAGGATTTTGTTTTCAATATCAGCGAGAGCGATACCGTGCTGGTGAAGGAAATCAAACCCGACAACAGCACCCGGGATATGGAAAAGCTGGCGGCCTCTATTGTAGACACGCTGCAGGGCGACCACTACATCAAAGCGGTGGTGGGTATCGGCACGCCCATCAGCAATATCAAGGACCTGGCTTCCAGCTTCAAGGAAGCCCAGATTGCCATGGAAGTGGGCAAGGTGTTTGATACCGAGCGTCAGGTCATCAGCTACGACCACCTGGGCATCGCCCGGCTGATCTACCAGCTGCCCACCACCCTGTGCGAGATGTTCCTGAAAGAGGTGTTCAAGAAGGGCTCCATCGACTCCCTGGACCATGAGACCCTGTTCACCATCCAGCGGTTCTTTGAGAACAACCTGAACGTCTCCGAGACCTCCCGGAAGCTGTTCGTCCACCGGAACACCCTGGTGTACCGCCTGGAGAAGATCAAGAAGATCACCGGCCTGGACCTGCGGGAGTTTGAGGACGCCATCGTCTTTAAGGTGGCCCTGATGGTGAAGAAGTACCTGTCCAACAACCCGGTGAAATTCTGA
>DXBO01000155.1 GCA_019116485.1 Candidatus Gemmiger excrementavium
GGGCAGCAGGGCCACGATGCCAGAAGGTGTGGTGTATTCTTCCACCTCCCACGTGAAACCGGCCTCTTTGTGGTAATACACCCGGGACCCGGTAGAGGCGGTCCCGGCGGGGCGTTCTTCGGCGGCCAGCAGCACATAAGCCTGGGTCTCGATGGTGCAGCCGTTGGAAAGCTTATCCACCCGGCGGGGGTAGAGGTACATCGGGGTATCCTCGTCCCATTCTACCGAGAAGCCGGCGGGCCAGGCACCGGCCAGACGCCACTGGCTTTCGTTGTAGTCCTTGTAGTAGGCGTCACGTTCTTCCACAGAAAAAGTCTGCCAGTCATCGGGTAAGGGGACCGTGTAAGAATGGGGGACCAGCGAAAATCCGCTGTCATCTGGGGTAGCGTTGTCCAGCAGGTCGCTTTGCAGCAACGGCAGACCGGTGGCTTCGGTCAGGTCGGCCCAACTGTCATAACCGCGGCCACCGGGGCCTTCTGGCGGCAGGTAGCGGCCACTCAAAAAGGTACGCATGGGCGGTACACCGTCCGCATCGGGCTGGCCGTTGTAATGTGCCTGCAAAGATTCCATCAGTTCGTCGGGCAGGGCATAGGCGGTCTGGTCGTACTGGATGGCATAGCCGGTATTTTTGTCGGGGGCAAAGCTGGGGCGGGGATCGGTGCGCAGGTTGGTAAATTTTACCTGGCCCAGCAGGGCCCCGGCAGCCACCAGCAGCGGCGCGCCGATGCAGACCGCCAGCCGCAGCGCCCGCACCCGGCGGGCGGGATGTTTCGGGGCATCGGGCAGCGCTTCGGCTACGGCGGGCCACAGGTCGGTCTCGGCGGGGTGCAGCCCTGCGGTCAGCGCTTCGCGCAGTAAGGTTTCATCGCGGTCAGGGGTCATGGTGCAGTCCCTCCTTCTGTAATAATTCGGCCAAACGGCGTTTGGCCCGGTGGTAGCGGGTGCGCAGGTAGGCGGCGGGCCGCTGGTGGATGCGGGCCAGGGCGGCGTAGTCCAGGCCGTCCAGCACCCGCTCCAGCACCAGTGCCCGGTCCAGCGGGTCCAGGGTATTCAGCGCATCCCGCAGACTCTCGGTGATGCCGGGGTCGGGGGGCAGCGGTTCCGGCGGCTTGCGCTGTTCCGCCCGTCTGGCGGCGCGCAGCATGTCCAGCGCCGTGCGGTAGGCGATGCGGTACAGCCAGGCCCGCTCGTTGTCCTGGCCGCCGCCCCGCAGGGTGTGCCGCCGCTCCCAGGCCTTGATAAAGGTGGCCTGCACGGCGTCCTGGGCGTCGGCCTCACAGCCCAGCAGGCCGGTGCAGTAGCGCAGCAGCGCCGGGGTGTAGGCCCGCACCAGGGTTTCCAGTTCCTGCTCTGTCTGCATGCGCATCACTTCCTTTCTGTATCAGGCGCCTTTCACCCTTATAACGCCGCCGGGGTCCCGTTTGTGTCACCCAAAACAAAAAGCGGCAAAAATTTTGCCGCTTGCAGCGCGACGGGAAACTCGACACGCTGCAAAAAGGGGGAACAGTCCCGCACGGCAATTGCCGGACGGGCCTGTTCCCCCTTTGGATCGTGTTGTCATTCGATTTTCAGCCCGAATCCGTTGAGCAGCGCCACCACGTCGGGAAAGCTGAACCGGGCCCCCTGCATCTGGTTGGCGGAAGGGTCGATGGCATAGTCGGTGGCTTCCCGGAAATCCGCTTTTTGCAAATCGCAGCGGCTGAACTGGGTATGCCCCAGGGGTACACCGCGAAAATCCGCCCCGGCCAGGCGGCATTCATCAAAGATGCAGTCCCCGAACCGGCAGCCGGAAAAGTCGAAATTCACGAAACTCATGCCGGAAAACTCGTTGTAGCGGAATTCGCACCGCTCCGCCTTGCCGAAGGGCTGTACCAGGGCGCTGCGGCCCTGCAGCCCGCCCCAGGCGATGGAGCGGAAAGCGCAGCCGGTGAACCAGGCGTCCCGCATCTGGCAGAAGCTGAACACCACGCCGCTCCAGCTGCAATGTTCAAAGGTGCAGCAGAGAAAGGTGCAGTTGCGCACCCGCAGGCTTTCCCACCGGCAGTTGCGGAAAGTGCAGTCGTTGAACTCCGCGTCTTCCAGAAGGGCCGCGGCGTCGGGGCCCTCGAACACCTCGCCCTGATAGTAGTGCTTGGCCATGTTACCTCCGTACTTTGCACAGGAGTTTCTGTTTCAGCATACGGTAGGGTTGGTAGGCTGCCAGCGGCAGAGCCAGCCCCGCCGCCGTGTAGGCCAGCCACCACGCCCCGCCGGTAAACAGCACCGGGAACGCCGCCAGCAGGTAACTTTCGCCGCCGGTGGCCAGCAGCCCCAGCCAGCTTACCAGCTTGAAGCTGAGGAAGTGCAGGATCACAATGGGCATGGTAGCCCGGCCCAGGGCCGCCAGGAACCGGCCCGGCGGGCAGAGGGCGGCCAGGTGGGCACACTCATACACCAGCACCCAGCCGGCGGCGCTGGCTGCCAGCAAAAACAGCCAGCCCGGGTACTGGTTGCCCGCCAGCCCTACCGAGCCGAACCGCCCCAGGCCCAGCAGTACCCCAAAGGCCGCCAGGGCAATCGCCACGCGCACGGGGGCTTTGCGGGCAGGCTGGCCCAGCCGGGCCGCCAGCACCCCCAGGTAGAACAGGCTGTAGCTGCTGGCGGCAATGCCCAGCCCCCAGACGTTCCATCCCGTGCGGGAAGCCTGCCAGCCCAGCATCAGCAGTACCCCGGCCACCAGCCCCTGGGCGGTCAGTGTGTCCCGCCCGGGCAATGCTTTGCGCAGGGCAAACTCCACCAGGGCGTACAAAACCGAGACCTGGAACAGCGCCTGCACGAACCACAAAGCGCCCCCCAGCTGGGTGCCGCCGTCAAACAGGCACCAGTGCACCGTGCGGCCCACGATGTCTTTCAGGGTCACCGGGTCGGTGACCTGGTTGCCCGGCAGGTCCAGGATACGGGCGTCGCCGGTCAGGATATTCAGGCGCAAAAACAGGTTGTTGCACACCGTGAACGCGGTATTGGCCGCCACAAAGGGCAGCCACAGCGTGGTCACCCGGCGCAGACAGAACCGGCCCAGGGCGGCTTTGTCCCCGGCAGGGCGGAAAAAATATCCGCTGAGCATAAAAAACAGCGCCATGTGGAACAGATAAATAAAGTCGCTGCCGCCAAAGCCGGAATGCCCCAGCACCATCAGCACAATACCGATGCCCCGCATGGCATCCAGTACGCCGTCGCGCTGCTTTGCCATAACAAGCCCCCCATGTTTTTGTGTATACTCTCCCGTGGCAGGTGGTATCGCCAGTATACCGCAAAAAACGCCCCACGGCAAGTGCAGCCGCAGGGCGTTGGGGTCACTGCGCGTTTTTGGCCCGGCAGTGGGGGCAAAGATAGTGTACGGTCAGGGTATAGCCCCGCACCTCGGTGCCGATGGCGGCTTCCAGCTCGCGCATCAGCCCTACCACGGGCAGATCAGTCAGCTCCCCGCAGCTGTCACACAGCAGATGGCCGTGGGGCACGGGGTTGCAGTCATACCGGTCGGGGCCGTCGGCCATCTCCAGATGGGCAACCTCGCCGTCGCGTTCCATCAGCTTCAGGTTGCGGTAGACAGTGCCGCGGGCGATATGGGGCATGTCCTGCCGGGCATGGCTGAAAATCTCGTCCGCCGTCAGGTGCTGGGGGCGCTGGTCGCGCATGATCTTCAGGATCAGGGCTTTCTGGCGGGTCATAGGCGGTCCTCCTTTCAAGACTAAGACTCTATCTTAAAAGATAGAATACACGAAAATAAACGTTTTGTCAACGGGTAATCAAAAAATTAATAGGAATAATTCTTAAATTTGGGCTTGACTTTGCCGCAAAACATGCTATAATAAGTCCAAGGTAACAAGGATTTCCCCTGTACGATAGAACAACAGAGCAAATGGAGGTATTTTTTATGGAACTCAAGGGCAGCAAGACCGAAAAGAACCTGTGGGAGGCTTTCGCTGGTGAGAGCCAGGCCCGCAACAAGTACACCTACTTCTCTTCCAAGGCAAAGAAAGAGGGCTACGAGCAGATCGCGGCCATCTTCAACGATACCGCCAACAACGAGAAAGAGCACGCCAAGATCTGGTTCAAACTGCTGATGGAAGGCGGCCAGATCCCCGACACCCTGACCTGCCTGAAAATGGCCGCCGCCGGTGAGAACGAGGAGCATACCTCCATGTACCCCCGCATGGCTGCTGAGGCCAAGGAGGAAGGTTTTGAGGAGATCGCCGCCCTGTTCACCATGGTGGCTTCCATCGAGAAAGAGCATGAAGAGCGCTACAAGGCCCTGGCCGCCAACATCGAGGCCGGCAAGGTCTTTGCCCGCGAGACCGAGCAGGTCTGGCAGTGCCGTAACTGCGGCTATATCTATATCGGCCAGCACGCTCCGGTCAAGTGCCCCGTCTGCGCCCATCCCCAGGCGTACTTTGAGCTGAAGAGCAGCAACTACTGATATTTCCGATCTTTCAATATTTTCCCAGGTAAAAGGGGCCCCTTCCCGGGGCCTCTTTTTGCTTGGGGTAAAAAAATTCCCCGCGGCCCGTTGACAAACGCCGGTGCGCATGGTATAGTGTATGCGTTAGCTAAGGCTAACCAACCCGGGCAGCGCCCGGCACTCCAAGGCCCCGCCGCACAGTGTGGTTCTCTCCCCATGCTGTGCGGTTTTATGGGGATTTGAATTAGCTTAAACTAACTTGATTGGCCGGAGAGACTGTGCGGTCCCTGCTTTGCCGCCATGGGCGCCATCAAGCGGGAGATGAACAACGCCCGCTGGACCGCCATCGCCATCGGCTACATGTGCCTGCTGGCCTACTGCACCGCGCTGGTGGTCTACCAGCTGGGCGGCCTCATCACCGGCGAGGTGGGCTTCAACTTCTTCACGCTGGTGGCGGCGGCGCTGGTGGCGCTGGCCCTGTGGCTGCTCTTCCGCCCCAACAAGTACGAGGGCGTCAACGACCTGTCTGTGGATGCCAAAACCCTGGTGGCCTCCCGCTGAGGCACCGCGATCCCCCAAAGGAGGGAAGACCTATGCTGGAATTTCTGGCCCTGAACTTCAATCTGCCTACCCTCATCGGTGCGGGCATCGTCTTCGGCGGCACCGGCTGGCTGCTGTGGCACAGCCACAAGTCCGGCGGCGCCTGCAGCAGCTGCGGCGGCTGTTCCGGCGGTTGCTCCTGCGGGGGCGGCTGCACCGGCTGCAGCGGCCACTGCCACCCGGAAAACCACTGACCGCAGAGAAGCGGGGCATGGGAAATCCGCGCCCCGCTTTTGGTTGCAAAAAAACGCCCCGCGTGGTATAGTAGAGCTATTCCATACTGTACCGAAGGGGGGCCGCGCCGGTGAACATCCACGAATCGGCCGAGGATTATCTGGAAAAAATCCTGATGCTGCAGGAACAGAAAGGCTCGGTGCGCTCCATCGACATTGCGGTGGCCATGGGCTTTTCCAAGCCCAGCGTCAGTGTGGCCATGAAAAACCTGCGGGAAAACGGCTATATCTCGGTGGATGGTGACGGCTATATCCGGCTGGAAGAACCGGGCCTGGCCATTGCCCGGCGCATCTATGACCGCCACCGGGCCCTGACGGCGTTTTTTGTGGCGCTGGGGGTGGACCCTGAGGTGGCTGCCCACGACGCCTGCAAGATCGAACACGATCTCAGCGAAGAGACTTACCGCAAGATGATCGACTTTGCCAGGCGCCAGGAAAATCTGACCTGAACCAAATGTAAAGGCCCTGCACCTCCCAACCGGGGGATGCAGGGCTTTTTTGTGGCAAAAGGGCATGTTCATGGCAGCGGAGTGATCTCCTCCGGGGCGCCCAGCGCGGCCAGCAGCTGTTCATCCTGGGCGTCGCTGCCGGTATAGTCCGGTATGCCCACCGCTGCCGCCAAAGCGGCGCGGTTTTCCGGGGTGGGGGCCAGGCCGTTGCCCATCAAGGTCTCCACAATACCGCTGCCCCGGAACAGCTTCAGCAATCCGTTCAGGTCGTCGGCGGCGGGGTCCACGGTGCGGCGGCGCTACAGGTACAGTTCCGCCAGCCGGATAAACGCCTGCTGGTCGGCGGTGCCGGAGCGCAGGCCGTCGGACTTGCTTTCGGCGGTTTTGTCGGCATCGGGAAATTGCATGGG
>DXBO01000156.1 GCA_019116485.1 Candidatus Gemmiger excrementavium
CGGCGGGGGGGGGGGGATTCTGTTCTATAATAACTTGCGCTTCTATCAATTCCCCGCCGGCAGCGTAAAGACGAAGCGGCACCACTTGCCCGGCTCGCTCTCGGCATGGATCTTGCCGCCCGACAGGTTGATGAGAATTTTGCAGATGTGCAGCCCCAAACCGCTGCCCCGGGTGTTGACCCCGCGGGAGCGGTCCTCCTTGTAGAAGCGCTCGAACACAAAGGGCAGCGCCTCCGGCGCGATCCCCGCGCCGGTGTTTTCGATGCGCACCTCCACCATGTCCCCTTTCTTCTGGGCGGAAAAACGGATACTGCCGCCCTCGGGGGTGAATTTGATGGCGTTGTCCACAATATTGTACACCACCTGGTGCACAAAATCCGGGTCGGCATAGATGAGCATGGGCGGACCGTCCAGGCCCTCGATGTCGATCTTGCCGTCCTCGATGCGCTGTTCGTCGCTGAGTACCACGTCGGTGATGGTCTTCCACAAATCGTAGGTACGGGCGTGGACCGGCACCTCACCGGCTTCCAGCTTGGTGATATCCAGCATGTTCTGCACCAGCCGGGCCAGGCGCCCCGTCTCCTGGGAGACGATGGTCAGGTAATGCTGGTTTTCCTCCTGGGGGATCGTGCCGTCCAGCATGCCGTCAATAAAGCCCTTGATGGTGGTCATGGGCGTGCGCAGTTCGTGGGCGATGTTGCCCATGAACTGCCCCCGGGAATTGTCGATGGTCTGCAGCCGCATGGCCATGTTGTTGAAGGTGGTGGCAAACTCCGCCAGCTCCACACAGCCGTCCACCGGGGCACGGGCGGTAAAGTCCCCGCTGCCCAGACGGCGGGCAGCTTCGCTGATATCCTCAATAGGGCCGGTGATGCGTTTGGCCAGTACCCAACACAGCAGACTGCACAGCAGCAGGATCGCCGCCGCCGAGATACCGAACATGACCAGCATATCGCCAATGTAGGTTCCCAGCGCTGTCATGGGGCTGGCGGCAAACAGGTAGCCTACCGCGCCGCCCACCATGATACGCCGCCCTGCCGTGTAGTACCGCCCCGGATACAACCCGTCCATGGTGCCGGTATCGAACACATCTTCCCCGGAGTTCATCTGGTCCAGCAGGTCCTGGGGGATGCGGCCACCGTTCAGGTCCACCGCGCCGGTGTGCAGCTGCACTTCGCCATCCTCCGACGCCACAAATACCAGGGCGCCGGAAGCCGTATCGAACAGTTCAAACCCGTCCCGGACACCTTCCCGCGCCATTTCGTCGTCGATGGGACGGGTGACGATATTCCCCCACTCGGCAAAGCGCTCGCTCAGGGCTGAGGCGCCGTCCAGAATAGCGGTAAGCGCCGTGCGCCGTTCCCGCACAAAATAGGCGGCAGACAGTGCCGTCTGGATGGCGCACATAACACTGAGCCCCAGCACCAGCACCACCGCGATGGTGGAAAAGAACTCGCTGCTGATGGTGTTGCGGCGGTTCATTCCCGTACCTCGAACTTATAGCCCACGCCCCACACGGTCTTGAGGTTCCACTTGTCGGAGGCTCCCTCCAGCTTTTCCCGCAGACGTTTTACATGTACGTCGATGGTGCGGGAATCGCCGTAGTATTCAAAGCCCCACACCTCGTCCAGCAGCTGGTCCCGGGTGTAGACCCGGTTGGGGTGTCCGGCCAGGCAGGCCAGCAGTTCCAGTTCCTTGGGCGGAGCCTCCACCACCTTGCCCTTGACCTTCAGCTCGTAGCGGTTCATGTCCAGGTGCAGGTTGTCAAAGTCGTAGACGCCCTTGGTGTCCTCTTCCTTGGCGGCGGAACGGCGCAGCACAGCCTTGATGCGGGCCGTGACCTCTTTGGCGTCAAAGGGCTTGACGATATAGTCGTCGGCCCCCAGTTCCAGGCCCAGCACCTTGTCATAGGTCTCGCCCTTGGCGGTCAGCATGATGATGGGGGTGTTGTCCTTGGCACGGATCTTGCGGCAGACCTCCCAGCCATCCATCACCGGCATCATCACATCCAGCAGCACCAGGCTGGGGTGCAGCTTGTCGAACTCCGCCAGGGCGGCGCTGCCGTCGTGCACCATGGTCACGGCGTAGCCCTCCTTGACCAGATAGAGCCGCAGCAATTCGCAGATGTTTTTATCGTCGTCCACGACCAGAATCTTTTCATTGGCCATCGTACTTTTCCTCCGTTCCGGGGGCATCAAAAAAACACCCCACTATAAAAAGTATTATACCTCATAATTGTGGATAAAAAAAGTACGAAACGGGGATTTTGCCGGTTTTTTCTTGCCTGGCGGGGCCTGTGCGTGTATAATAAGGAATGGAAAACACGCCAAAGGAGCGAAATGCTATGAAATTAGGTATCGGCGTTCAAACGCCGGATTTCATATCTCTATACTTCTCCATAAACGCCGCCAAAGCCTGATACAGCGCGGTTTTACGCAAAACCAACCAAATTATAACTTCATATTTCTCTATGCAGTCCCACGCGGAAATGGCGTAAAAATGGCGTAGAGAAATTGGCTAATTTGCAGATGAAGAAGAGCACTACTACTTTGAGAAAGAACAAAGATGAGCACGGCCTATACAAACGGGCTGTGCTCATCTTTTTTATATGGTCAAACGGTTCTGTGCTTACTTGGCATCGCTATTGGTAGGATTCGGACGGAAATCTTCCTGAACGCCCTCGTTCAAATCAAAGCACATAGTTTTCGCATCAGCGACCCAGAAACCGCGAACGCGGTACCGCTTGCCCGGGACCCAATCCTCGCCCGCGGCGGCGCGGAGCGGTTCCAGAAGATTCTTGCTGGAAATCGTCACAACGCCCTTCTGTTCACCCCGCGGCTTGGAGAACTTAAAGCCCTTCGGTTCGTTGCTCTTGCACATACGGATTGCAAACACCTTTGCCTTGGCATCCAGCAGGCACAGCACATAGGCGGGATAACCCAGATCCTCCAGCACCTTCTTGCTGAAGGTGACACCGCTCTGGTTGAGGTACATATCCGGGTAAGCGTTGATGTTGGAGTCAATCGTTTCAAAATTCAGAGAAGAAAAATCAAAATTCATTGTAAAAATCCTTTCATTTCGTATTATCTTGTGTGTCATCGACAATTTTCATAAATTCCTGCCGTTCAGCAGGAGACCACCGGGAATCAAGAATCAAATACCCTTTGAACAGGCCATCTTTGACGCGGTGAGCGACAAATCGATTGCTCAGGAAACGCAGTTTCGCCTTATGGGGTGAAGTGTGCCGCTCAGACAGCAGCTTTTGCACTTTCAGCCAGTCCTCTTTTTTGATAATTGCTGTATGGTGATTTTCCTTGAAGTACATATTCAGGTCTGTATTTTTCACAGACTTGTGGGTGCGGAAATCCTTGGTATAGGTTTTCTGCATCAAGGCATCACCACAGTATTTTTCGTTTCGGAGGATGCTGCGGACGGTACCGGCAGACCAGCTATCATTGCCCATAGGGGATTTGATTCCCTGTTCTGTCAGCGCAGCCGCAATCTCTGACGGTGTTGCTCCTTCCAAATAGCTCTCGTAGATATACTCAACAATCCGTGCCTCGGTCGGCTCAATCACCAAGCGTCCAAAATGGTCGCGGTAGAATCCCAGCGTATTCTGCACAGAGAATTTGTAAATTCCCTCAGCCATTCGCCAGCGAATACCCGCTTTAATGGCCTCGCTTTTTTTGCTGGGACTCCATTTCAGCCAGCGCGGACAGAAGGACGATTAGCAGATTGTTCTTTCCATCGCCTGTATAAGTGATATGTTCTGTCTCAAATTCCACCGAAACAGGAGGATTCAGCGCCGATAAAGTATTCAGGTTGTCCAGTATGTCTACAATATTCCGGCCAAAGCGGCTGATGCTCTTGGTAAGGATCAGGTCAATTTTACCGTCCACCGCATCGGCAATCATTTTTTGAAAGCCAAGACGCTTTTTGACGGTTGTGGCACTGATACCTTCGTCCTGATAGATTTCTACCAGCTCCCAGTCGGGATTACCTTCAATCCGCTGGGTAAAATGCCGGACCTGCATATCAAAGCTGCCGACCTGTTCTTCTTCCTGCGTGCTGACGCGGCAGTACGCCGCAACACGCAATTTGGGGCGCTCTTGCTGTACCTCCTGCATCTTTTTGGGAGGAATTACGATAACGCCATTGCTGCGCTGATTCTCCGCAATCTCGTCCTGCATGAGCTTTCGCCGCTGTTC
>DXBO01000157.1 GCA_019116485.1 Candidatus Gemmiger excrementavium
ATGCTTCCTTAACGAAGTCTCCAGCAAAAGCGCGGTCTAAATGAATCTTCATAAGCCTTAAATCTTTTTTTGCTTCAGGAAGATATGGCACGATCAGCCAGGTATGCATTTTCTCCTTTCAAGGCGACAAACAACGGCTTTAGGATTATATCTGCCATTCCTGTTTGTACAAGTAGCAGATGGCAGATATAGAGGCGGTAGTATTTCTTTGAAAACATAAAATATAGACAAGCAACTCTGCACATAAAAACAGGAGCCGTGCGGCAACGATCCAATGGAAACGCGCCGCCAGGTTCCTGTTTTTATAATAAGAGAAGATTGCGTTTATCCCTGCTTGCTGACCGTGGTTTTGGTGGAATTAGAGCGAGCCGTTTGTCGATACGGGGCTGACCGGTCACACAAAGGTCAGGTCCGGGCCATGCCGTCCACGGAAAGGGTCACGCCGGTGATATAGCTTGCCAGATCGGAAGCCAAAAAGACAAAAGCGTTGGCGATGTCCTCCGGCTGGCCCAGACGGCGCAAGGGAATCTGGGCTACCAGCGGTTCAATGACATCCTTGGGCACGGCCCGCATCATATCGGTTTCGGTGATGCCGGGGGCCACGGCGTTGACCCGGATGCCCTGGGGGCCCAGTTCCCGCGCCAACGACAGGGTGAACCCGTTGACCGCGAACTTGGAGGTGGGGTAGGCCACACCGCCGGGCTGGCCGCAGATGCTGACCATCGACGAAGTGTTCAGGATGACGCCGCTGTGGCGGGCGATCATGCCGTCGCAGGCGGCCCGGGCACAGTTGTACACGCCTTTCACGTTCAGGTCCAGCACACGGTCGAAGGCTTCTTCGGTGTAGGCGGTGAAGGGGGTGCTGTCGGAAACACCGGCGTTGTTCACCAGAATGTCGATGCCGCCCCAGGTCTTTTCGACTTTGTCGAACGCAGCCTTGACCGAGGCGTAATCGGCCAGGTCGGGTGCGATGCCCAGCAGGTCGGCGTCGGGAAATTCCTCTTTCAGCGCCGCCACGGCCTTGTCGGCGTTTTCCTGGCGGGAGGCACACAGGGCCACCCTGGCGCCCTGGCGCAGGAAAGCCTGTACGGTGGCGTAGCCGATGCCGCGGCTGCCGCCGGTCACGATAGCCACTTTATTTTGCAGAAGCATGTCAGTCCTCCAGTTCTTTTTTCAGTTCTTCGGTGATGTCGTAGGCGCTGTACTGCATGGGGATGTGGTAGTCGTGCTTGTCGCCGTGCAGCGGCGTCCAGACCTGGGCGTAGAAGGGGTTCTTGCGGGAGATCTCGGCGTAGTGCCATTCGTAGCGCTGGCATTCGGGGCACCAGTGGCCCCCCCGCAGCACAGTGTTGGGGGCGGCGCTAAAGGTGTGGCCGAAGGCGCACTTCCAGGTGATGGGTTCGTACACGCTTTCCACCTTGTCGCTGACCACCTCGCCGCCGCGGAAAGCCGCGGCTTTTTTCATGTCCTCGATGTCCAGCGTTTCAAAGGGCTTGGATTCGTCGTAGCCGTGGTCCAGGTACTGCTCCTCCTCACTGGGATGGAACAGCTTATATCCTTCCTCCAGCGAGGGAATGGCCTCGGCCTCTTCCCGGGAGCCGAAGAAGGCATTGATCCAGTCGGTCTCGTTATTTTCCATCATCCAGTCGTAACCCATGCGCTTGTGCCCGATCTCCACGTTGTGGGCCTTCATGGCCTCCACACCGGGGATCATGGCGGCGATCATAGGATTGGCCATCATTGCCTTCATACTGTCCACAATGCCCTGCTGGTATACCTTGGGGTCGATGCAGCGGAAGTGCAGAATGTCGTTGAGAGCGTCGGCGTCGCTGAAGTAGTGGCCGTGGAAGTTGTACTGGGCCATGCGGCGGGGGTCCTGGGTATCGGCGAAGGTCAGGCCCATGCCTTCCAGCGCGAGATTGGTGAACTCCCAGCAGGTAAAGCGCCACTCCTTGCCCGAGCTCAGGTTGTAGGCCTTACGCCAGAAGCTTTCGGGCACCCAGTCCTCGCAGATGTTGGCCATGCAGATGCCGCTCTCAATGGCGGTGGACCATTCCAGCACGTTGTTGGGCGGCTGGTGGAAGATGATAGGTTCCTCGCCCGCGCCCTCGGCGCTGGGATACTGGCCGGTCTGGCGGATGGACACCCAGTGTTTGAGGCCGCTCTCAAAGACCTGGAACTCGCTGAACACCTTGCTGATAGCATAGTAGTCGTGTACCGAGGGGTTGATGGGGTCGCCGCAGCGGCCCATCTGGATCGGGTACTGGCGGTCGCCGGTCTCGGCTACGGTGCCTACATAGACCAGGTGGATGTCGTCGGCGTTGGGCTGGTCTTTGATGGCCTTGATGATGGCCATAGTGGAGCCGATGTTGGTGCGCAGTGTCTGTTCAGGATATTTGTCGGCGGCCGGGGAGACCATGGCCCCGATATGCAGCACGTAGTCGGCGCCGGTCACGCAGCGGCGGATGCAGTCAAAGTCCCCCATGTCGCCCCAGACCACTTCCAGGAAGGGATGGGCCATCTTCTTGACCAGGGCGCGGTTTTTGTCGCTGGGGCGGGCCAGCATCCGTACCTTGAAGCGCGGGGCCCGGGCCAGCAGCTGTTTGATGGTCTCCTGCCCCATGGTGCCGGTGCCTCCGGTGACAAAGACGGTCTTGGGGCCCCGGGTGATGTCGGCGATAAAAGCCGGGTCGTCCATGCGCAGGGCAGCGTCAAAAGCTTCCCGGGTGGCGTTCATGGCCCGGCGGGCTCCGGCGGCGTCGCCCAGGGCGATGTAGCCGATGCCCAGCTCCCGGCAGGCACTTTCGAGGGCGGAGCCATCCCGCTTGCGGCTGCCGATGGCCAGCACGGCCCAGTCGCAGGGGTATTCCACCCGCTCGCCGTTCTTTTCGCCGATGACCTTGCCCGGCTGGATGGCCGTGACCTTCACCTCGGTCACCGGAGTGATGCCGGCTTTGTAGATATTCTCGGTGACGCAGATCTTGCGGGCGGAGCCCAGGTCGGCGCAGAATTCTTTCATCATTTCCAGGTCGGTGACGGTGCAGCCCTGTTCAGCAAGGAGCTCGGCCACCTCCATGCCCACCATGCCGCCGCCGATGACCACCACCTTGCCGGTCACGCGGGTCTTGCCGGCCAGCACGTCATGGCTGTTGGCCACGTGGGGCAGGTCGGCGCCGGGAATGTTGGGAATCAGCGGCTCGGCGCCGATACAGTTGAACACCACGTCGGGTTTGACGCTGCGGATGAGTTCGGCCGTTACCGGCGTGTTCAGCCGGATGTCCACGCCCATCTTCTCCACCTGGCGGCTCATATCCACCATGGCGTCGGACATTTCCTCCTTACGGGGGGCCTTGCCTGCCAACATAAACTGGCCGCCCAGGGCGCCGGAAGCCTCGCACAGAATGGGGTGATGGCCCTTCTGCTGCAGGACGCGGGCCGCCTCCATACCGGCGATGCCGCCGCCCGCGATCAGCACGGTCTTGGGCGCGTCGGTCTTTTTCATGGCGGCGGCGCACTCGGCCTCCCGGCCGATGGCGGGGTTGCGCAGGCAGGTGATGTGGGGCATGTTCAGGTCGGCAAAACCGTCCAGGCAGCCCTGATCGCAGCCCACGCAGCGGTCAATATCCTCTACCCGGCCTTCCTTGCACTTGTTGCAGAAGTCAGGGTCGGCCAGCTGGGCACGGCCCATGACCACCAGGTCCACCTTGTCCGCTTCCAGGATGTCCTCCGCCTGCTGGGGGTCGTTGATGCGGCCCACGCCAATGGTGACCATGCCGGTCTCCCTGCGGATGCGGGCGGCGTTGTCCACGTTGAAGCCACGGGGCAGGTCCAGGGGCGGCACCTCGTACTTGCTTGCCGCCGAGATCACGTTGCCGCGGGAAACGTCCAGCACGTCCACCCCGGCCTCCCCCGCCATCTTGCAGAAGGCAATGGTGTCCTCAATGGTCATGCCGTTTTCCAGGCAGTCGTCGTGGGCGTCGATGCGCATGAACAGAGGCATATCCTCCGGCATGGCGGCCCGGATGGCCCGGATGCACTCCAGCGGGAACCGGGCACGGTTTTCCAGTCTGCCGCCGTACTCGTCGGTGCGGTGGTTGATACCGCCCGACAGGAAGGAGTGTGGAAGATAGTTGTGGGCGCAGTGGAACTCGATGCAGTCAAACCCGGCAGCCACAGCCCGGGCGGCAGCCTTGCCGTAGCAGTCCACGATCTGGTCGATCATGCCTTTGTCGATGCCGGGGATCTTGAACCCGGGAGCCAGTTCCATCTCGCTGGCCAGCAGGATCATGGCGGTCTGGTCCATGCCCACGGCCAGGCTGCCCTGCCACAGCTGGATGCCCGCCTTGCCCCCCGCGGCGTGGATGGCGTCGGTGAGCTTCTTCATGCCCGGAATGTACTTGTCATCACACAAGGCCAGGAACATTTTGGGGGCGCTCAGGTCGTGAACGCTGGTGACCTCCACGATGTTCAGCGCACTGCCGCCCTTGGCGCGGGCCACATGGTAGTCGATGTGGGTCTGGTTGACGAACCGGTCCTGGGTGAACCGGGTACCCATGGCCGGCAGGATGATGCGGTTTTTCAGCGTCAATCCCTTGATGGTGATGGGAGAAAACAGTTTCTGATACATAGTATGCCTCCTTTGCGGAATTTTTCTCACCATACCATGGATCACACCGGTCCGTATATCAATATCAGGATTTTTATATTGTAAAAAGGATTTATTTGCACCACAAAAGCAGGTTTTTTATAAAAGTATCCTTTTGCCGGGGAACGCCGCTACTGCTGCCGAAATGGCAGACTGATTTCGACTCATTTTATCCAAAAATGAACATAATAATCCGAAACTTGATATATCCGCCGCCCGGATTTTGCTATTATAAGGCTGCAAACCAGAGGACTCTTTCCTCCCACACTGATCCAAAAGGAGCGAATCATTATGGCAAAGAAACCTCTCGGCCTGGACGGCATGGGCATTCAGAAAACCATGCGTTTCGGCGATTATCTGGCAGACTGCGGCGGCCAGTTTGCCCTCAACACCATGACCGGTCTTGTCTCGGCAATCATGTATTTCTATACCGACAAGATCGGTGTGGCCTCGGTCACGGCGGCAAATGTACTGCTGGCCGCCAAGATCGTGGACGCCTTTACCGACCTGATCATGGGCAAGATCATGGACAACGGCAAAAGCCCCAAGGGCAAATGCCGCCCCTGGTTCCTGCGCATGGCCATTCCGGCCTTTGTGGCCATTGTGGCAATGTTCACGGTGCCCAAGGGCCTGACCGGTTTCGCCCAGATCGCGTACCTGTTCCTCTCCAACATTTTCCTGACCGCCATCGTTTCCACGGCCATCGCCATTCCTTACAGCGCCATCCTGGTCATGCGCACCAAGAGCCTGGAAGAGCGCAACAAGATGGGCATTTTCCGCGCCATTGCCGGCTATATCATCGGCATGGTCATCGCCATCGCACTGGTTCCCCTGACCAACGCCATGGGCCCCGGCGGTGTTTCTGACCAGGCGGCCTACATCAAGTTCGCGGTGGTCGTGGGCGCACTGAGCACCCTCTTCCTGCTGATTCTGTACAAGACCAGCGAAGAGACCGCCGCTGCCGCCGAAAAGCCGGATGACGGCCTGCCCTTCGGAGATGCGCTGGGCAAGCTGTTCCACAACAAATACTGGGTCATCGTGCTGGTGGCCAACCTGTTTGTCAACGTCATCTACGCACTGTCCAGCTCTTCCGGCACCTACTATGCCAAGTACATTCTGGGTGACGACAACCTGGTGGGCATTATGGGCGCCGTGGGTCTGATCCCCACCGTCGTGGGCTTTGCGGTGGTCGGTCCCATGACCAAAAAGCTGGGCCTGCGCAAGACACTGCTGGTGGCCTTTGGCCTGGGTATTGTGGGCAATGTCATCCGCTGCTTTGCCCCGGACAGCTTTATCCTGTGCATCACGGTGGGTCTGCTGGGCAGTTTTGCCACCATCCCCATGATGTGCCTGGGCGGCACCCTGACCAGCATGGCCATGGACTACAATGACTACAAGTACGGCAACAAAATCGTGGGTATGTCAGCCTCCGCTTCCAGCTTCGGCAGCAAGATAGCCAGCGGTCTGGGCGCTTCTCTGGTGGGCTGGATCAACGGCATGACCGGCTTTGTGGGCAACATGGAAGTGGTCACTCCGGCTGTTCGCTACGGCATCTACACCTTCTCCATCTACATTCCTCTGGCCATGCTCGTAGGCCTGTTCATTATGATCCGCAAGTTTGACCTGGAAGCCAAATACGGCGAGATGATGCAGGCGATCAACGCCCGCAAGGCCGCCGAAAATTCTGCACAGTAACCGTATTCCTCATAAAATGCACCGGCCCCCGCAGGAATTTCCCGCGGGGGCCGGCCTTTTGTACCCTCATGCCCGGCGCAGTCCCCGGGGATCGTCCCGGTACTGCTGGGGGGTGCAGCCTTCATATTTTTTGAAAATCTGGGTGAAATAGCTCTGGGTGGGATAGTTCAGAAAAGCCGTGATCTGGGTCAGCGTATAGTCGGTGCGTTCCAGCAGATATTTGGCCTCCCGCAGCTTTTCCCGGTGGATATATTCGGGGATGCCCATGCCCAGCTCCGCCTTGAATTTGAGGGACAGGCTGCGGGTACACAGCCCGCAATGGCGGGAAAGATCATCCAGACGCAGTTCCTCGTGCAGATGTTCCGAAATATAGTCCACACAAGCCCGCACCGGCGGGCTCTGGATGGACTGCCGGCGGCTTTCCGCCACCCGGGCACAGAAATCCATCGCCATGGCGTAGGTCAGCTGTTCCAGGGCGGGGATCTCGGTCTGGACGTCCGCCCGCTGGCAATAGATATCGCTCAGACTGAAAGCGACCTCGTCGGGCAGCCCGCCCCGGATGGCCGCCCGGGTGATGAGGGTGGCGAAGATAATGAAAGAATACTTCTGCTGCTGCAGCGGGTTGGCGCTCATCATGCCCACCTTCCCTTGGGATGGTTCCAACAGACGCCGACTGAGCAGTTCCGCATCGCCCGCCTCCACGGCGCTGCACACCCCGGTCTCAAAATCCACCGGTATATGAAACTCCGCCTCTTCCCGCAAGTCGAACAGAACGCTACCCAACTGCTGTTGCCCGTATAGTTTGCGGACGGTGTTGTCGACAAACAGGATGTTCTCCTCGGTAATTTCCGTTCCGTGGGCCAGTTTGACCAGCAAGACCATCAGCGCCTTGAGCTGGTACAGGTTCACCAGCGGCGACTGCATCATCATATCGCAATACGCCTGAATTTCTCCGGGGGTGATGGTATTGGCCACCAGCGCCAGAATTTCTTCCCGGGTATGACGGAAGGGGCTGACTAGGCCGATCACACAATACTGCTCCGCCGGCAGCTTGACCACCCCCACAAAATACCCCGGTTCCACATAGGTAATCAGGGGATGACACTCATCCCGGTTTTGCAAGGCAAAATCCATCAGCACAAACTGCATGCTCCGCGCGTTGACCGTCTGGGTCAGACTGGCAGGAAAGCTATGCTGATATATCCCCTGTTCCGAAGCGATTCCCATAGGGATGCGCGTGATGGCAAAAAGCTGCTCACAGCTTTGTAGAAAACTCACGACAAGATACCTCCCGGCGTTTTTTTTAGTTTATCATAATATGAATAAAGAAATCAAGATAACGATATACGCGCCGCTTTCCTTTTGCTACAATATGGGCAGAAAAGGAGCAAGAACGTCTTGCCGGCAAAGGAGACAAAGTATGCTGAAACTGTACGATCTGACCATTGAATACAAGCATCATCCGTTGGGTCTGGACGAAGTGCAGCCCCGTTTTGGCTGGAAACTGGACAGCGACGAGCAAAATGTTGTCCAGACAGCCTGGCAGATCACCCTGAACTCCGAAGGATGCCCAGTGTGGGATTCTGGCAGGGTGGAAACCGACCAGAGTATCTTGGCCGAGTACTTGGGCCCTAACCTGCTGCCCCGCACCGCTTATGAATGGACAGTGACTGTATGGGACAACTACGGAGAAACTGCTTCTGCCTCGTCCGGTTTCGAGACTGGCTTGCTGCGTGGTGCCGACCTGGAGGGCAAGGCCACCTGGATTACCCATGACCTGCCTGCCGAAGAGACCGCCTGCCCGGTGTATACCAAAACCTTCGCGGTCAGCGGCCCGGTGGCCAAAACCCGGCTGTATGCCACCGCCCTGGGCGTGTACGAGGCCGAATTCAACGGGCAACCTGTCAGCGATACCTATTTTGCCCCCGGCTGGACCAACTACCATAAACGTCTGCAATACCAGACCTATACCCTGGATGTGCAGGAAGGCGAAAACACCCTGGCCGTCACAGTAGGCAATGGTTGGTACAAAGGTGCCTTGGGCTTTACCCCAGTGTCCAACAACTACGGCGATCGGACGGCCTTGCTAGCGGCGGTGTGTATCACTTATGCCGATGGACGGGAGGAATGGATCGGCACCGGCACTGACTGGCAGGTGACCACCGGCCCCATCCGCGAATCGGAAATTTATAACGGCGAGGTGCAGGACTTTACCCTCGCGCCCGAGGCCCCTCGCCCGGCCATGGCCTTCGACTACGGTTTCGACACCTTGGTGGGCCAGGAAAACGAGCCGGTGCGCTGCCTGCAGCGGCTGGAGCCGGTACGGGAATTTACTACTCCGGCAGGAGAGCATGTTTTCGACTTCGGCCAGAACCTGACCGGTTGGGTGGAAACCGACATCGACGCACAACCCGGCCAGACACTGGTGTTGCACCACGCCGAATCCCTGGATGAAAAAGGCAATTTTTACACCGGCAACCTGAGCTTTGCCAAGGCTACCGATACCTGGAAGCTGGCTGGCGGGCCCGTGGTGGTGCGGCCTCATTTTACCTGGCACGGGTTCCGGTACCTGTGGGTGGAGGGCCTGCGGGAGGGCCAGAGCGCCCGGTTCACCGCCTGCCACCTTTCCACCGATCTGGCCCAGACCGGCAGCTTCCATTGTTCCGACAAGAGGGTGGATCGGCTGCAGCAGAATATCCAGTGGAGCCAGCGGGACAACTTCCTGGACATTCCCACCGACTGCCCCCAGCGCAGCGAGCGGTTGGGCTGGACCGGCGACGTGACCGCCTTCTGCGCCACCGCCGCCTTCAACCAGAACATTATGCCGTTCATGACCAAGTGGCTGCGGGATCTTGCCAGCGAGCAGAACCCGGAGACCGGCATGCCTCAGGTGGTGCCCAACATTCTCAGCGGCAGCCAGGACGGCGCGGCGTTCTGGGGTGATGTGGCCACCGTGCTGCCCTGGACGCTGTATCGCGCCTACGGCGACAAGCGGCTGCTGGCCGCCCAATACCCCAGCATGGTGCAGTGGGTGGAATTCATCGAAACCCGCTGCGAGGAGACCGGGCTGTGGAAAAAAGGGTTTCAATACGGTGACTGGTTGGGTTTGGACACCGAGCAGAACGGCCTGGCCGACGAGCGCAAAGGCGCCACCGACGACTATTTTGCCGCCAACGTCTGCTTTGCCTGGAGCCTGCAGATCCTGGCCGACACCGCCGGGGTGCTGGGCTATGCCGAGGAGGAGCGCCGCTGGCGGATGCGCCGGGATGCCCTGATCCGGGCCTTCCGGGAAGAATACGTCACCCCCTCCGGCCGGCTGGTGAGCGAGACCCAGACCGCTCTGGTGCTGGCGCTTCACTTCGGCATGGTGCCCGAGGAGCATCGGCCCCGGCTGATCGGCCTGCTGGTGAACAACATCGAGGCCCACAAGACCCACCTGACCACCGGCTTCATCGGCACGCCCTTCGCCTGCCTGGCCCTGTCCGACTGCGGCCGCCACGACGTGGCGGGCAAGCTATTGCTGCAGGAGGATTCCCCCAGCTGGCTGTATGAGGTGAAGATGGGTGCCACCACCATCTGGGAAAGGTGGAACTCCATCCTGCCGGATGGCAGCTTCAACCCCGCCAATATGAACAGTCTGAACCACTATTCCTACGGCTCTATCGGCAGCTGGCTGTATACCCGGCTGTGTGGTCTCGAGATCGTGGAACCCGGCTACAAAGTGTTTGCTGTCAAGCCCCGGTTCATCAAGGGGATCACCTGGGCAAAGCTGGAATACGAGAGCGTCTACGGCAAGATCGCCCTGGCCTGGCGGTGCGAAGGTGGAAAGATCACGGTGGACCTGACCGTGCCCGCCAATACCACCGCCCTACTGACCTTGCCGGAAAAGACCGACACCCTGACCCTGGGCAGCGGCAGCTATCACTACGAGTACGACACTGACACCCGTCTTGAG
Organism: Candidatus Gemmiger excrementavium; assembly: GCA_019116485.1. Lineage (GTDB taxonomy): Bacteria > Bacillota > Clostridia > Oscillospirales > Ruminococcaceae > Gemmiger > Gemmiger excrementavium. The sequence continues at coordinate 10,296 of DXBO01000157.1, forward strand.
CAGGACCGGTACACCATGGAGACCCCGCTGCACACCGTGCTGGAACATCCGGCAGCTCGGGCGATGCTGGCGCAGTACGCTCCGGAAATGCTCAACAATCCCATGCTGGAATACGTGATTAACGAGCCGATCAGCGCTCTGCTGGCCTACAGTCCCGACGCAAAACCCCTGTTTGAAGGCGTGCTGTTGGCTATGAACAACGCGGAAAAGGAGAATGGATGATGGACAAGCGCATTGCGGACATCCTGCAAAAAATGTCCCTGAAAGATAAGATCACCCTGTGCAACGGCGCAGATTTCTGGCACAGCAAAGGGATGGAAGCCTACGGCATCCCCGCCGTGACCATGAGTGACGGTCCCCACGGTGTGCGCTGCCAGAAAAATACCGGGGATATGCTGGGAGTCAATGAGTCCGAGCCTGCCACCTGCTTCCCCACGGCTGTGGCCAGCGGCGCAGGATGGGATCCCCCCCTTTTGGAAGCCGAAGGAAAAGCCATCGGTGAGGAGGGCCTCAGCTACGGCGTCGATGTGGTGCTGGGCCCCGGCGTGAACATCAAGCGCAACCCGCTGTGCGGGCGCAACTTCGAGTACTTTTCCGAGGACCCTCTCGTGGCGGGCGCCATGGGCACCGCCTGGGTAAAGGGCGCCCAGAGTGCCGGTGTCGGCGCCAGCCTGAAGCATTTTGCCGCCAACAACCAGGAGTACAAGCGCTTCAACGGCAACAGTCAGGTGGACGAGCGTACCCTGCGGGAACTTTATCTGCCTGCGTTTGCGACAGTCGTTAAGACGGCTCAGCCTGAGACAGTCATGTGCAGCTATCCGCGCATCAACGGTGTGCATGCCAGCGACAATGAATGGCTGCTCACTGACGTACTACGTACCGAATGGGGCTTTGAAGGGCTGGTGGTCACCGATTGGGGCGCTCTGTGCGACCGGGTAGCGGCCATGCGGGCCGGGTGTGACCTGACCATGCCCGGCGGCAGCAATTACATGGAGGACTGGGTCGAACAGGCGGTGCTGGAGGGTAGTTTGCCTGAGAGCGCCGTGGATGCATGCGCAGCCCGGGTCATCGCCCTGGCACTGAAAGGCGAGAGCCACCCCAAAGGAAAATCTTTTGACAAACAAGCCCACCACACTCTGGCCCGTACCATCGCGGAAAACGGCGCAGTACTGTTGAAAAACGAGGGAGACCTTTTGCCGGTGGCGGAAGGTGATATCGCCCTCATCGGTGAGATGGCCCGCACCATGCGGTACCAGGGCGCGGGATCCAGCCACATCAACCCCACCAAACTGACTACTCTGTGCGATGCATTGCCCGGTGTGCCCTTCGCTGCCGGATGCGATGCGCAAGGCGCTGTGACGGAGGAAAGTTTGGCTCAGGCGGCAGCCTCTGCTCGCGCAGCCCGGGTGGCAGTGGTTTGCGCGGGCCTGCCGGATGCTTATGAATCCGAGGGCTTTGATCGGGAGAACATGGCCATGCCAGAGGGGCATATCCGCCTCATCGAGACAGTGGCTGCCGCGAATCCCAACACGGTGGTGGTGCTCTTTTGCGGCAGTGCGGTGGAGACCCCGTGGATCGACAAAGTAAAAGCGGTACTGTATATGGGCCTGCCTGGCCAGGCAGGCGGTGAAGCAGCCGCAAATCTGCTTACCGGCAAGGTCAATCCCTGCGGAAAACTTACCGAAACCTGGCCCATGCGGTACGCGGATGTGCCCAGTCGGGAGACATTCGGCCAAAAGACCACACATTATAAAGAGGGACTCTATGTGGGATATCGGTATTATGATAAGGCCGGTGTGCCGGTGCGGTTTGCTTTTGGTCACGGACTGAGCTACACTCGGTTTTCCTACTCGGATCTGCGGATTGAAGGCCGCACAGTGCGCGTAACGGTGGCAAATACCGGAAGTCGGGAAGGCGCCGAAGTGGTGCAGTTGTATATCGCTCCGCCTCAGAATGGACTTTATCGCCCGCTGAAAGAGTTGAAGGGCTTTGCCAAAGTGGTGCTGGTCCCCGGCGAGAGCAAAACCGTAACCTTCTCTTTGGAGGACCGCAGCTTTGCGGTGTGGGCGGATGGATGGAAAATCCCGGCTGGAACCTACGGGGTGCTGGTGGGCGCTGCCGCCGATGATATCCGGCTGCAGGGCAGCCTGGAAGTGGATGGTGAGAATGTTCCAGCTCCGGCCTGGCAGGCAGGCAGCTGGTACGAGACACTGAAGGGCCTGCCCACCGATGTAGAATTCGAAGCCTTGTACGGCGGTGCGCTGCAGACTGACCCTCCCATAGAGAAGGGCAAATTCACCATGGAACACTCCACCATGGAGATGAAGGACCATTCCTTTGTGATGATGCAGATGTTCAAAGGCACCGAGGCCACCATTGCCAAAGCCTTCGGCGGCAAGGTGGATTACAGCAATCCCACCTTCAAGATGATGGTGATGTCCGGTGCGGATGCACCACTGCGGGCGACGGTGCTTTCCAGCGGAGGTGCCTTCCCGGCCCAGATGGCCGAGGGCCTGTTGGCAACCGCCAACGGCCACCCGGTGGAAGGAATCAAAAAGATCGTGAAAAAGTGATGTGAGATCGGAGAAGTTTGCAATGTCTTTGACCAGCTTTATGGTACGGGCCATGTTCAAGCGCGGGGATGACAAGCGAGATGCAGGATGTACAACTCCGGAAGATGTACGCCGTTTTGACGATATCGTCTACGGATCGAACCCCAGGTGGAACCGACTGGATGTGTATCGTCCGAAAGATGCCGAAGGCTTGCTGCCGGTCATTGTCAGTGTGCATGGCGGCGGGTGGGTCTATGGAGATAAGGAGCGGTACCAGTATTACTGCATGAGTTTGGCGCAGCAGGGGTTTGCGGTGGTCAATTTCACATATCGGCTGGCTCCGCAATACAAGTTTCCGGCGCCTGTAGAGGACACAAACCAGGTATTCACATGGCTGCTGGCCCATGCGGATTCGTACGGCTTCGATATCGGTAATATCTTTGCGTTAGGCGACAGTGCTGGCGCACAGTTGTTGGCCATGTACGGTTGTATCTGCACCAATCCAGCGTATGCATCAAAGTTTGCGGTGCATACGCCGAAGGGGATTGTTCTCCGGGCAGTTGCGCTCAACTGCGGTGTTTACCGGATTGAAAAAAGTGGGAAGAAGGATCTAACCACCCACTTGATGGCCGATTATCTGCCCGATAAAGGCACGCAGGCGGAGCTCGAGCAGATCAGTGTGCTGAACCATGTGACCGATGCGTTTCCACCGGCTTTCGTCATGACTGCAGAAGGAGACTTCCTTGCTGAACAGGCTCGCCCCCTAGTGGAACGATTGCACCAGCTGGGGGCGGAAGCGGAATATCACTACTATGGAGACCGGGATCATGTGCTGGGCCATGTGTTTCACTGCGATATCCGTTCAGAAGCGGCCAATCGCTGCAACCGGGAAGAATGTGAATTCTTTAAAAGGCATCTGAATCGATAAAGCCCACAACCGAAAAAGGCGGCAGCTTGTACAGCTTGCCGCCTTTTTACATTTAGAGGGTGGGATGCCGTCCATGCTGTGATTGGAACACGGTGGAAATCCACCTATACATCAACATAGGCCCCGGGCGAATTCTTCGCCCGGGGCCTATGTTGATATGGAGAGAAACGAATTTACAGCTGGCTCTTGTAGAGCTCCTTGATCTCTTCTACGCTGGTGTCGCGGGGATTGCCCGGGCAGCAGGCATCGGCATAGGCGCTCTCGGCCAGGAACTGCACGTCCTCCTCCTTCAGGATGCCTTGGAGGTTGGCGGGGATGCCCACGTCGGCGGAAAGCTGCTTGACAGCGGCGATGGTGGCGTCGGCGGCCTCGGCGTCGGTCATCTCATCGATGCCCTCCACGCCCATGGCCTTGCCCACGGCGCGGTAGCGCTCGCCGGCTACGCTCTTGTTGTACTCCAGACCCACAGGCAGCAGGATGGCGCAGGCCACACCATGGGGGGTGTCGTACAGGGCGCTCAGGCCGTGAGCCATGCTGTGGACGATGCCCAGACCCACGTTGGAGAAGCCCATGCCGGCGATGTACTGGCCCAGGGCCATGCCTTCCCGGCCTTCGGGGGTGTTCTGCACAGCGCCCCGCAGGTTCTCACTGATGAGACGGATGGCTTCCAGATGGAACATATCGGAGATGACGCAGTGGCCCTTGGTGATGTAGCCCTCGATGGCATGGGTCAGAGCATCCATGCCGGTGGCGGCGGTGAGGCCCTTGGGCATGGAGGCCATCATATCGGGATCGACCACAGCAACCTCGGGGATATCGTTGGTGTCCACGCAGACGAACTTGCGCTTTTTCTCCACGTCGGTGATGACGTAGTTGATGGTCACCTCAGCGGCGGTGCCGGCGGTGGTGGGCACGGCGATGGTGAAGACAGCGTGCTTCTTGGTGGGGGCCACACCCTCCAGGCTGCGCACATCGGCAAATTCGGGGTTGTTGGCGATGATGCCGATGGCCTTGGCGGTGTCCATGGCGGAGCCGCCGCCGATGGTCACGATGCAGTCGGCGGCGGCAGCCTGGAAGGCGGCCACGCCGTGCTGTACGTTTTCAATGGTGGGGTTGGCCTTGATGTCGCTGTACACTTCGTAGGCGAAGCCGGCGGCGTCCAGCAGATCGGTGACCTTGGCGGCCACGCCGAACTTGATCAGGTCGGGGTCGGTGCAGACGAAAGCCTTTTTGTAGCCCCGGCTGGTAAGCTCGGGAACGATGTTTTCGATAGCGCCGTGGCCGTGGTAGGAAATGGTGTTGAGAACAATACGGGATGCCATAACAATATCTCTCCTTTTGTTATAATACATACGCGATGGATTTTCGCGTGCAGAAACGGAAATCAGTGGAGAAACTCCTCGTTGAGGGCAACGCCGAAGTCCCGGGCAATGGCCCGCAGATTGTCGTCCTCAATGGTCTGGCGGATCAGGCCGCCGCCCATGGACAGCACCTTCACATAGATCTCGGCGCTCTTTTCGATGGTGTGAGCCAGGCCGAAGGTGGTGTCGTAATCCGGGCCGGAGGCGAACAGGCCGTGCTGTGCCCATACGGCGGCCTGATAGCTCTTCATCTTCTCGCTGGTGGCCATGGCGATGTCAGCACCGCCGGGAACCATCCAGGGGCAGACGCCCACGCCCTCGGGGAAGACCACGGGGCACTCGGTGGCGGACTGCCACAGAGCGCGGCTGAAATCCCGGTCGGTCAGGGGCAGGATGTAGGTCAGAGCGATCACGTTGGTGGCATGGCAGTGGTAGATGACCCGGTTGGCGCCATCGGTGGCAGCCTTGCGCACGCTGTGGTTCATGAAATGGCTGGGGAACTCACTGGTGGGCTTGGCACCCTCGGCCAGACCCCACACGATGCGCCAGCTGTCGCCGGTTTCGTTGATCTCCACGATGCCGATGCTGTGGATGGGATCGGGCTCCACGTTCCGGAAGTATTTGCCGGAGCCGGTGGTGATGAAGTATTCGCCGGCCAGGTTCTCGGCCTGAACACCCATGTTCACCCACTCGCGGGGAGTCTCGTCAAAGAAGGGACGGCAGGCGGCCACGTCCTCTTCGGTCATGCGGTAGGTCAGGTTGCCGCCGTTGCGCTCGTGCCAGCCCTGCAGCCAGCCGTCGTTGCACATACGGATAAAGCCTTTTACACAACTGATCTCATAAATCTCCATTTGAAATCTTCCTTTCTTTTCTTAACACCGCTTTTGCGGAATGACTCAACGGGTGATGACATCCACCGGCACGTTGAAGATCTCGGCAACCTTCAGAATGGTGTCGATGTGACGGCCGGAGGCGGCAGCCATATGATGGGTGGGACCGGCCTCGCTCCAGCGGTTCACGAACTCGCGGGCGCCGCAGGTGAAACGGGTGCGCATGTTGGTGTCGCCGAAGGTGAAGATGGGACCTTCCTCGTTCACGCCCTCAGCCACCACGAACTTGAAGTGGCCGTCCTTGTCCTGGGTGATGCCCAGGTAGGTCACGGGGCCCAGATGGGGGTAGAACTGGGTCAGGTAGCCGCCGCCGGTCTTGCCGTGGAAGACGGGAACGATCTTCATGGTGGGCTTTTTGGCGGAGATGGCCGCGTCGCCGGAGCCGGAATGGCCGATGATGCAGATGTCCTTGTCGAAGTCGATGGAGTACATCTCGGACAGCTGGCCCTCGCCGGAGATGGTTTTCAGGATGGACATGGCCATGGAGACCTTGATGTCGCCCTCAACGGCGCAGGCAACGCCCTGCTTGATGAGCATGGAGAAGGCGGGAATCAGCATGGAATCCAGCACGCCAGCCTTGCCCTGGGCAAAGCCGTCGTAGTGGGAGGCGATGAAGGCAATCTTCTCGTCTTTGACCCACTGCTCGAAGGCCACCACATAGCGGGCCATCTCCCAGACCTTTTCCACGGTGCCGCCGCCCTCGATGTCGAAGGTGTCCAGAATCTCCTCGGCCTTGGCGCGGATGACGGCCTCGTCGGTGATGTTGTCGGCAATGGCCCACATCTTCTCCCAGTCGAACTGCTTGGTGTACAGCCACATCCGATGGTAGAGGTTGGTCTCGTCGATGTACAGATCCATCATGCCGGGGTAGGGACGGCCGATCTGGGCCAGATTGGTATCCCGGAAGCGGCGGCGTACCTGGGCAGCCTTGCACCAGTCGTTGATCTCAGCCTCAACAACCGGGTCGCCGCCCTCCACAACGCCGGTGATGACCGCATGGCGCTTGCCAGCGCGCTCCAGGTCGGCAACCATCTCGCCCACAGCGCCGCAGGCGTACAGCTCGCCCAGCCATTTGGCGGTGTCGGTGTTCTCGTAGTCGGGAGCGCGCAGCTTCTGCACGTTCACCAGAACCACCGGTACATCCAGATCCCGCACGGCGGGCAGCATGTTGTAGGAGGTGGCGTAGGTCAGCAGCTGCAGGATTACCAGATCCACATCGGCGGCGCGGAACTTGTCGCCGGCCTCCTGGCTCAGCTCCTTGGTGGTGACGATGCCGCCGTCCACCAGCTCCACCGTGTCGGGGATCACGGTTTTGAACTGCTCATACTGGGCCTGGAACTCGGGCACCAGGCTGGGGAACTGGGGCAGGTAGGCACCCAGAGCGATGGCAAATACGCCAACGCGGGCTTTGGTTTCCACTAACATGCTCATTGGGGAAGAACCTCCTTGATATCGAAACTTTCACGGATACAACTGCGGGCCGCGGCCAGATCGGCGAAGTCGCCGCCGCGGATCATCTGGATCACCAGGTTGCCGATGGCTGTGCCCTCCACGGGACCGGCCCATACCGGCAGACCGGTCACAGAGGCGGTCATGCGGTTGAGGTAATTGTCCTGGCAGCCGCCGCCCACGATGTGGATGGCGGTGTATTCCTTGCCGGTCAGACGGGAAAGCCCTGCAATGGCGTTTTTGTAGCACAGCGTCAGGCTGCGGTAGACGCACTGCATCAGCTGGCCCACGGTGGCGGGAACCGGCTGACCGCTGCATTCGCAGGCCTTCTGCACGGCGGCGATCATGCTGTCCGGCGCCAGGAAGGCGTCGTCGTTGGCATCCACGATGCTGGCAAAATCCGCCGCACCCTCCGCGCTGGCGATCAGGTCGGGGAAGGTCCACTGGCGCTCCCCGGCGGCAACGTCCAGCGTCCACTTGGCCCGGGTCTTGCCCTCCACATAGTCCACGCCGTTCAGCTCCCGGCGGATGGACTGGATCATCCACAGACCCATGATGTTTTTCAGGTAACGGTACCGATACCAGGCGCCGCCCTCGTTGGTGAAGTTCTGCAGGCGGCTGGCCTCGCTGGTGATGGGCTCGGGGTTTTCCACGCCCAGCAGGCTCCAGGTGCCACTGGACAGGTACACCGCGTTGTCATCCTCAGCGGGCACCGCCAGAAAGGCGGAGCCGGTGTCGTGGGTGGCGGGCAGCACCACGGTGGTCTGGAAGCCGACGGTCTCGGCAATGTCCGGCCGCAGCGGGCCAAGTGTTTCGCCCGGCATGGAAAGAGCGCCGAACAGGCGGACGGGCAGGCCGAGCCGCTCCAGCAGCTCCCGGTCCCACTCCTTTGCGGCGGCGTTGACCAGGCCGGTGCTGGTGGCATTGGTATACTCCTGCTTCTTTACGCCGGTCAGCAGGTAGTTGAAGTAGTCGGGAATCATCAGAAGGTTGTGCGCGGCCTCCAGCTGCGCAGGGTGCTCCTGCTGCAGAGCAACAAGCTGATAGATGGTGTTGAAGTTCTGCTTCTGGATTCCGGTGTGCGCATACAGCTCTCCGGCGGGGATTTTTGCCTCCACCAGGCGGTCCATGCCGTCGGTGCGGCCGTCCCGGTAGGCGACCGCGTCGCTGATACGGTCACCGCTTTCGCCGAGCAGCACAAAATCCACCGCCCAGGTGTCGATGCCTACGGAAGAGGGGATTTTGCCCAGAGTTTTGCAGGCCTTCAGGCCGTCCAGAATGCCCTGCCAAAGATGCTGAATGTCCCAGCAGTCATGACCGTCGCGGCGGACCTGGCGGTTCTCAAAGCGGTGAATCTCCTCCAGGAGCATCCGACCGTTTTCCACATGCCCCAGGATGTGCCGGCCGCTGGATGCGCCGATGTCGATGGCCAGATAATAGGGTCCCATGGGAAGTCTCCTTTCTGTTTTTTCGCTGATTTTATTTTATTCGCTCCGCGGGGTGGAAAAAAAGGACCGCTTTTGAATAAAACAGGGACCTTATTTGCAGCTTTCGACCGATTGTGTTATGCTAAGAAAAAAGGCACATGCTGCCCGGCCCGGCCGAAGGGCGCAGTGCTGCCGGAAGGAAAGAACGAGGGGGAACCGCCATGGACGAGCGCCTTTTGCAACGGCTGAAAGAGATCACCGAGGAGGAGCGGGCCATTCTGGCCGGAGGGCAGGGCATCCAGCGGGAGCGCTACACCTCCGGCCGGGATTTTGTGGTGGACAGCGAGAAGATGCTGGAAAAGGGCAAGCTGATCGAGATCCGCCCGCATACCCGGTTCGTGCACTTTCCCCGCCACCGGCACAATTATGTGGAGGTGCTGTATATGTGCAGTGGTTCCACCACCCATATTCTGAACGGAACCCGGCGGATGGTACTCCACACCGGGGACCTGCTGTTCTTGAATCAGGCGGTCTATCACGAGATTCTGCCCGCCGCTGAGGAGGATGTGGGGGTGAACTTCATTATTTTGCCTCAGTTCTTTGACCGGAGTTTCCGAATGCTGGAGCAGGAGAATGTGCTGCGGGATTTTCTGATTTCCACTCTGTCAGAAGAGTCTTCGTTTGCAGGCTGGCTGCACATTGCGTCAGGGGATATTTTGCCAGTGGAGAACTTGCTGGAAAATATGATTTGGACCTTGCTGGAAAAAAAGAGCGGTGTAAATTTGCTGAACCAGACCACCATGGGACTGCTGCTTCAGAATTTGACGCTGTTTGCGGAAAGCATCAACCGCACTCTGCCGGAAAGCCGGGACGAAAATGTAGTCTTTTCCACATTGCAATATATCGAGACCTCCTACCGGGACGGTACGCTGGAGGAGATTGCCGCCCACCTTCACATGCCGGACTATGCGTTGAGCCGGCTGCTGAAGCATCACACCGACGCCAATTTCAAGCAGCTGCTCCAGCAGCGCAAGCTCCAACAGGCAGCTTATCTGCTTTCCAATACACGTATGCCGATTGATGCGGTGATGGAGGCTGTAGGATATGAGAACAGGAGCTATTTTTATCGCAAATTTCGAGAAAAATTTGCTTGCTCTCCAGCGGAGTATCGTATCACAATGGGAAAACGGTTTGATAACTGTATTGGAAGAATTTGACTTGACAGCATTGCAAAAAAGTATTCATGAACAGTATTGAGGAGGCTTATTGCAAGTGTAAGGTGCGAAAAAACTTTGCCAGACACCAGATATAAAAAGACCCGACAAAGCCGTGGTAACATACGGCTTTGTCGGGTCTTGCACATTTTACGGACTTTTGTTCGCAGAAAAGATATGTGATAGCACGAGTAGGCGGAGGTACTAGAAATTACTTTATAAACTTATCTTTGTATTCAGTAGGCGTCTGACCAGAGTAACGCTTAAAAACCTGAGAGAAATGCCCTAGGGACGAAAACCCCAAATAGGACGCGATGGCGGTGGCGCTTTTGTCGGAATAGAGCAGCAAGCGTTTGGCTTCTTCAGTTTTTTCTTTCAGAATGAAGTCGGTCAAAGTCTCGCCAGTCTCCTGTTTGAATTTTGAGGAGAGATAAGGGCGACTCATATAAAATGCCTGGGCCATGTCCTCCACCCGAATGGACTGGGACAGGTGCTTCTGTATATAATTTGTTACCGCAATGGTTAGTTGGGTAGGCTTTCCGCCAAACCGAAGTTGTTCTACTCGCTCAGTAAATTCCAAAGCCATATGATATTGCAGGTTGGTGATTTGGAGCATAGAATTCAAAAACTCGCATTTTTGGATATACATGTCACTGAGAGAGAAAGCGTCCTCTGTGCTGAGACCTCCCTGAATTGCCGCCCTGGAAATCAGCGTAGCATAGCAAGAGAAATGTAGATGGAGCAGGCATAGATGCCGTAACGCATGGCCGCGGTTGCGACGGCGGCGGTGGAGTCATAATTGACGGCCGCCAGGATCCAACTGATCAGCGAACCGCCCAGGCCGCTGGCCACCTTGCCGCTGAAGCTGGTGGCAGCGGCGGACATACCCACGATCTTGTTGCCATAGAGGTAATCATTACAGTCCATGGTCATCGTGTTCATGGCCCCGCGGACACATATCAGCGGGATGATGGAGAAGCTGGGAAGCTGGCCGGCAGTCATCAGGACGATCATGCTGTCCGGGAAGAAGATGTGCACCACGGAACCGGTGATGCCGATGGCTAGGCTAACCATCAGCGTTTTGCGGATACTGAACTTTTTAGTCATCGGGCCAACCACGCTGAAGGCCACGAAGATGGAGAACTGAGCGACCGTGACTTGCGTATGCAACATATCACATCAGACTTCACATTTTATTATAATTGCTTGATTTACATAGTAATTTTGTGATATTTTTGAGACAAGGAGGTGTTTTGCCGTGAAAAATGCCTGGATCGAAAAGCTGCAGTCCCTGTACAATGTGACCCGCATCCCGCTCTCTTTGCTGGATGGGGATGGAAACCTTGTCGCGTCATTCCCTGAGATTCCGTACGAGGCGGTGAATTTCTTTGCCACCGCCGTCGTTCTGGCCGATTTCCGGGCGCAGGGGCGAGATGCTGCGCACCCGCTGGTCAGCTTCATCGAGCCGGGGTTCTTTCTGGGCGTGATGGAGCTGGACACGGACAGCTTTCTGATTCTCGGACTTGTCGGCCCGATTCGCCGGGCGCGAAATGAGGTTTTGCGCATGGTGACGACAGTCGGCCAGCCGGAGTATTTGCAGAGCTTCTGTGACCTGATCCTGCAAGTTCCTCTGATGACATTGGAGCAGGTGAAAGATCAGATGTGCCTGATTTCGGATCTGCTTTTGGAAACGCGCGTTAAAAAAGAGGACATTCTGTTCATGGATGTCTATACCTCTATGGTACGGGACTCGTCCTGTCTGGAAGAACAGCTCTTTGAGCAGCGGGAATCCGCTGAACCGCACTTGTCCATGGACTTTGAAACGAGTCTTTGTGCGGCTGTGGAACATGGCAACCGCGCCCAGCTGGAACAGCGGCTGAACACGCCGGTTTCCGGCCGCGTCGGCCGGATGTCCGGCAACACCCTCCAGCAAGAAAAGTATATCTTCATCGCTCTGGCCACCGTGACAGCCCGGGCCGCCATCCGCGGCGGACTGTCGCTGGAAATCGCGATGAACTTGAGTGACCTGTACTGCCAGCGCATGGATTCCCTGTCGGAACCTTCCCTCATCAAGGATCTGAGCATCCGGATGCTGCTGGATTATTGTGACCGGGTGGGGGAACTTCGGCACCAGCCGGCCGCATCCGGCGTGATCCGGCAATGCCTGGCCTATATCTCGGTTCATCTGCATGAGAACATCACTCTGGAGCAGCTTTCCAGAGTGTGTGGGCTGTGCACGCGCAGCCTGTCCCTCCGCTTCCGGGATGAAATGGGCATCGGCATCCGGGACTATCTCAACCAGGAAAAAATCAATGAGGCCAAGTACCTTCTTCGACACACGGACTATCCGTTGTCCCAGATCGCAGCTTACCTGAACTATTCCTCCCAGAGCTATTTCACGCAGCTGTTTCAAAAGCAGTGCGGCATGACGCCCAATCAATACCGGGAGACTATCGGATAGCTCATTATTTCAACGGCGAGGCCCGGAGACTTTTTGAAAGTCTCCGGGCTTTCCTGCTGCTGGAGCGGGCGTCGGGCGAAACAGAGCAGGGATTTTGATAGAGTATCATAAAAGTATCGAAGAAATCAGTTTTTTAATATAGCAAGTCCGGATTGTCTGGTAGAATACAGGCAAAGCGGAAGTTTTATACGCAGAAATGAGGGTATAATTTATGAAAGCCATTCATTTACGGACGGAATATCTGGAAAACCCCATCGGCCTCGGAGCCACCGCACCGAGGCTGTTCTGGAACTGCGAGGGCGGCAAGCGGCAGACGGCGTACCGCATCACGGCGCGCTGCGGCGGGAAGACAGTGTGGGATACGGGGAAGGTGGCGTCGTCCCGGATGACGCACATCCCCTATGAGGGCGAGCGGCTGCAAAGCCGCCGGCGCGTCGAGTGGAGCGTCCGGCTGTGGGACGAGACGGGCGCGGAGGGCGAGGCCGTTTGCGCCTTCTTTGAGATGGGCCTGCTCGAAGCGGGCGACTGGCGTGCGAAGTGGATCGCCGGCGACTATAAGGTAAACCCGAAGACGCGCTACCCGGTGGACTGCTTCCGAAAGGTGTTTTCCGCCGAAAGCGTCGTCTCGGCACGGCTGTATGTCACCGCCTGTGGTTTGTATGAGGGCTGCCTCAACGGCGCGCGCGTCGGCACGGCGATGCTGACGCCGGGGCACACCAGCTATCCGAAGCGCGTCCAGTACCAGACGTACGACGTGACGGAGCTGCTGCACAGTGGCGAGAACGTGCTGACCTTCCAGCTGGCGGATGGCTGGTACCGCGGCAGCTGCGGGGCCAATGGCCTGCGGAATCAGTACGGAACTGAGACGAAGCTGTTGGCGCAGCTGGAGTGGACGGACACGGAGGGCGGTGCACACTGTGTAGCCACCGACGGTACGTGGGAGTGGAGCTGCGACGGCCCCATCCGCTTTGCCGACAACAAGGACGGCGAGGTGTACGACGCAAATCTCACGCCGACGTATACGGGAAAGGCGAAGGAGACCACGCACAGCTGCGTGCCCACGGCACCGAATAATGTTCCGGTGGAGGAGCACGAGCACCTGACCGCTACGCGGATCACCACGCCAGCGGGCAAAACCGTGTTGGACTTCCGGCAGAACATTGCCGGATATCTTTCCTTCCGGGTGAACGCCAAAGCCGGACAGCGTATTACCCTGCGCTTCGGCGAGATGCTGGACGAGGCCGGCGAGTTCACGCAGAAGAATATCCAGATCGTGAAGAAGGAGCGTGTGACGCCGTTGCAGCAGGTGGTCTACACCTGCAAGGACGGTGTGAACGAGTACAAGACGCGCTTTGCCATCTTCGGTTTCCAGTACGTGATGCTAGAAACGGACGTCGCATTCGACGCGGCGGACTTCACGGCCATTGCGGTGTACTCGTCGATGGAGCGCACCGGCTGGGTGGAGACATCGAACGAGCTTTTGAACAAATTCGCGGAGAGCACCGTCTGGAGCACCAAGAACAATCATGCCGACCTGCCCACCGACTGCCCAACCCGCGAGCGCCACGGCTGGAGCGGCGACGCGCAGATCTTCTGCTCCACAGCCAGCTTTTTCTTCTCCTACGCCCCGATGGCTCGGAAATACGAAAACGACCTGACCGATACGATGACAGCAAAGGGCTGCTTTACCCAGATCGCACCGTATGGCGGCGTGGATGCGTACATGAACAGGATGAACGGTTCGGCGGGCTGGTCGGATGCCGGCGTGTTCATCCCGTACGACATTTACAAGCAGTACGGCGACGTGGCTATTCTCGAAGACAACTACGCGGCCATGGCGCGCTATGCCGAGTACAAGATTGGGACGCTGGGCAAATGGTATTTCCCCTCGCGGCCCACGGGCATCAACCGCAAGTACCGCAAGCAGATCAGCAACTACGGACAGTCTTACGGCGAGTGGGCCGAGCCCGCGGACGTGAAGGACTTCGCCGTCTCGGAGTTCATTTTCCCGCACCCGGAGGAGACGACGGCTTACATTGTGCTTCTGATGGACAGGATGGAGGAGATCGCAAATCTGCTGGGTAATACGGACGACGCCGCCCGGTACGCGGACGTCGCGGCCAAAGTACGGGAGGGATATCAGCACCTGATGACGGTGCCGAAGTTCTCGCTGGACACCGACCGGCAGGCGAAGCTGGTGCGCCCGCTGCATCTCAAGCTGCTGAACAAACCGCAGACGGAATATGCCAAAAAGCGCCTGGTGAAGGCGCTGGACCACTACGGCTGGCGGCTGGGCACCGGATTTTTGTCCACACCCTTCATTCTGGATGTGCTGACGGAAATGGATGTCGAATACGCCTATCGCCTGCTGGAAAATGAAGAACTGCCCGGTTGGCTGTGTATGCCCAAGCAGGGCGCCACCACCATCTGGGAAAACTGGGAAGGCCCCAACACCACCAAGCCCGCCTCGCTCAACCACTACTCGAAGGGCGCTGTGTGTCGCTGGGTGTTCGACACGATGTGCGGCATTCATGTGGACAGGGAGAATCATTTCGTCATTGCGCCGCGGCCCGGCGGGCACTTCACGCAGGCGAAAGCGCGCTATCAGAGCGTCTTCGGCATGGTGGAGAGCGGCTGGGTGCGCGACGGGGAGCGATGCGTGTTCACGGTGGCCGTACCCGCGAACTGCACGGCCACCGTCCGCCTGCCGGACGGCACTGAGCGCACGCAGGAGTGCGGCACGCAGGTCTACGCCATCTGACGGGATGAACGTCTGAAACAGAGGAATTCGTCATGAAAGAACAGGTTTTTAATCCGTATCTTCCGCCGGAAGTCTGCGTGCCGGATGGGGAACCTCATGTGTTCGGCGGGCGGCTCTATGTGTTCGGATCTCACGACGCACTCGGAGGAAACCGATTCTGCACGGAAAACTATAAATTTTATTCCGCGCCGGTGGAGGATCTGACCGACTGGAGCGTCTCAGGTGTCAGTTACGACAAAACTCTTGATCCGGAAGTAAGTGAGACGGGAAAGTACCCCGATCTCTACGCCCCCGACGTGGTGCAAGGAAACGACGGCAAGTACTATCTTTACTACGCCCCCTCCGGCGGTAGCGCCAATGGTTTTTCCCACGCATTCACGGGCCACATCCATGTGGCGGTGGCCGACGCCCCAGATGGCCCTTACCGATATCACGGCTGTGTCTGCAATCCGGACGGCACCCCATTCCAGCGAGGATTGACCTTCGACCCTAGCGTCATCAACGACGGTGGAACCATCCGAATGTATTACGGCTGGGGCTTTCTGTTTCCGAGGGCGTGCAAAAAAGGCCTGCTGTTCCACCTGCAAAGCGCCATTATGGACCGGGTGGGCAGCCATATGTTTGACCTGTCTGACCGGCAAAGGCGGGAGGGATATCTCGGGGCCTACACCGTCACCCTGGCGGACGATATGCTGACGGTGACAAGCGAACCGGCAAAAATTCTCCCGGGGCAGAAGGAGAGCTTCGGTTCGCAGTGGGAGGGGCACGCCTTCTTCGAGGCCAGCTCCATCCGCAAGATCGGGGATACCTACTATTTTGTCTATTCCTCCGAGGCCCAGCACGAGCTGTGCTATGCCACCAGTCGATATCCCGACCGGGGGTTTACCTACGGCGGGGTGATCATCTCCAACGGGGACATCGGCTTGAACGGGCGAAAGCCCAGGGACCGGCTGGCCGCCACCGGCAACAACCACGGCGGTATCGTATGCGTCAAGGGGCAGTGGTACGTTTTCTACCACCGTCACACCCACCTCACCCAGTACAGTCGGCAGGGCTGCGCCGAAAAGATCCAGATCCGCCACGACGGCAGCATCCCGCAGGTGGAGATGACAAGCTGCGGGTTGAACGGAGGCCCGCTGATCGCAGAGGGCGCTTACAACGCCGCCATCTGCTGCAATCTGACAAACGGACGCATGCCACATACCGGCGGCCTGCGCAGGAAGGGCACAGTGCCTTACGTCTCCCATGACGAAACCGGGCCCTGTATTGCCGACATCACAAGCGGGACGCTCATCGGCTACAAGTATTTCGCGTTCACCGGAAAAACGGTCCTGACTCTGGCGGCAAAGGCATCTGGTGAGTTTGAAGTGTGGGCGGACGACGGCCTTCTGGGCAGACTGGAGTTTTCCTCGCGAGAGAAGTGGGAGAAGCGGCAGCTTCCCATCTTCGTTCGTGGGACAAAGGCGCTGTATCTGAAGTATTCCGGAAAAGCCGGGGCGATGCTCCGCAGCTTTTCCTTTGGATGGTAAAGAGCGAGTTTGTATGAAAGCGAGAAACCCGATTTTACCTTTGCAGTACTATTGCCCGGACGGGGAGCCGCATCTGATCGGCGACGAGCTGTTTGTGTTTTACCACCGCAGCACAGGAAACAGCCGCTTTTTGCGCAGGATGTGCGCCGAGCCGATCACGGTCGGCTCGGACGGGCGCATAGCGGAAGTCCTGCCCACCTCAATTGGAATGGGCGAACCTTATAAGCCCGGGGAAGCCTTGTACGGGTATCAGGCCTGCAAACTGGCAAACGCCTACATCGACGGGGACACGCTGGCGGTCAAGAAGGGGCGGGCGGAGGCTGTCTACCGCTATCTGGACGAGACTGCCCGCAGCTTTTCCTCTGTGGCGTTCGACGGAACGGGGAGCGCGGCACTCACCGCGTCGGTGAACGAACACGGTGAGCTGACGATTCGCATCGAGGCTGCAGAACAGACGGCGATCCGGTATTTCACGCTGATCCGATGAACGGGGCGACTGCAAACAAATGGTAAACAGGAGGAAAGCACTATGCCTGGACTGATGATTAGGCTCATTATGAACGCTTTGAGAAAATCAAAACCGGACAACATTCACTATGTTCCCCGGGATTACGAAGCTGTGCGGAAACAAAGCAGGGAAAACAGTACTAAATTGCCTCTGCCGAAAAACACCGTGAAAGAGAAAACGCCCTGTGGCTACTGGTATTGCAAACCCGGCGCCAGCCGCAAGAAAGTGCTGTTCTATATCCACGGCGGCGGGTTTAATAGCGGCGGCGCGGAGTACTCCATCAATATGGCCCGGAATTTCTGCAAAAGCGACGACTACGCCGTGTTCAACGTAGAGTACCGCCTGGCGCCCGAGCACCCGTTCCCGGCCGGGCTGGAGGACTGCATCAGTGCCTACCGGTATCTGACACAGCAGGGGGTGCGCGGAAGCGATATGGTGTTTGCCGGCGACTCAGCCGGCGGCAACTTGGTGTTCGCCCTGGCGCTGTACCTGCGGGACCACGGGCTGGAACTTCCCGCCGGGCTATGTACCCTTTCACCGGTGGGGGCTCTGGACGACAGCTTGCCCTCCCGCAAAGAGCGGGCCGACCGGGACTGCATCATCGGCGCCGACTTCACCGAGGAAATGCAGATCACCTATATTGGCGGCCACGATGTCCGCGCCCCCTACCTCTCGCCCATCTATGGGGACTTTACGGGTCTGCCGCCCATCTGGATGTGCGTGGGCACCGAGGAGGTATTCTACGACGACGCCTTCGCCCTGCAGGCGGCCGCACAAAACAAAGGCATCCCGGTAGAACTTCTGATCGGCAAGGGATTGTGCCATGTCTACCCTATGTTCCCGGACAGGCAAAGTAAGATAGCCGTTGAGAGTATGCGGAACTTCATCGAAAAGCGCCTGCGGGTATCAAAATCCTGATTTTTTCGCGGTCCTTCCGGACAAAAAGATTACATATGCATGAGGTTGCCCATTCGGGATATATTTCCATGGAGGAAGATATGGAGTGCCTTGTGATTTCTTAATCTTTCTCTTTCATGCAAGCTTGTCAATCATTTGCAGCAACCGGCTGGCATTGATCTCCAGTTGTTTCCTCGCTAGCGTTCCATCCTTGAGCGCGGTCAGCACCATGTTGTAGTCCTTTTGGCAACCGGGCATGAAAATATCACCGCCTGCTTTGGAAACTTCGTTGGCTCTGGCAGCACGATGCCGGGACTTCTTTGTGGTGGACAGGCCGGGAATGACCCAGTCGGTCATGACGATTCCTTTGAAGCCGTATTCGCATCGCAGGATATTTTCAATGAGCCCTTTGTGCTCGGAGGTGTGGACACCGTTGAGCAGATTATAGCTGGTCATCACGGCATGGGGCTGGGAGCGGGAAACGCAAATCTCAAAGCCTTTGAGATAGATTTCACGCATGGCCCTCTCGCTGACCTGACTGCTGTTGTAATAGCGG
The DNA here is from genome assembly GCA_019116485.1 of Candidatus Gemmiger excrementavium. Classification (GTDB taxonomy): domain Bacteria; phylum Bacillota; class Clostridia; order Oscillospirales; family Ruminococcaceae; genus Gemmiger; species Gemmiger excrementavium. The sequence goes on from DXBO01000157.1 coordinate 28,829, forward strand.
TTGGTTTCTGCATTGTTTGCAGCGTAGTGCTTGATGGTGGCGCCGCAGTGGGGATGGGACTGAACGCCCCTGACAATGGCGGCAGCGATTATACCCGATACCAGAGGATCCTCGGAGTAATATTCAAAGTTACGCCCGCAGAAAATGCTTCTATGAATGTTTAGAGCAGGCGCCAGCCACAGATGAACACCGGTCATTTCCATTTCAGCACCCACAATATCACCAAAAGCTGCTGCAAGTTCGGGGTTGAAGCTTTGGGCAATGGCGGTTCCGATAGGAATCATGGTCATATACTGCTCGAGAATGACAGCATTTTCGGGCAGTTTTCGTTCCCCTCCTGTTATGGTAAGTGCCAGCCATTTGGATACGGGACCCATAAACTCCAGAATATTTTGGGGAACAATACTACCACTCGAAGCATCGTGAGCGCCTGTTTCGTCCTCAAAATACTTTGGGCACAAGCGAAGGCCAGCAGGCCCATCTGCCATAATGAGAGGTTTGATTCCTTTCTTTATTAAAGCGGAGGTGCTTTCGCCTGCAGTACCGGCAATATGATTTGCTGCATTACCGACAATGCTCATACTTCCCTTGGGGGAGGAAAATGCACCGATAGCAAGATAGGCAAGCTCCTCACTGGTCAAGGATTTCACTCGCGTGTCAACAGGATACTCTTTTTCATAGTCGGCATGTTCTGTCATGAACTGGGACTGCCCCAGAGTCAGACGTACAGCGGTGTCGGGAATATTCTCAATATTGTGAG
>DXBO01000158.1 GCA_019116485.1 Candidatus Gemmiger excrementavium
GCAGGGGCTGTAGAACATGGGCGCCAGGTAGGTCTTGCCGTCGTTGTAGGGGTTGGTCAGGGAAGTCTCGGTGAAGCCGCCGGCGATCTTGTCGCTGACCTTCACATCCTCGCCGGGCACGGTCATGCTCAGCACGTCGGTGATGTCGGCGATCAGGTTGCCCTTGATGAACTGCTCGGTCAGGGCTGCCTCACGGCCGGTGGCCAGGTGGACCACGTCGGGGTAATCGCCGCCCTGCATGGAGGGGCCGATCACGTCTTCCAGGTTCTTGTCGGTGGTCAGTTCCACACCGATGCCGGTCTGCTCGGTGAAAGCGTCGGCGACCTTCTGCCACATCTCGGTGCCGTAGGCCGTTTCAATGGCGGCTACCTTGATGGTGGTGGAAGTGGGCACGGCGGCTTCGCCGGTAGCGGCGGAGCTGTCGGTGGTGGCAGCAGAACTGCTGGTGCCGCCGCCGCAGGCGGCGAGCGAAAGCGCCATGCTGGCCGCCAACGCCAGAGAAATTGCTTTCTTCATAAGTTTGTCCTCCTTCTTTTTGCGGGGTAAGGGGGCCCGGCCGGCGCGGCGCGCCCCGGGCTCTTCGATTGACAACTTAATCATACCGTCTTTTGCGCCGCCGCAACAGGGGGTTTGTTGGGGTGTGCTTTATCAATATTGCTTTTTATCAAAACTTGAGACGGTTTGCCGCAAGAATCTGAAAATAGTGAACAAAAAAGCAGCCCGTTTCTTATCTATTTTGACCAAAAGCCTGGTTTCGGGAAGAGAAAATTGCTTTTTCCGTTGGTACGAATAAAAGAGTTTTCTGTGCCGGACGCTTGCCAAACGGAATGCGCCCCGCTATAATAAAAGAAAAGCCTGACAAGATTTTACAAAATGAGTGAGCTGTTTATACATTTTGTCTTTTCTTTAGGAAGAGTGCCGGTGAAGGAGGACGCCTGATGAATACCCGCTATGATCTGAATATGGAAGTTCCCCCGCGGGAGGCGGTACGCCTGCTCTATATCAGCAAAAGCCGCTTTGGCGGGGACTGGCACTCGGTGCCCCACACCCACGGCTGCAGTGAAATGTTCTACTGCATCGGGGGCCGCGGGCAGTTCAACATCGAGGGCCGGTTGCACAATGTGGAACCGGACGACCTGATTATTGTCAACCCCCGGGTCCAGCACACAGAACTGAGTTATCAGGCCAGTCCGCTGGAATATGTGGTGCTGGGCATTGAAGGGGTGGAGTTTCTGTTTGACCAGAAGAATATGGGTTACACCATGCTCAAATGCAGCGACATGCGGGAGGACCTTTTGTATATGATCCGCCTGCTTCTGCGGGAGATGGACCGCAAGGAGGACGGCTGCGAGATGATCTGCCAGGACATCCTGGAGGTGCTGCTGGTCAAACTGGTGCGCATGGCCTCGGTTTCGCTGCGGGTCACCAAGGCGGCCCCCTCCAAAAACAAGGAGTGCGCCGCCGCCAAACGCTATCTGGACGAAAACTTCCGGGACAGCATCTCGCTGGACCAGCTGGCCGCTGTCACCCATATCAACAAATACTACCTGGCCCATGCTTTCCAGAAAGAATACAACATTTCCCCCATCAATTATCTGCTGCGCCGCCGTATTGAGGAAAGCAAGATCCTGCTGGCGGGCACCGACCACAGCCTGACCCAGATCAGCGAGCTGGTGGGGTTCAGTTCCCCCAGCTATTTTTCCCAGAGTTTCCGCCGGCTGGAGGGAATGAGCCCCATTGAATACCGCCGCACCGCCCAGAAAAGCCAGCAGACCCGGGAGGAGGCCGCCGCACGGTAAGGCGCCTTGCGGCGGGCCGCCAAACGTGCTATACTGACACCGTACATCACTGAAACAGAGGGAGTCCTTTGCCATGAAAATCGCCGTTGCCGGTACCGGCTATGTGGGGCTGAGCATCAGCGTGCTGCTGGCGCAGCACAACCAGGTCTGGCCCGTGGACATTGTGCCTGAGAAAGTGGCGCTGATCGCGGAGCGCAAAAGCCCCATTGCGGATCAAGAGATCGAGCAGTATCTGGCCCAGCGCCCGCTGGACCTGCACCCCACCACCGACGCAGCGGCTGCCTACACCGGGGCCGACATCATCGTGGTATCCACCCCTACCAACTATGACCCCCAGACCAACTACTTCGACACCTCCAGCGTGGAGGCGGTGCTGGAACTGGCCGGGCGGTATGCGCCGGGCGCGCTGGTGGTCATCAAATCCACGGTGCCGGTGGGGTATACCCGGTCGGTGCGCCGGAAGTTCGGCAACAACAATATCATCTTCAGCCCGGAATTCCTGCGGGAAGGTCATGCCCTGTACGACAATCTCCACCCCAGCCGCATCGTGGTGGGCGTGCCCGAAGGGGACGAGGCGCTGGCGCAGCGGGCCCGCACCTTTGCCCGGCTGCTGCAGGAGGGGGCCATCCGGCAGGATGTTCCCACCCTGTTCCCCGGTCTGACCGAGGCCGAGGCCATCAAACTGTTCGCCAACACCTACCTGGCCCTGCGGGTGGCCTACTTCAATGAACTGGACACCTACGCCCAGGTGCGGGGGCTCAACACCCGGGATATCATCGACGGTGTCTGCCTGGACCCCCGCATCGGCGACCATTACAACAATCCCAGCTTCGGCTACGGCGGTTACTGCCTGCCCAAGGACACCAAGCAGCTGCTGGCCAACTACAACGATGTGCCCCAGAACCTGATCCAGGCCATTGTGGAATCCAACGCCACCCGCATGGACTTCATCGCCGAACAGGTGGTGCGGCGCAAGCCCCGCACGGTGGGTATCTACCGCCTGACCATGAAAGCGGGCAGCGACAATTTCCGCCAGTCCAGCATCCAGGGGGTCATGCGCCGCCTGCGGGCCGAAGGGCTGCCTCTGGTCATCTATGAACCCATGCTCAAGGAGGACGTTTTCTGCGGTGACCGGGTGGAACGGGACCTGGAAGCCTTCAAGGCGGAGTGCGATGTGATCCTGGCCAACCGGGCTGCCCCGGAACTGGCCGACGTACAGCAGAAAATCTATACCTGCGACCTTTACAGCCGGGACTGACCGGCCTGTATAGAAAATAAACGCGGCCCCCGATGGAATGTTCCATCGGGGGCCACGTTTGTGGTCCGGTTCAGCTCTGCAGGGCCTGGCGCAGCAAGGGCAGCAGGGTGTCCATGGCCTGGGCGGCCTGGGCCCCGCCGAAGTTGGCCAGCCCCCGCAGGGGCATGGCGTCCAGCATCTGGGCCATGGCGTCGGGGGGCATCAGGCCGTCGCCGCCGCCGTTGTCCGCCGCCTGGCGGTTCTGTTCCAGAACTTGGCGCACCAGCGGGGCGGTGCGGTCATCCGCCAGCAGGATGCCCAGGGGGGTGTTCTCATCTACCGTCAGGGGCAGGCGGCGGGCGGTGCGGTATTCCAGCGGCACCGTGGCCCGGATATCCCGGCTGGAATGGCCCAGCCGCAGTTCGTACCGGCCCGGCGCGGCGTACCAGTCGTGGAGTTCGGCGCTGTAGTGGGCCAGGTCCCGGGCGGTCAGGGCAAAGCGGACCTCGCACTCCTGGCCGGGCTCCAGCCAGACTTTCTGGAACCCCCGCAGCACCTGGGGCACCCGGCCACCCGGCGTCGGGGTGCCGGTGGCATCGCTCACATACAGCTGCACCACCTCAGCCCCCCGCAGGGCGCCGCTGTTTTTCACGGTCACCCGCAGGGTGGCGGTGCCGTCCTCTTCCAGGGTGGTCTGGTCCAGGGCAGCGTCCCGGTAGACAAAGCCGGTATAACTCATGCCGTGGCCAAAGGGCCAGCGCACCGGCAGATGCCGGGCGTCGTACCAGCGGTAGCCCACATAGACCCCCTCCCGGTAGTCGGCGGTCACGCCGTCGCCGGGAAAATCCAGGTAACAGGGGGTCTGCTCCAGCCGTACCGGCCAGGTTTCGGGCAGACGACCGGCGGGGTTGGCCTCGCCCCACAGCAGGGCGTCGGCGGCTTCGCCCACGCCCTCCCCGGCCAGGTACATGCACAGCACGGCGGACACATCCTCTGCCCAGGGGCATTCCACCGGGGCCCCGGCGTGCAGCACCACCACGGTGTTTTTCTGTACGGCGGCTACCCGGGCAATCAGGTTGTTCTGGCAGTCCGGCAGCCGCATGTGGCGGCGGTCAGCGCCTTCGCTCTCAAACATTTCGGGCAGCCCTGCAAAAATCACCGCTACGTCGGATTCCTCGGCGGCGGTCACCGCCTGCAAAAAGGCGCTCTCATCCCGCTGGTCCCGGTCAGCGGGGAAAGCCTCCACATACCGCAGTTTGCGGCGGCTGCGGCGGGCGGCTTCCAGGGCGCTGACGGCCCCATGGGTGTTCACATGGCTGGACCCGCCCCCCTGGAACCGGGGCTGGGCCGCAAAGGCGCCGATATAGGTCACCTTCTGCCAGTCCCGCAGGGGCAGCGCGCCCAGGTTTTGCAGCAATACGGCGCTTTCTTTGGCCAGTTCCACCGCCAGCGCGTGGCTGGCTGGGGCGTCGTAGGCGGCGGGGCGGCGGGCGGCTTCGTCGGCGGCCCGCAGTACGATATTCAGAATGCGCCCTACAGCCTTGTCCAGCACCGCTTCGTCCAGCTGGCCGCTGCGCACGGCGGCCACGATCCGGGCATCATTGACTCCCTCCGACCCGGGCATTTCCAGGTCCAGCCCGGCGGCCACGCCGGCCACCCGGTCATTCACAGCGCCCCAGTCCGACATGGTAAAGCCCCCGAAACCCCAGCGGTCCCGCAGCGTTTCGGTCAAAAGGAAGGGGTTCTCGCTGGCATAGACGCCGTTGAGCCGGTTGTAGCTGCACATCAGGGTCCAGGGTTCGCCGTCCCGCACGGCGGTCTCAAAGGCGGGCAGGTAGATTTCCTGCAGGGTGCGCTCGTCTATGCGGCTGTCCGCCGTCATGCGGCGAGTCTCCTGGTTGTTGGCGGCAAAGTGCTTGGGGCAGGCGCCCACCCCTTCGCTCTGCACGCCCTGGATGAACCCGGCGGCCAGCTCCCCGGCCAGGAAGGGGTCCTCGCTGTAGTATTCAAAGTTGCGGCCACACAGGGGGCTGCGCTTGATGTTGATGGCGGGCCCCAGCACCACGCCCACCCCGGCGGACCGGGCATGCCGTGCCACCGCCGCGCCCATGCGGCGGGTCAGGGTAGGGTCAAAACTGGCTGCCGCCGCACACCCTGCGGGGTAGCAGACCGCTTCCACGCTGTCATTGTGGTCGGTGGCGCCGGGGCGCTGGGCCCGCAGGCCGTGGGGTCCGTCGGAAACCATCATGGCCGGTATGCCCAGCCGCTGCACGGCCTTGGTACGCCAGAAATCCTGCCCGGAACACAGCCCGGCCTTTTCCTCCAGGGTCAAGGCGTGTACCAGTTCTTCTATGGTAGGGGTCATGGATCGTCGGCTCCTTTTTGACATTTTTTTGGGTTTTGGTACATTATACCACGCGGAACATGATAAAATAAAGAAAATTGTGTAAATTTACCATCGGACTTGTTACAAGTCCGATACAAACCGCCTGTATGATAGGCACATATACAGAAAGGAAGCATTGGCATGACCCATGTTTTGATCGTGGAGGATGAACACCTCATTGCCCGGCTGATCGAGATGAGCCTGACCCGGGCAGGCTACGACTGTACGGTGGCGGGGGATGGCCGTACCGCCGCCGATTTGATCGAGGCCAACACCTACGACCTGGCCCTGCTGGACATCATGCTGCCCGGGCTGGACGGCTACGAACTGCTGGACTATCTGCGCCCCCAGGGGGTGCCGGTGATCTTCATCACGGCCAAGGGCACCGTCAAGGAACGGGTGGAGGGGCTGCGCCGGGGCGCCGACGACTACATCGTCAAGCCCTTTGTGGTGGAGGAACTGCTGGCCCGGGTGGAAACGGTGCTGCGCCGGGCGGGCCACGGCAACGTGATGCAGGCTTTCGGCGTGGTGCTGGACGCCGGGGAACACACCGTGACCCGGGACGGCAAACCTGTGGACCTGACCCCTTATGAATTTCTGCTGCTGGAACAGCTCATGCGCAACCGGGGGGCGGCGCTCTACCGGGATACGCTTTACGAGCGGGTCTGGGGCGGCGACATGGCCGAAACCGACACCCGCACGCTGGACCTGCACATCATGCGGCTGCGCCGCAAACTGGACTGGTATGACCACATTGAGACGGTCTACCGCATCGGCTACCGGCTTAAAAAGGAGTGACCCATGCGCTACGCACAAAAACTGATCTGCCTGTTGCTGCTGGTGCTCAGCGCCTCTTTCGGGGTGGGCGGGTGTTACCTGCTGTACAGCGATTTTGCCGTGCAGCTGCAGCGTACCCACGCGGCCAACGCCGCCGCCCATGCCCAGGTATGCACGCTGCTGCAGACCGAGATCATCGACCTGCAGCGCCGGGGCGACGATACCGGCAACGCCGTGCTGGCCGGGCTGCTGGCTGCGCAGGACGCCACCGCCGCCCTGTGGCGGGGCGAGACCGAAGTCTGCAACGACCTGATGCTGCCCTGGGCCGAACCCCTGGCCAACGGCACCATGCGCACCGTGCGGGCGGGGGATGCCGTCTACGCCCTGTACGGCAGCGACCTGCAGGGAAACCTGCACCTGGTCAGCTCCTATGACCTGACGCCGCTCTACCGGGACCGCAACGCCAGCCTGCGCCGGTTCCTGGGGCTGGAGGCCGCGGTGCTGGCGGCAGGCACGGTAGTGCTGGCGCTGCTGGCCCGGCAGCTGACCCGGCCCTTGAGGGTGCTCACCGGCACCAGCGCACAGATCGCGGCGGGGGACTATGCCCGGCGCACGGCGCTGCACACCGGCGATGAGATCGAGCAGGTAAGCCAAAGTTTTGACAAGATGGCCGACGCTGTGCAGGAAAAAATAGCCGACCTGGAGGCCGACGTACAAAAACGGGAGGACTTTATGGGGGCCTTTACCCATGAGCTGAAAACCCCCATGACCAGCATCATCGGCTATGCCGATGTGCTGCGCAGTTTGCAGACCGACCCCGAGGAACAGCGGGAGGCCGCGAAAGCCATCTACCATGAGAGCCGCCGCCTGGAAGCCCTGAGCCAGAAACTGCTGGCCCTGCTGGCATTGGGCGAGGAACCCCTGACCCTGACCGATGTGCAGCTGGCCGGTTTGTGGCCCCGGCTGCGGCTGGCCTGCCCCGGGGTGAACCTGCAGACCCCGGCGGGGCGCTGCACCGTGCGGGCCGATGAAGACCTGCTGCTGGACCTGTTGTGCAACCTGGTACAGAACGCCGCCAAAGCCAGCGCCCCCGGTGCACCGGTGACGGTGCGCTGCACCCCCGGCGACACCACGGTGGAACTGGCGGTGGCGGACGAGGGCTGCGGCATCCCGGCGGCGGAACTCTCCCGTGTGACCGAACCCTTTTACATGGTGGACAAATCCCGTGCCCGCAAGCAGGGTGGCAGCGGGCTGGGGCTGGCGCTGTGCAAGCGCATCGCCCTGGCCCACGGCAGCGACCTGGTCATCGAAAGCACGCCGGGCCGCGGCACCACCGTGGGGCTGACACTGCAGAAAGGGGGCGACCCGGCATGAAACTGCGTTTGCATCCCAAAGCGGCGGCGCTGCTCTGCGCCGTGGTGGTGCTGGCCTGCGCGGCAGCCCCGGCAGTGTTCCTGACCGCCATGGACATGGCCGCCGTGGGCCGCAGCGCGGCGGTGGCGGACCCTTATATCGCCCCTACCCCCCAAGGGGAGGATTATTACATTCTGCGCCAACTGGCGGAACGCCGCCGCCAGCAGGAAAATACCTACAACGCCCGCCCCCGGGAGGAACGCCGGGACCTGAGTTTCTATGTGGGCGCCCAGAGCAGCCTGCAGGAGATGAGCAACGGTTACGCCTACCAGGAGACCGTCGCCGCCGCCCTGCAGAACCTGGTGGACTGCGGCGCCATCGACCCGGTCTGGGCGGCCTGGGCCGGGGACTGGACCGCCGGCGAGGTCTATACTGACTACAGCGGCACGGTGTATTATCTCGACAATCCCTACTACACTACCGACAGCCTGGGGTTTGTGACCCTCAAGCGGTTTGCGATGGAGCAGGGCACGCTGTACACAGCGTTCAGCATGACGATGGACAGCCGCACCGGCGTGGTGACCCAGCTGTGGATCAGTGCCCCCCGCACCGGGGAGGCCGAAGCCGCCGGGACCGGGGCGGCAGTGCTGGTGGAAAGCACCGATGGGACCACCACCCCGCCCGCTCCCGACGAGGCCGCTCTGCGGGCCTTTGCGGACCAGGCCGGGCTGGAAAACCTGGGTGACTGGGCCGTGCCCCAGGATTCCCCCTATCCCAACGCCCTGTACAGCCAAAACGGCGAGGCGCTGATCACCGCCTCGGTCAATGCCTATGACTACAGCGGCTGGACCGACACCGCGGGCATCGTCACCAGTCCCCGCTGGTTTTTGAGCCTGAGCCTGCAGCCCTGCACGGCGGAGGAACTGCCCGTGCTGGTGCCCTGAGCCTGCTTGTACAAGACAAAAAAGGAGAGTTTGTATGAAACGTCCGGCAACCCTTGCCCTGGCCCTGGTGCTGGGCCTTTCCCTGGCCGCCTGCGGCAGCCCCAGGGTGGTCACCGTCACCCCCGAGGACGCCGCCACCCCGGCCCCCCAGGCCGAAACGGCCACCGCCCGACCCGCCGCCCTGCAGGCGGGGGACTTCTACGCCGTGAGCGAATACGCCAGCGGCTTCAACACCGGGGATGCCTGGTATTCGCTGGAAAACCACCTGGGCTATTGCCTGGTCACCCGGACCGACTACGCCACAGCCACCCGGCAGGTGCTGTGCAGCGTGCCGGGCTGCACCCATGATTCGGAATCCTGCCCGGCCTGGCTGCCGGGCAAGGGGACCACGGCCCAGCTGTTTACGGCGGGGGACAGCGTGTACATATACCACAAGGTCGCCACCATGCACTACGAGGGCAGCTGGGACAGCTACTATGAAGAGATCGTGGAACCCAGGCTGAAAGAGCGCCCCCAGGGGTGGGAGGACCTGTCCGACGAGGAACTGGTGGCCTACTGCCGCGGCCAGTACGGCGAAAATACCGCCCCGGCGGGGCTGTACATCCTGGCAGCGGACGGCTCCACCCGGCGGGAGGTGACGGCCTCCCAGGACCTGCTCAATGTACGGCTGCGCTGGTGCGACGGTGCGGCCCTCTACGGCTACGACATGGAAGCCGCGCCCGCAGGGCAGGCGGCGGGCTACCGGCTGGACCTGGCGGACGGCACGGTGACCACCTTCCCGCTGCAGGGCGGCGAGCAGATCGCGGGGGCCCAGGGCGGCAACCTGCTGACCTGCCGTACAATCACCCAGGTGCCGGTCACCGAGGAAATCCGCAGCAGCGACGAGGCCTATCAGGCGATATTGCAGAACGCCACGGTGGAATACGACTGGCTGGACCCCGCCACCGGTACGCGCAGCAAGGTGCTGGAGCAGCCCCACGACGGCACCACCAGCGGCAACCGGGATTTCTGCGGCCTGTGCGGCGGCAGACTCATCTTTGCCGCCTGGGAGGACGACGCTTTCCGCGCCTACGACCCGGCCACCGGCCAGTGGCAGGACCTGGTACGGCCCATTCCCGACGAGACGATGTATCTGCCCGACGTGACGGTGGCGGCCCTGCCCGATGCCGTGGCCCAGCAGGGGCGGTACCTGTGGTTCAGCGGGTCGAATAGCGTGAACGGCGAAAACCTGGCCTGGGTACTGGATACCCAAAGCGGGGAACTGACCGCTGTGCAGCAGACAGTGGAACGCGAGCTGTCCGGCTGGGCCATGCGGGCCGCCGCTTTCACCGACGACGGGCGCTTTCTGGTGCAGACGGCCCAACAGGAGAGCCAATACGGTACGACCCCCGTCTACGGCCTCATCGACGCCGAGGCCTTCTTGCAGGGCAGCACCGACTATACCCCCGTCACCAACGCGGAATGAGAGGCCCGCAAACCATACGGACAGGAGGTTGATGAGATGAAACGAGCACTTTCCCTGGTCCTGGCGGTCCTGCTGGCGGTTTTCCCGGCGGCCTGCGGGCAGACCCCGGCGGACGAATCCCCGGCAGAATCCCATACCCCCGAGACCGCCCCGGCCCGGACAGCGGCACCGGCAGAACCCGTTTCCTTTTACACGATGGGGTCCACCTTCAACGCCGGGACCTGCTTTTATGAGTTGCTGCCGCAACAGTTGGGGTACTATCTGGTGGCAAAGACCGATTATGCCACCGCGACCCGCTGCATCCTGTGCAGCGTGCCGGGCTGCACCCACGATTCGGAATCCTGTCCGGCCTGGTTCCCCGGGTCGGGCCTGGAAGGCAGTCTTTTTACCGTGGGAGAGGATGTCTATTTGTACCATCACGCCCCCGCCAATCTGTACACCGGCAGTTGGGAGGCGTACAGGGCGGAACATCAAGCGCCTGTGCAGGACGGGCAAAAGGTCGGTCTGACCGAAGAGGACCTGACCACCTATTCCCGCAACTGTTATGCCGAGGCATCGACGCCTGCCTGCCTGTACCGGATCGCGGCAGACGGTTCCGGCAGGGAGCGGATCGACTTTTCCCGGCAGCTGCCCAATCTGGCGCTGTCCTGGTGTGACGGTACAGCCCTGTACGGAAGCATCACCGAGCGCAGCGGCAACACCACGGGCTACCGTGTCAGCCTGAAAAATGGCGATGTGACGACTTTTGCTATGATGCCCTACGAGTGGATCATCGGGGCACAGGGGGACCGGCTGCTGGTCAGCCGCACCGTCACCAACGTGCCCCTGCCGGACCCGGATACAGAGGGATGGGATGTGTACACAGCCATACTCCAAAACAGCACGGTGGAATTTTCCTGGCTGAATCCAAACGACGGCACCCGGGAAACGGTGCTGGAACGCCCGCACGACGGATCGGTGGATGGAGCGGCAGACTTCCGGGGCGTGGTGGGCGGTAAACTCTATTTTATGCGTTCCGGCCAGGACCCGGAAAGCGATGGACTGCTTGCCTTTGATTCCGACACCGGGCAATGGCTTGCAGTTTGTGACCCGCTGCCACATGCGGCTTTGAACCTGCGCAGTGTGCCGGTTGCCTGCGCCCCGGACAGCGCGGAACGGCAGAGCCGTTATCTGCGGTTGGAAGGTTCGGACGTCTGGCAGGGGATAAACCTGTGCTGGATACTGGATGAAACAAGCGGGGCTGCGTTTCAGATCAAACAGCCGTTGGAAGGCAACCCCTACCAAAGTGTGGTGGAAGTGCGGGCCCTGACCGACGACGGCCGGTTCCTGCTGCATACCGCCCAAACGGACAGCGGCGTGGAGCCCTTGTCTGCCTACGGGCTGGTGGACCTTCGTGTGGCGTATGAAAGTGCCCTTATCGACGCCGAGGCCTTCTTGCAGGGCAGCACCGATTATACCCCCGTCACCAACGCGGAATGAGAGGCCCGCAAACCATACGGACAGGAGGTTGATGAGATGAAACGCGCACTTTCCCTGGTCCTGGCGGTCCTGCTGGCGGTTTTCCCGGCGGCCTGCGGGCAGACCCCGGCGGACGAATCCCCGGCAGAATCCCAGACCCCCGAGACCGCCCCGGCTACCGCAGGGGCCACCGGGGCGGCGCTCCCGGCGGTGGCCGGGGATTTCTACGCCGTGCAGGGGTCAATGGGGTACAATTCCCTTTTCAACGCCGGGGAGTTTTTCTACGAACTGCGGCCCCGGACCGCCGATTGCCTGGTATACAGGATCGACTGCGCCACGGCCACCCGGCAGGTGTTGTGCAGCGTGCCGGGCTGCACCCACGATTCAGAATCCTGCCCGGCCTGGCTGCCGGGGCTGCTTTGGGATTATACGATCTTTGCCGCCGGGGATACCGTCTACATTTACAAATACCGCACCAGCTGGGAAGAGTTGGACTGGGACACCTATTACCAGAACAACGTGGCGCCCTATCTGGGCGAGGAATTTACCCGGGGCGGCATGACCCCCGAGGAATTTACCACCTATCAGCGCAATATGTACACCCAACAGATGCAGCCCGCCTGCCTGTATGCGGTGGGGCAGGACGGCGCGGCGCAAAAGCGCATCGACCTTTCGGAAAATCTGAATGGGACGATATACCTGGGCTGGTGCGACGGGGCCGCGCTGTACGGCAGCCTGAGCGATTCAGGCAGCAGCGACCCTGCCCGGGGATACCGCGTGGACCTGGCCACCGGGCAGGTGACGAACTTTGCCCTGCAGCCAGGGGAGTCGGTGTTCGCCGCCCAGGGCAGGCGGCTGGTGACGGGGCGCTTTCTGACCCAGGAGCCGCTGCCCGATGCCCAGACCGAAAACGAGGCCTACCAGGCGGCCCTGCAGAACAGCACCATGGAATGCGACTGGCTGGACCCCGCCACCGGCCAACGGGAAAAATTGCTGGAGCTGCCGGGCAAGCTCTTTTTGCAGGGAAGCGATTTCTGCGGCCTGGCGGGCGGCCGGCTCTATTTTGATGAGCGGCAGACCCGGCCGGTGGGCGGCAGCACCCGGATCGCGCTGCGGGCTTTCGACCTGGCGGCCGGGCAATGGCAGGAGGTGCCGCACTCCCTGCCGGAAGAGGGCATGTGGCTGAACGACCCCACCGTGGTGGGCCTGCCCGGCACCGCGGCGCAGGCGGGGCGTTACCTCTGGTTCGGCGTCAGCGACGAAAACGGCAACATGCGCATGCAGATTCTGGACCGGGAGACCGGCGCGCTGCAGGAAACGCCCCTGACGCCCCAACAGGTGCGGAACCAGCAGGACCGGGGCCGGCTGCCCCTGACCGATGATGGACGGTTTCTGCTGTGCGTGGAGGAAGATGAAAAGTATGACTTTTCCTATGCCCTCATCGACGCCGCAGCCTTTTTGCAGGGCAGCACCGACTGGACACCTGTAACGACGATGGAACGTTGAAATACGGAAATGTGTATTTGTAATGGGGACACTTGCCGCTTTACAAGCGACAAAATTTATGAAAATCTATACAAAAAACTTGAAAATACTTCCATTTGGTGCTAACATAAAAGCCGGTGAGAAATTTTATATAAAGGAGAGTGTCCCACATGTCCATCACGAATGAGTATCTGAAGGGCGTTTACGAGGGCCTGGCCCAGCGCAACCCCGAGCAGAAAGAGTTCCTGCAGGCCGCCGAGGAAGTCCTGGAAAGCCTGGAACCGGTCATTGCCGCCCATCCCGAGTATGAGAAGGCGGGCCTGATCGAGCGCATGGTCGAGCCCGAGCGCGTTGTGATGTTCCGTGTGCCCTGGGTCGACGACAACGGCAAGGTCCAGGTCAACCGCGGCTACCGCGTGCAGTTCAACTCTGCCATCGGCCCCTACAAGGGCGGCCTGCGGTTCCACCCCAGCGTCAACCTGTCCATCATCAAGTTCCTGGGCTTTGAGCAGTGCTTCAAGAACAGCCTGACCGGTCTGCCCATGGGCGGCGGCAAGGGCGGTTCCGACTTTGACCCCCACGGCAAGTCCGACGCCGAGGTCATGCGTTTCTGCCAGAGCTTCATGACCGAGCTGTACCGCCACATCGGCCCCGACACCGACGTGCCCGCCGGTGATATCGGCGTGGGCGGCCGCGAGGTCGGCTACATGTACGGCCAGTACAAGCGTATCTGCAACGAATTTACCGGCGTGCTGACCGGCAAGGGCATTCCCTTCGGCGGTTCTCTCGCCCGTACCGAGGCCACCGGCTACGGCCTGTGCTACTTCACCGACGAGATGCTGAAAGCCAACGGCAAGAGCTTCCAGGGCGCCAAGGTGGTCATCTCCGGTTCCGGCAACGTGGCCATCTACGCCAACCAG
>DXBO01000159.1 GCA_019116485.1 Candidatus Gemmiger excrementavium
TGTGGCCATTGTCATCGCCAGCGTTGGTGTTGACTACAATGCCATCGACACTGCGCTGGAGACGGCCCTGAACTTCTGATTTTCTCTACACACCTATCCCGACAGGCCGCTACCACCCGGTAACGGCCTGTTTGCGTATCCGAAGGAGTATGTACATGGTCTTTAACAGTGTGGTGTTCCTGTTCTGCTTTTTGCCGTTGGCCCTGCTGCTGTACTATGTGGCGCCAGGCCGCGCCAAAAACGCGGTGCTCTTGCTGGAAAGTCTGCTTTTTTATTGCTGGACCGGCATCGAGTTTTTACCGCTGATTCTGATCCTTATTGTATTCAACTATTTGTGGGGGCTGCTGACCAGTCTGCTGCGCACCACAAAAGCGGGGCGGCTTCTGCCGCTGGTTTGTGTATTGGTCAACCTGGGTGTATTGGTATACTTTAAATACGCCAACTTCCTGATCGATACACTGAATCAGATCAGCCACTTCGGGTTGGCAGAACTTTCCGTGGGCGATGTGCTGCCCCTGGGCATCAGCTATTATATCTTCAAAATCATCAGCTATGAAGTGGATGTGCATACCGGCAAGGTAGAAGCCGAGCGCAATCCCCTGACCTTTGCCACCTATGTGCTGTTCTTCCCCCAGCTCATTGTGGGGCCGATCATCAAATACCGGGATATGGCCCCCCAGCTGCACAACCCCCAAAACCGCTGCAGCCTGGCACTGGCCGAAAAAGGCGCGGAGTTGTTCGTATTCGGCCTGGCCAAAAAGGTCATCCTGGCCGATTCCATCGGTGCGTTGTGGACAGACTTGATCGGTGCCGGTGGTGTAGGGTTGGCCAACGTCTCCACCCCGCTGGCCTGGCTGGGCATCATCGCCTATTCCCTGCAGCTGTACTTTGACTTTGCCGGTTACAGCGAAATGAGCAACGGCCTGGCCGCCCTGCTGGGCTTTGACTGCGCGGCCAACTTCGACCTGCCTTACATATCCGGCAGCATCACCGAGTTCTGGCGTCGTTGGCATATCTCCCTGTCCTCCTGGTTCCGGGATTACATTTACATCCCTCTGGGCGGTAACCGCAAAGGTCCTGCCCGCCAGCTGTTCAACATGCTGCTGGTCTGGGCCGCCACCGGTATCTGGCACGGCGCCAGCTGGAATTTCATCTGTTGGGGGCTGTACTATTTTGTTCTGCTGACGGTAGAAAAGCTGTTCCTGCTGAAGTTCCTGAAAAAAGGCCGTGTCTGGCCTCACTTGTATACACTGTTTTTCGTAGTGCTGGGCTGGGGCATCTTTACCGCCAATCAGCCGGGCGCCCCCCTGGGCCTACTTTTGCAGAAACTGTTCCTTCCGCAGTCTGGCATCAGTCCTGTTTACTATCTGCGCAACTACGGCGTGCTGCTGGTCCTGGGCTGTGTATGTTCTTCGGCTCTGCCGCGGCTTCTGTGGCAAAAAATTTCCCGCAACGCTCCGCTGCGCACCGTAACCTTCGGCCTTCTGACACTGTTCTGTCTGGCCTACGTGGTGGCTGCCACCAACGCCACGGCTTTGTACGCCAATTTCTGAGAGGAGGGATCGCACTATGGCAAAAGTCATCTACCGAAAATCTGGTCGGCGGGCGGTCTATCCTGTACTGATTCTGGGTGGCGTGCTTCTGTTTGGCGGAACGTTGCTCAACGCATTCTGGCCCAAACGTACCCAG
Source organism: Candidatus Gemmiger excrementavium (assembly GCA_019116485.1). Taxonomy (GTDB): domain Bacteria; phylum Bacillota; class Clostridia; order Oscillospirales; family Ruminococcaceae; genus Gemmiger; species Gemmiger excrementavium. The sequence continues at coordinate 1,690 of DXBO01000159.1, forward strand.
ATTGAACTGGAAAACCGCAAGGCCGCCCAGTTCCCCGCTTTCAGCCTTTCCAACCTGTTGGACGGCAGCTGGCAAAGTTCCTTTTCCAACTGGATGCAGGACCAGTTCATGCTGCGGGACACTTGGATCAACACCCAGCGGGCCACCGACGAGATTCTGTTCCAGAAAGTAGAGGAAGGCGGCATCCTGATCGGCGACGACCGATGGATGTTCACCAAGCTGTTCAGCATGGACAGTGCCGCCCAGGCTCAGACTGAGAAAAACATCCAGGCGGTGTGCGATTTCGCCGCCAACCACCCGGGCAAAGTCACTTTCCTGTTGGCGCCGTCCGCCAGCGTGATTTACAGTGAGGAGCTGCCTGCCGGTGCACCGATGATCGACGAGAACGCTGTGTTGGATGAGATTTTTGCCCGGGTAGGCGAAAATGCTGCTGTGATCGACCTGCGGGAACCATTTACCGACCTGAAGGACGAGTACCTCTACTTCAAGACCGACCACCACTGGACCCCCAACGGAGCCTATCATGCGTATGAGGAATTCTGCCGCCAGCAGGCGCTGACTCCATTTGACCGGGACGCTCATCAATCCGTGATCGTAGAGGATTTCCAGGGCACCCACTACTCCGCCACCCGGCTGTGGAACGTGGAAAATGACACCATCGAATACTACCAACTGGACAATCCCATGACCGTCTACCGTATCACCGGGGAAGCCCAGTACGAGCCGGAACGCACCGGCAGCCTCATCAATGTCCAGAAGTTCAATACCCGGGACAAATATGCCGCTTTCCTGGATGGCAATAACGGATATTCCGTCATTGAAGGCAACGGCGAAGGCAGCATTCTGGTGGTCAAAGACAGTTACGCCAACAGCTTTATCCCCTATCTCACCGAGAACTATGCCAAGATTGGCGTAGTGGACTTCCGCAACTTCAAATACGGGCTGGATTCCACCATCGAAAAAGAGGGCTATGACCAGATTCTGATCTTGTACAACTTCCAGACCTTTATTGCCGATACCAACCTGATTTACATCACCCGCCCCAGCACACTGCAATAATGCAGAACAGCCCCTGCCTCCCGCTTCTTTGCCGGGGAGGCAGGGGTTGCTTTTTGTAAGCCAAGACTTATTCAAAAGTGACTTCCAGGGTGATTCTCTCCGGCACGGTGCCCGGGCCATAGCTGCAAGCCTGCCAGAAACGCAGGTGGAAAGGGTCGGCCCCTGCCGCCTGCATACGGTAGTTCAGTGCCCCGAAAGCCCTCTGCAGTGACTGGCACAGCAGCGCTTCCAGGTCCCCTTCCCCGCCGTACAGGGAACGCAGTTCCACTTCCCGCAGGTGCAGCTGCACGGTGCCGTTTTGCACCGTTACGTTGGCCCGCGCCCGGCAGGACGCGGAACCGTCGGCATAGGTTCCCTGCAGATGAGTCGTCTGCCCGCAAAGGACTGCCGCCAGCTGGGCCTCTTCCAGTCCACGGCACCGTACTGAAGGGCCATCCCTCGGCAGCAGTACCAGGTCATAACCGCCCTCTGCCGCATATCCCGGTACAGCACAGACATCCTCCTGCGCAAACAACTGCTGCAAACCACAGTGTACCCGGGCGGTGTCTTCCAGAGACTTCATCCCCTGGTAAAGCTGCGCCCCTTCCCTGGCCCAACTGTTCACCGGCCTGGTATCCAGTACAAACACCGATAGTTCTGGCGCTGGCTGGGCATTTTCATACAAGAGCATCCCCAGTTCCCGGGCCATCTGCCAGTCCACATCCGCCGGCAGGGCCGCCAGGTCCAGCAAGCCGTAGTACACACTGCCAGGAAGACTTTGTTCCGCATTCTGCAGTGCCTGGGCCGGGGTATCCCCCAGCGCGCAGGCCACCTTATTGGCTTGTGCTGTTTCTTCTGCATTCTGGTCAGCCAAAACCAGGCAGACAGAATAGTCTCCATTTTGCCGGTCAAACAGCACCCCGCGTACAATCTCCCGCTGGGAAAGCGCCTGTCCGCCACAGCCACTTAGCAGTAAACTCATGAGCAAACACCCTCTCAGCAACAGCGCTTTACACTTCGGCACAGCCAAGCTGCGGCACCCCCTATCCCGGCCAACGCCACAAATCCCCAGGTCACAGCGCTGCGGGCCTGCATCGCTATATCAATATCCACCTTGCGCAAAAACGCACACAGCAGCAGGATGCCGGAAAAATACAGCGGAAAACTGCCCAAAGATACCGCTGTGTCTTTTTTCCCTTCCGGTTTCAGCAAGCGGCGCATTGCGTACAGATACAGCGCCAGTTTCAGCGTTATGGCCATCACCCACAGAATCAGCTGCAAACTTTCCAGCCGGTTGAAGACCGAAAGCGCCCCGCACCGTGCCGCCGCATGGATAGGGTCCACCCGCAGCGGCAGTGCCGCACCGTAAAACAGTTCCAGCATAAAGTGAACCCCTACATCAAACCAGATCGCCATGGCCGCCAGCTTGTACAACGGCCTGAAACTCCGGTTGCCCCGTTCCGGCCAAAGGGCAGGCAGCAAATATTCCGGGTACATCGTCAACTGTTCCCGGCAGGCGGCGGCGTAGTCCCGTCCAGTCAGTGCCACGACCTGCAAGTTGGTAATGTGAAGCCTTGGCAACACCGTGAGCAGCATAAATGCCGTAGCAAGGCCCAGCAGACACAGAACCACATGGGCCGTTTGAGAGATTGCCGAAACGCGCCGCAGGTAAATCACTGGCAGCAGCGTCATCAGGCATACACCGGCAAGGGACACCGCCCCCGGATACAGGCGCCGGGCCAAGTGCCAAAAACGCAGCAATTCCAACGCTGAGGTATAGACCAGCAAGGCCGCAAACAAACAGCGCAACAACGGATTTTCCCCCAGGTCCCACGCCCGGGCAAACAGCCACCCGACAGCAGCCAGCAACGGAACGCAAACCAGCGCCGCGGCGGCGCCGGCCCGGGGCCAGTAACCGCTCTGACTGCGCAGCAGTACGTTGACCAGTACCCCCACCGTCAGCGCGGCAAAAAGGCTGGGACGGTCACGTTTCATCGCTGCCGATCACCTCCCCCGAACTTGCCAGCGCCGACCAGATATTGCGTACAAAACCATCCCGCCAGGTAGCGCGGCTCAGCGGCATCAGCGGGTAGAGATAGTCATACCCAAAAGGTTCGCTGCCGCAGGCCATGGCCAGAATGACAAGCGCCGCGCAGGCCAACCCCATCACACCGAACAAACCGGACAGCAAAATCACGGCAAATCGAAACAGAATGGACTGTTCGTACAGCGAAGGCACCGCCAACGTGGCGATGGTGGCCGCCGCAGCCATGGTCAACACCGGTACGCTGATAATACCGGCTGAGACTGCCGTCTCGCCGATGATCAGCGCCCCCACCAGGCTGACCGTATGACTGATAGATTGCGGCGCACGCAGCCCGGCTTCCCGCACGATTTCCAGCAACAGCGTCACGCCCAGCATCTCCAGCATGGGTGGCAACGGGGTAGAGACTTCGGCCTGGGCCAGCTTGGTCAGCAACCGAAAAGGGATCACCTCGGGTGCAAAAGAGACCGCCATCACATACAATCCCGGCCCGAACACCGCCAGCAGAAACGCCACATACTTTAAAAGCCGGATCAGCCCCGCAAAAACTGCCCCCGAAGCATAATCGTCCAGGCATTCAAAATGCTCGGCAAAAAAGCTGGGCACCACCATGGCATAGGGGCAGCCGGAAACCAGTACCACAGCTTTGCCCTCGCACAGGCGGGCGCAGGCGGTGGCGGGGCGCTCGGTGTAAGCGGTGGCCGGGAACAGATTCATCTTATCCTGCTTAAGAAAAGAGGCGAAATAGGCGCTGTCCAGAAGGACCGGCAATTCGATTTGTGCCAGACGTTCCCGCAGCGTTTCAACCAACTGTTGCGGGGCCAGCGCGCTGTCGTAACAAAGGCAATATTCTGTTTTGGCCCGGGTCCGGGCGGTTGCTATCTCTGCCACCAACGTGCCGGAACGGAACTGACGTCGCAGCAAAGAGATATTGTTGCGCAGCAATTCGGTAAAAGCCTCCTGGGAACCGCGCATATTCCCTTCCCCGCTGGGCGTCCCCACTGAGCGTTGTGGCATCTCCTGGGTAGAAAAAGCCACCGCCTGGTCGCAACCGTCGATAAGCAGCACCGACATGCCGTTGCTGAGCATTTCTACCAGTGTGGTCCAATCCTCGATGGGATTGGGTTCAGCAGGGATGCGGCTCTGTGTCAGCAAATAGTCGCATAGCCCTTGGCTGCCGCCAAAAAGCACCGGGTCCCGATCCAGCATATCCAGCGCCAGATGGCAAAGCTTTTCCGGCGAAGAGATGCCGGTGAACATCACAATGGCGCAGGGAATCCCAGCCACCGCCAGTTCCTTGGTATAGAAATCACCCGATGTGCCAAAAATTCTTTGCAGCACCTGCAGTTTTTGCTGCAGGGAGCCGCCGAGTTTTCCTGTTTTCATGCCATTCCCCCTCGTCACACACTAGTGTGGCCCAAAACCGCAGAAATATGAGGAGGTTGCCGATGCTGGCTGCAATTTTTCGTACCGTAGTAGTGTATATCACGGTGATCGCCGCACTGCGGTTGATGGGAAAGCGCCAGCTGGGGGAATTGCAGCCCTCGGAACTGGTAACAACGCTGCTGGTCTCCAATGTTGCTTCGATCTGCATTGATGAACCGGACCTGCCGCTGTTGGCCAGCCTGGCGCTGATCTTTTTGCTCACCGCGCTGGAGATTTTCAGTTCCTCCTTGGCCTGTCTCAGCCCCGGTTACGCCCGGTTGCTGTTCGGCAAACCGATCACTGTGATCCGCAACGGCGAGATTTTGCAGCCCGCCCTTCGCCGTCTGCGCATCACGGCAGGCGATCTGACCGAGGCACTGCGAGGCAAGGACATTTTCTCCCCCGCAGAGGTGTTATGGGGTGTCGTAGAGCCCAACGGGCATATCAGCACCGCCAAAATGCCCGCCCCCGGGGAACCGCCTGCTATGCTTCCCTTGTTCGTGGAGCAGTCCGTCTTTCAGGAAAATCTGGAAGCCTTGGGGGTGGACGAAGCCTGGCTGGACGATTTGTTCCGGCGGCGAGGTCTGCACCGCACAGAGGTGTTGCTGCTGCTTTACAACGGCAAGGAAATGCTGCTGATACCCAAAAAGGCCGCCCCTAAGGGGCGGCCTGGAAAGGATAACCTTTGAATCGAAACCGGTATGCGGCACTTCTTATCTGCCTGTTGGGCGTGGCGTTGTTCTTCTCTGCCCGGTTCATGGATCAAAGTGTAACCGGTCTGGACCGGGATTTGGAGAACGCCTACGCCTGCGCTTTAAGCGAAGATTTTGCCACTGCAAAAACAGCCTTCCACGCTGCCGCAGCACAGGCGGAGCAAGTCAGCCGCCTGTGGTTTTTGCTGGTCCGCCGCAGTCTGGTGGACCAGCTCAACCAGACACTGGCCACCTTACCGGCTTATTGCAGCCGGGAAAATCTCTCTGATCTGGCTGTGGAAGTGGCACGGGCACGGGCGCAGCTCAGGCAGCTGCGGCAATCATTTTTCGGCTGCCTTTGAACGGGTGTCCAGCATATCCTTCAGTTCTTCCATAAAGGTGTTGACATCACTGAACTGGCGGTAAACCGAGGCAAAGCGCACATAGGCCACATCATCCATCTTTTTCAGTTCCTGCATGGCAAGGTCCCCAATGTGGATGGATGTAACCTCCCGGTCATAGGAGTTCAGCAGCTGCTGCTCAATGCGATCCACCGCCTCATCCAGCTGCTGGTAGCTGACCGGGCGCTTCTCACAGGCGCGCAGCATTCCATTAAGCAGTTTCTGACGGTCAAACACCTCCCGGGAATGGTCCTTCTTGACCACCATCAGCGGGACCGTCTCTACGATTTCGTAGGTGGTAAACCGCTTTTTGCAGTTCAGGCATTCCCGGCGACGGCGGATTTTTTCGCCGTCTTCCGTCGGGCGGGAATCAATGACCTTGGAATCCACTTCACCACAGTAAGGGCATTTCATAGCAGGGTCCTCCTCTTGTACCGATCAGGCTTTCTTGCGGGCGGCCTTCTTGTGCAGTTTCCAGTCCACCCACAGCGGCGTAGCGATGCAGATGGTGCTGTAGACGCCGCTGATCATACCGAAGAGCAGCGGGAACGCGAAGGTGTAGATGCTGTCCAGACGGTATACCACCGATACCACACAAATGACGCCCAGCGCCAGGCAGGTGGTGACAGAAGTCATCAGCGAGCGGGAGAAGCTCTGGTTGACCGACAGGTTAACCAGTTCTTTCAGCCCCATCTGCTTTTTACCAAAGAGAGCGCTGTTCTCCCGGATGCGGTCATAAATGACCACCGTATCGTTGATGGAGTAGCCCAGGATGGTCAGCATCGCGGCAATGAAGTTGCCGTTGAGGGGGATACGCAGCAGCACAAACACTCCAAAAATGATAAGCATGTCGTGCAGCAACGCTACCACAGCGGTGGCACCGGCCTTAAGGCCGCCAATCCGGCGGAAACGATAGGCGATGTACAGCAGGATCAGCACACAGGCTGCCACCAGCGCTACAATGCTCTTGAGCAGGAATTCATTGCCGATAGTGGCATCCACATTGCTCACTTCATTCTGTTCGAAGTGATTATCGGGGTACTGCTCATTCAGGGTGGTCAGCAGCGCCTCCAGCTGTTCGGTAGTCAGGGTCTCGCTGCCAGGCAGCGTAATGGTCAGCGTCTGTGCGCCCGAAATATCCGTGCCAGTCTGCAGCATCAGATCACTTTGAGACAGTTCGCTGCCCACAGTACTCTTGAGGGCATTCAGGTCCGCCTCACCTTCATAGGCCAGGGTAATCATGGAGCCGCCCTTGAATTCGACGTCCATTTTGACGCCGAACACACCGGAGAACACCAGCACCACCGCAATCAGCAGGCCGGAGAAAGCGTAGAACTTTTTGCGGTTGCCCACAAAGTTGATGGACGGGGTCTTGTACTCGGCACCGCCCTCCTTCTTACCGCCGTACAGCCAGGGGTTGCGC
>DXBO01000160.1 GCA_019116485.1 Candidatus Gemmiger excrementavium
ATGAGTCAAGCAAAGTGCTTTTTTATTTGGAGCTAGCCGCAAACATCGCTTGGAACATCAATCATGCCATCACGAAATTTCTTCGTGAATTGAGCTGAAACGGTCATTCGCAATAATTAATACATTATAGACAATCGTAAATGGTTACCCATCTGAAGGTCAAAAGATTTGACGCAAACACCTCATGTTTGCAAGAGTCAAAGAAAGCGGGGACTCCTGTGCCATTTGTCACCGTTGCACATCTTGTAAAAGACTACGCCGACGGCATCCGGCAACACACCGTCCTGAAAGACGTCTCCTTCACGCTGGAACAGGGCGAGATCGTGGCGCTGATGGGGGCCTCCGGCTCTGGCAAATCCACGCTGCTTCATCTGCTCAGCGGCCTGGACCGCCCCACATCGGGCAAGATTCAAATCGACGGTACAGAACTGACCGGGCGCAGCGACCAGTGGCTGACGGATTTCCGGCGTCGGAACATCGGCCTCATCTACCAGTTTTTTAACCTGATCCCGCTGCTGACCGTGCGGGAGAATCTGCTGCTGTACCTTTTGATGGAAGGCAAAGCAGCCGGTCGCGACCTGCCTGTGGACTTTTTTGAGGTAGTTCGGTCGCTGCAGTTGAACGATGTACTGGACGCCTTCCCGGATACCTTGTCCGGCGGGCAGCAGCAGCGGGTGGCGGTGGGACGCGCCATCTTGATGCACCCGGATCTTTTGCTGGCGGACGAACCCACCGGTAGCCTGGACAGTGCCAACGCCGAAGCGGTGCTGACCTTGCTGCAGACCCTCTGCCATCGCTACAACCAAACGGCACTGGTCGTGACCCATGCACCAGAGATTGCCGCCCGGTGCGACCGCATCCTGCATATCAGGGACGGTCAGGTAGAGCCGGAGGGTGGGACGAGACCATGAAATTTCCTCTCTTGCTGATCCTGCGGCAATACCGCCGCGCCCCGCTGCGCAGCGCCTTTCTGTTTGGGGGAATGTTGTGCGCGGTGATGCTGATCTGCGGCACCATGTTTGGCGCAGCGTCCCTGAACCATGGGATCGTACTGTCCGCCGACAGTGCCGCCGCCCCGCTGATCCACCGCGCCGCCCAGCTTTTGACGCTACTGGTGGCCTTTTCCGCCGGCCTGCTGCTGAAAAACAGTTTCCTAATTACGCTGCAACAGCGGATGCAGCTGCTGGGGCGGCTTACCGCCCTTGGTATGCCCCGCCGCCAAATGGGGCGGATGCTGCTGTGGGAAGCACTGTTGGGCATGGGCGCAGCCTTTTTGGTGGGAGCACCGCTGTCCGCCCTGGCGCTGGGAGGATTGTTCCGGTGGCTGAACGCTTCGCCGGTCGTTCGTGAGCGGTTCGGGCTGCTGCGGCTTTGGGTGCCGCCCTCCACTGTTTTGTTCTGCGCCGTCTGCTGCCTGGCGGCGGCGTTGGTCTCGATCCGCAAACCGTGGCAGACGCTTCGGGCAGCCACGCCCGCGGCCTTGCTGCAAGGGGGCGACGCGCCGGCGCGCCGCCCCAAACCACCCACCCGCTGGTCGTTGGGCCAGGGGTTCGCAGCCGCCTATGGGCGGCGGGATCTGCAGCAGCGGGGCGCGATGTTCCGCCCGCTGGCAGTGGGCTTGGCGGCTTGTGTGGTATTGGTCATGGCCTGCCAGGCCTTTGTCGACGGGATGGCAATCCTCTACGACCAGCAGGCGGCCACTTATGCCTACCGGATCTATCTGCAAAGCGAGAACGGCAGTGTGTCCGATGCCCTGTGGCAGCAGCTGGTTGAAGCTACGCCGGAAATCGAGACCGTGCGGGTGGAGGAGTTCAACGCCCCCGCAGAGGGTGGGATGTTCCGGCTGTTGATCCTGGAGGACGCAGATTTTACCGCCTGGTATGGGCAGGATTTGCCTCTCTCGCAAGAGGGCCTGCCCTGTATACGCGCCGATGCGGTATCGGACGGCCCGTCGCAGGCCCCGCCCATGGCCGGTACGCAGCCGGTAATGGTCGGCCAGCAACAATCACCGCTGCCTTTGGGAATCGGGCGCATTCCGGAAGAGGATTGCGTAACGGTAGGGGTCACTGCCCGCAGCATTTTTGCCCAACGGGCGCCAGACCCGCTGCCCGAACGGGCGCTGGTAGTCTATTACGATATCGCCGATGGCCGCCTGCTCACGCCTCAGCTTACCGCACTGCTGGATACGGCCGGCTGCCGCTATACAATCCAGGATTACACTCCCACTTCGGACTGGGCGCGGCAGCGTCAGGCCATCGGACTGCTGTTGGCAGCGATCCGGGCCTGCTTTCCGCCAGGGGTCCTGCTGTTGGGTGGGTTGGAGACCTATACCGTGCTGTACGCCAAGTTGCTGGCCCGACGCCGGGAGTTTGCGCTGCTGCGCAGTCTAGGCCTGCCGGAACGGGCGCTGTACAGCACCGTCTTTGCCACCAGTTCTTTTTGCCTGTTGGGCGGGGTGCTGGCAGGCCTGGCGAGCGGGGCCGCAGTTTCGGCTTTGATTGCCCGGATCCTGGCTCTGCCTTGGGTGGCCGTATTCCCCTTGGGGGCGCCGGTGTACTGTGCGTTGGCATTTGGCGCCGCCGGGGCGCTGGCCGTTTTTACCGCCTTGGGGCAGCTGCGTCGTATCCCTGCCAGCCAGGAGCTGCGGCAGGAATAAATGTTAGGCGATTTGTATCAGAAAATAAAAGGAGGATCTTATGAAAAAGGTTATTGGGAGAGGTGTGGAGAGAGGGAAAAGCAAAAGACCGCTCCGTTCCGGCATTGCCGGAACGGAGCGGCTAAAAATGGGCGTACCTATTCCATCCGTTTTGCAATTATGATGTAATAGAAATCTATTGGTTTGTTATTGTGGAAATTGGGTTATGCAACCTTGCAACCGCAAAAGCGAAAACGAGGAGCAACGGAAGCGCAGAGAGAAGCGCTTGCGTTGCTGTCACGATGGGGCTGGCCCCTGTTTGCTGCAGAAAGTAAGTTGACAATACCATCTGACTGTCTGTCTGTAAAAAGGTCATGGGTTGTTCCAGCATATTCCAACTTTCGACTACTGACAATAGGCTGCCCGCCAGTAGGTAGGGGGAAAGCAGGGGGATATAGATCCGAAAAAAGCATTGCCGGGTAGAAGCCCCTTCACAGATTGCCGCTTCGAACAGGCTGGAATGGATTTGCTCACTGCCAAACCAGAATAGCAAAACAAGGAAAGGCTGGAAGGCAGACATAAGCACGACACCACCCACGTGGTGCAAAAGATGGATCT
>DXBO01000161.1 GCA_019116485.1 Candidatus Gemmiger excrementavium
GTACGAGAGGACCGGGATGGACGAACCTCTGGTGCACCAGTTGTCACGCCAGTGGCACAGCTGGGCAGCTATGTTCGGATCGGATAAACGCTGAAAGCATCTAAGCGTGAAGCCGACCTCAAGATAAGATATCCCACCAGGTCAACTGGGTAAGACCCCTTGAAGACTACAAGGTTGATAGGCATCATGTGTAAGCGTCGTGAGACGTTGAGCAAGGATGTACTAATAGGTCGAGGGCTTGACCCCATCTTAAGAAATTGGTACTCTGTTTGCCAAGCAGTTCGATATTCAGTTTTGAGGGTACATCCCCTCCAAAAGAGAAGCAAGTTACAAGGTCATTTGTGTGGCCGGTGTCAATGACGGTGAGGTTCCACCTGTTCCCATTCCGAACACAGAAGTTAAGCTCACTTGTGCCGAAGATAGTTGGCTGGAGACGGCCTGTGAAAATAGGTAGATGCCGGCTTCTCTAAGAAAGCAGCCTCCGGGCCGAGCTTTAGGCCCGGCCCGGAGATTGCTGTTATGCACCATTAGCTCAGTTGGTAGAGCAACTGACTCTTAATCAGTGGGTCCTGGGTTCGAGTCCCCGATGGTGCACCAAAAAACGCCCGGTCGCGCGACCGGGCGTTTTTGTTGTGTCTGTTCTCCGCGGGGGGTCCATCGTTCGCGTCAGCAACTTGCCGCGCTTCACGGAGTTTGCTGCAACACTGTGCATGAGCATGTTGGAATGTGCCCGTCTGCATTTTCTATGGAACAACCGAACGTACATTTTATATAAAGGTACGTTCGGTTGTTTGCTTGGATGAAAGTCCTCACTTCCATGCAAAAAGTATCCGGTTTGGATCGTTGTATTTGTTGAAGGAATCCGAACAAGGTGGAAACGGAGGGTAAATCATGGAAAAGGCGCACGGACACATTTTTATTACGGAACACCTTTATAAAGAATACCGACACACGGCGGCATTGCGGGATGTGAACATTACCATCCCGCATGGGCAGATCTATGGACTGATCGGCGAAAACGGGGCGGGAAAAACCACCCTGCTGCGGATTCTCTGCGGTCTGACTCGCCCCACCCGGGGGCGCTTGCTTTTGTTCGGCGCAGCAGACACCGCCGGACAGGCAGAAATGCGGCGACGGATGGGCTGCCTTGTGGACGGCCCGGCTCTGTACACGGATTTGACAGCCAGGCAAAATCTGAAAGTGCAGTGTCTGCAGCGTGGGCTGGATGAAGCCGCGATTGCGCCCACCTTGCAGCTGGTGGGCCTGAACGATACAGGCAGCAAGCCTGCCGGAAAGTTTTCACTGGGAATGCGGCAAAGATTGGGGTTGGCGGTTGCTCTTTTGGGAAGACCGGAATTTCTGGTGTTGGACGAACCGCTCAATGGGTTGGACCCTATGGGTATACAGGAACTGAGGCGTCTTTTGGAAAAACTGAACAAGGAAAAAGGAATGACGATTCTGCTTTCCAGCCATATCCTCAGCGAGTTGCACCAGCTTGCCACGAGTTACGGTATTTTGCATAAGGGACGGCTGCTGGAACAGTTGACTGCGGAAGAGCTGGATGCCCGCTGCAGCAAGTATCTGCTGGTCCGTACCGACAATGACCGACGGGCGGCAGACATCCTCCGCAAAATGTTCCCGGCTGCGCTCTGTCAGGCAACAGCAGAGGGTCTGCGCTTCTCACCGGTGGAAAACGAAGCGGCTGCTGCGGCGTCCGGCGCACTGATGCATACCGGGCTGCATGTACAGGAACTGGCCGTGCGCAGCGAAGGGTTGGAGGCATATTTCACAGCCTTGGTGGGAGGTGACACCCATGCTGATGCAAGCTAAAGCGGAAGGCATGAAACTCTTTCATGCAAAAGCTCAGCTTTGGGCTGTGCTGGGGTTTGCTCTGTTGCTGTGGTGGTTTGCCAACAGTGGGACAATGTATTTTATGGTGGCGGGCGACCTGCCGAACCCGCTGAATTCCATCGGATTTTTCAAAGATGTAACGATGGGAAAAGGACAATCCGGCTTACAGCTGGTGCGCAGTTCGCAAAGCCTGACGGTATTTGGCTGGTTGATTCCCCTCAATCTGTGCGTGGCGCAGTTTGCGGCAGAACGCCGGGCACGCACAGATGAACTTTTTGTCAGCCATGGAGGCCACATGGTTGCGCTCTACCGCACCAAATTCGGGATAGTCTGCGGTGTCTGCCTGGCTTTACAGCTGGCATTTTACGGCATCTGTTTTGTTATCACAGCAATCCGGATGGGGAAGGTTCCCACCCCCGGGATTCTCATGCTGTTTTGTGCGGTAACAGCGGGGAATCTTCTGGTGTTGGGGGCTTTCCTGGCGTTGGCAGCGGCCCTCACGCTTTGGCTGAAAAGCCATGCCGCTGCGGCACTGGTGACCAGTATTCTGCCTTTGGCAGGAGTGCTTCTTTATCAGGTACAGTATGAAGAATTTGACACGCGCCCCCTTCTGATACAGCTGGCGGCCAAGGCTATGCCCACCTATTACTGGTCCCGGCTGTGCGCGTTGAACATTACGCCACACTTTTGCGGAGAATTGATAATCTGGGTGGCAGCGGCGCTTGCCGTTGGGGCGGCACTGGGATGGAGCGCCTTTCACCGACCAGAAGCCGGAAAACAGCGCCATGCGGGAAAGTTTTTTGAAACCCTGCCGCGGATGGAAATCCCCGCTGCGCAGCAAAGGCCGCACCGGGCCAGTACGTTTTCAGCGTGCCTGTATGCCCTTTGCTGTACCCGTCTTCCGGGAATTCTTGCTTTGTTCGGCTTGCTGTGCATGGCGTTTGCTCTGGGAATCAAGGATTCCCAAATTGTGGATATCCTCTGGGCCGATGGCAGGAGAGCGGGAATTTTCCCCGGCGGTTCACTGCCGGGGGAAAACGCAGCGGATGCTGCTTTTGGAACGGTATTGTCGGTGGGGATTCTTGCGTGGATTGCAGTCATTCTCGTGGCGGTTGTTGCATTTCACCAGAACAAAACAGCAGGCGCCGCCCGGCTGGCGGTTGCCCACGGTGTCGGATGGGGCCGGCATACCGTCGGAAGCTTTGCGGCGGAAACAGTTTTGCTGCAAAGTTGGTACATGGTGTTGTTTTTCCTGCTGGCGGCAGCTACGGGGGCTCTTTCCCAACCGGGCCGCGCAGCGTGCTTTTGGATACAGAGCGCCTGGATTTTGCAGGCAAGCTATGCGGCGGTCTGGCTGGTATGCCGGGTCTGCCGCAGTGAACTGGCCGGGGCTACTTTCTGCTTTGTGGTGACGCTGGCCGGAATCATTGTGAGCGTCTCTGCGCCGGACCCGGCGGCCGTTTCCCCTTTGTCTGCGTGGGTGTTTTATGCAACGCCCATGCCCTATTGGCTGGTTTTGGGTGGGTGCCATTCGATTTTCTGGCAGGCTGTTGGCTATGGCGCAGGCGTTACAGCTTTGTGCCTGGCAGCGGCGCTGATGATTTCAAAAGCGAGCCCTGTTTTAACCGAACCTTCCCGCTGATCGCGAGCCAAAAGCACCGTTTCTATATCGCTATCCTGCGGCCCGACGGGGTGCGTCATTCCTACCATGGCGTGAACCGCAACGGAAATGTCGGAACCTTGTTGTATGTTCACGGAAACCCGGAGGGAACCTATCAAGATTCCAACAATTGCATGACAATCGCAGACCTGACAGAACAGTTTATTCAGGCAAAGATCAGTTTTGACGATGCGCTGCAAATGGTGCAGGAACGGAAGATCGTGTATGCCCCGGATGCCACCATGCAGGCTATGCTGTCCGACCGGCAGGGCCGTACCCTAATCATCGAGCCGGGCATTGGATGGCGGGAAGATGACGGGCGTTACTCGCTGATGACCAATTACTCCGTACTTGCGCCAGAAAGCACAAGGCCCTTCATTGTACCGGGGGATGACCGATACGAA
>DXBO01000162.1 GCA_019116485.1 Candidatus Gemmiger excrementavium
CGACATCTCGGTGGGTATGCAGCAGCGTGTGGAAATTCTCAAGATGCTGTACCGTGATAATGATATCCTGATCTTTGATGAACCTACGGCGGTACTGACTCCGCAGGAAATCGAAGAACTGATGCAGATCATGCGCGGGTTCAAGGAAGAGGGCAAAAGCATCCTGTTCATCACCCACAAACTCAACGAGATTATGGCCGTGGCTGACCGTTGTACGGTATTGCAGAAAGGCCGGGGCATCGGTACAGTGGAGATCGCCAAAACCTCTAAAGAAGAACTCTCCCGTATGATGGTGGGCCGTGACGTGGAATTTGCCGTGGAAAAGACTCCCTGTGAGCCGGGTCGCACCATTCTGGAGGTCAACGATCTGGTGGTAGCCAGCAAAGTCCACAAGAACAATGCCGTCAAGGGCGTGTCCTTCCAGGTACGCGCCGGGGAGATCGTCTGCGTTGCCGGTATTGAGGGCAACGGCCAGAGCGAACTGGTCTATGGCTTGACCGGCCTGGAAAAGGTGAGTTCCGGCAGCATCAAACTCAACGGAAAAGATATCACCGCAGCGCCCATCCGTGACCGGTCCAAGGACGGGATGAGCCATATCCCGGAAGACCGACACAAGCATGGTCTGGTGCTGGACTACACCCTGGCCGACAATCTGGTACTGCAGCGTTATTGGCAGCCCCAGTTCCAGAATCATGGCTTTATCAAAAAGGGCGAGGTACTCACTTACGCGGAACGCCTGATTGAACAGTACGACGTGCGCAGCGGGCAAGGGGCGCAGACCATTGCCCGCAGCATGTCGGGCGGCAACCAGCAAAAAGCTATCATTGCCCGCGAAGTGGACAAGGACCCCGACCTGCTGGTGGCGGTGCAGCCCACCCGCGGCCTGGATGTGGGCGCCATTGAGTATATTCACAAGCAGATCGTAGCCGAGCGGGACAAAGGCAAAGCGGTGCTGCTCATCAGCCTGGAACTGGATGAGGTTATGAACCTGTCCGACCGTATCCTGGTCATGTATGAGGGCGAGATCGTAGGCGAATTTGACCCGCACAAAACTACGGTAGAAGAACTGGGCCTGTACATGGCAGGCGCCAAAAAACAGGGGGAGGCGAAAGCATGAACAAGAAACAGAAACAACCGCTTTTGCAGAACCCGGCTGTGGTGGGCGTGCTGGCAAGTCTGCTCTCCATCGTCATCGGCCTGGTGTTGGGCTTTGTGCTGCTGGTCATCCTGAATCCCGGTGCTTCGCTGGAAGGCATGAAAGCCATGATGACCACCGGATTTGGCAGCATGGACAAGTTCGGCAAGGTACTCTACCAGGCGGCGCCGCTGATGATGTGCGGCCTTTCGGTAGGTTTTGCTTTCAAGACCGGTCTGTTCAATATTGGTGCTTCGGGCCAGTATACCATGGGGGCGTTCTTTGCGCTGTTGTTCGGTATTCAGTTCCAGATGCCCTGGTATCTCTGCCTGGTAGCAGCGGCGGTAGGGGGCGCTATCTGGGGCGTGTTCCCGGGCCTGTTCAAAGCGTACTTCAATGTCAACGAAGTCATTACCGCCATTATGTTCAACTGGATCGGTATGTACCTCGTCAACCTGATTCTGGCCAACTCTCCCAAGATGCTGGCTTCGGGTTGGGGGGCATCCAACTCGGACCGCACGGCAGCGTTGTCGGCAGCCAATCCGGGAGCCATTATTCCCAAGGGCCACCTGGCCGTGCTGTTTGGCAACTCCAGCTGGATCAATATCAGCATCTGGATCACCATTTTCTTTGCCATCGTGGTCTGGGTGGTGCTGCAGAAAACCACTTTTGGTTATGAGCTTAAAGCCTGCGGTCTCAGCCGCGATGCCGCTCAGTACGCAGGTATCAACGCCAAGCGCAACATTGTGCTGTCCATGGTGATCTCCGGCGCGTTGTCCGGCATTGGCGGCGGCATTTATTATCTGGCAGGCACCGGTCAGTATGTGTTGGAAAAAGCCATCCTCGGCATGGGGTTCAACGGTATTCCGGTGGCGCTGCTGGCCAGTTCTAATCCCATCGGTACTATTTTCTCGGCGCTGTTCATCAGCTACATTCAGGTGGGCGGTGCGGCCATGCAGCCGGCATATTCCTCTGAAACCATTGATATCGTGATCGCTGTTATCATCTACCTGGCTGCCTTTGCGCTGCTTATGCGCGGTGTGATCGCCAAGGCGGTAGCCGGGCGTAAACAGAAAGGGGGCGCTGCCAAATGATGATAGCTGCCAACATTATCAGCCTCACCGTTCTGTTTGCTGTGCCGCTTCTGCTGGTGGCGTTGGGCGGTATGTTCAGCGAACATTCCGGCGTTATCAATATTGCCCTGGAAGGCATGATGATTATCGGTGCGCTGTTTGCCTGCTTTACGCTTCAAGCGTTGGATAAAAGCGGGTTTGGTGCGGCCAACCCTCAGCTGTCCATGCTTATCGCCATCCTGGTGGCGGGCGGCACCGGTATGATCTTTTCGCTGTTTCTGGGCTTTGCGGCCATCAACCTCAAGGCGGACCAGACCATTGGCGGCACGGCGCTGAACCAGTTCGCACCTGCCTTTGCCGTGGTCATGACCTGGGCTATCCAGGGTCAGGGCCTGACGACCATCCAGATTCCCAGCTGGGTGCGCATCACCCGAGAAACTTTCGGTCTGGCACCGGTGGACGGCCCCAGCTTCTGGAACAACCTGATTTTCAAGTATTTTTATCTGACGACTCCTATTGCCGTGGTACTGTTTATTGCGGCGTATGTGCTGATGTACAAAACCCGCTTTGGCTTACGTCTGCGGGCCTGCGGTGAGCATCCCCAGGCGGCGGATTCTGTGGGTATCAACGTCTACAAAATGCGTTATGCCGGTGTACTGATTTCCGGGTTCCTGGGCGGTATCGGCGGCCTGGCTTACACGGTGGCAGCCGGTTCCGGCTTCAACTCTGATGTAGGCGGCTACGGTTTCCTGGCGTTGGCCGTTATGATCTTCGGCAACTGGAAACCGTTCCCCATCCTGGCGTCCTCCTTCTTCTTCGCACTGTTCAAGGTCATTGCGGCCTATTCCTCGTCGCTGTCCTTCCTGCCCAAGTTTGAAGGCGTCAAAGAAGTCTCCAACTTCTATCAGATGCTGCCCTATATCGTTACGATGATCGTGCTGATTTTTACTTCCAAAAACTCTCAGGCTCCTAAGGCCGAAGGTATTCCCTACGATAAGGGCAGCCGGTAAATCGTCTCACAAGAAAAAGCCGCCCGGTTTGCAGGCTTTCAGGCCGGGCGGCCTTTGTATTCGCAACGTACAGAAAGGGGGAATTTTTCCCATGCGAATGTATGATATTATTGCCAAAAAGCGGGACGGCGGTACGCTGACCCGGGAAGAGCTGGCCTTTGCTGTCAACGGGTATGTGGCGGGAGATGTGCCGGATTATCAGATGTCGGCGCTGCTTATGGCCATTTACCTGCGGGGCATGACCGACGCGGAAACGGCGGAACTTACCGATGTGATGGCCCGCTCCGGGGATATGGTGGACCTGTCTGCCATTCAGGGCATCAAGGTGGACAAGCACTCCACCGGCGGCGTGGGGGATAAGACTACCCTGGTTATCGCCCCCATTGTGGCAGCCTGTGACGTCAAGATCGCCAAAATGAGTGGCCGGGGCTTGGGCCATACCGGCGGCACCATCGACAAAATGGAGGCCGTGCCCGGTACTCGCACCAGCCTGACCCAGGAGGAGTTTTTCAAACAGGTCAACGAGATCGGTATCTCGGTTATCGGTCAGAGCGGACATATCGCGGTGGCAGACAAAAAAATGTACGCCCTGCGGGATGTGACGGCTACGGTAGGCTGCATCCCGCTGATTGCCTCCTCTATCATGAGCAAGAAACTGGCGGCCGGGTCCGACGCCATTCTGCTGGATGTGACTATGGGGGATGGCGCGTTCATGAAAGACCTGGAAAGCGCTGTTGAACTGGCCCGGCAGATGGTGGCCATTGGCACGGCCCATGGCCGCAAGGTGGCGGCCATGATTACCGATATGGACAAACCGCTGGGGCGCAATATCGGCAATTCGCTGGAAGTAGCCGAGAGTATGGCGGTGCTGCGGGGGAACGGCCCGGAAGATCTGACCGAAGTGTGCCTGCAGCTGGCAACCAACATGCTGATGCTGGCTGGCAAAGGTGGCGAATCCGAGTGCCGCGCTATGGCAAAACAGGTGATTGCCGACGGCTCGGCCTTTGAGACATGCTGCAAGATGTTTGCCGCTCAGGGGGGCGATATCTCGGTGCTGCAGGACGCCTCAAAATTCCAAAAGGCAAAGTACAGCTACGAGCTGACTGCACCGCAAACCGGGTACATCTGCAAAAACGATGTGGAGAAAATCGGCAACGCCAGTGTACTGCTGGGGGCGGGCCGCATCACCAAAGAAGATACCATCGACTTTGCCGCAGGTATTACCATGCATAAAAAGCTGGGTGATTATGTTAAGGCGGGGGAAAGCATCTGCACATTCTATGCCGATGAGGAGGCGCTGTTTGCCGCTGCTGAGGAAATGTACCGCAGTGGGCTGGTGATCGGGCCCGAGAAGCCGGCCTTGCCGCCGCTGATTTACGCCCGGGTCACCGCCGATGGTGTGGAACAGCTGAACGTTAATTGAACGTTTCCTGCAAAAAATACCGCCGCCGCGAAACTTTCGCGGCGGCGATATTTTTCGCCTATGAGTGCTGAAGCCGTCTGCGCAGCCAGAACACCCGGAACTTGCCGTATCCGTTGGGTTTGTCGGCGTCAAATTCTTCGGTCTGTACATAGCGTTTGCGCTGGCCATCAAACTGTAACGCGGTGCCGTTTTCCTGCACGTCGGTGAGTACCCGGGGCAGGGCAGTGCGCTGGCTTTCAAATTCCGGTTCCTTGTCCCAGAGCAGTTCGCCGTCCCTGCCGAAGCCATGGGCCCAGGCACTGAACACCAGGCAGGCGGCTTCACCGTAGCAGTAACGCTCAAACCGGATGCGCCCGTCAAGGTAAAACAGTAAACAATCCCGAAAGTGGGTTTCCAGTTCCTTTTCATAACGGCGCCCGCAAAGGGGCCCGGCAAAATCGGCGGCGTTAGCGGTCATACAAGATTCCTCCCCTTTGGTAGTATCTGTATTATACCGCCGACAAACCATTTTGGCAACCAAGGGTAATATCAGGATCGCACATCCCGGCAGGAAAGCAATTGTCGGGCCACCAGGAAAAGCAGCACCAGCCAGACCAGACAAGCGGCGAAAAAGCTCGGGTAATTCCCAGCCAGCAGGTCTTCACTTTTGTTGGAATTCATGCCATACTGCATCAGGGCATAGGGCCAGCACAGACCTTTGCCTCGGCTGGCGACCAGCATGCCCACAATACCACCGAACAGCGCGATGAAGATAGGGATTGCAAAACTGCGGATCAGCATGGACAAAATCAATTGCAGGGCTATAACGCTCAGCCCGCCCAGCGCACCGCGCAGCAAAAAGAACAAGGTGTCCGGCGGCGGCCAGCCGGGCAATGCAGCAAAGATTTTACCGCACAGACAG
>DXBO01000017.1 GCA_019116485.1 Candidatus Gemmiger excrementavium
CTGAGACTGTCGAAAAAGCATAAAAACGTCTGCACCGGCGGACATGTGCCGACCGGTGCAGACACCTCCAGGGAAATTTGGCGGCAAATTGTGTGCGAGACGCATAGCGGCGAGTGCGCGATTTGCCGTCAAATTTTGTCGAGGGGGTGTTCAAGAGGGGGAATAGGCCCGTCAGGCACCGCCGTGCGGGACTGTTCCCCCTTTTGCAGCGTGTCGAGAAACTCGACACGCTGAGGCGGCGGGCCTACCGGCCCGCCGCCTTTTTGCGTACCCGCCCCGCGATTGCCGGGCGGTTTGTATTCTTAGGTTGTTCAGCGCGCCGTGTAGTCCCCGGCCAGATCAGCCAGGATACGGGGCGCACTTTCCCGGGTATCGGTCATGCGCACAGCGTTGCGCAGCGGCAGTACCGAGCGCGGCGTGACGGACAGTTCATCCACGCCGATGGCCAGGAATGTCTCAGTCAGGGTCAGGTCGGCACCCAGTTCGCCGCAGATGCCCACCCAGATGCCGTTTTTGTGGGCATTCTCGGTGACCAGCTGGATCAGGCGCAGCACCGACAGATGATGCGGGTCATAGAACCGGCCCAGGTCGTTGTTCTGGCGGTCACAGGCCAGGGTATACTGGGTCAG
Source organism: Candidatus Gemmiger excrementavium (assembly GCA_019116485.1). GTDB lineage: Bacteria > Bacillota > Clostridia > Oscillospirales > Ruminococcaceae > Gemmiger > Gemmiger excrementavium. The sequence goes on from DXBO01000017.1 coordinate 630, forward strand.
GTCGTTGGTGCCGATGCTGAAGAAGTCCACTTCTTTGGCCAGGCGGTCACTGCACACTGCGGCGGCAGGAGTCTCGATCATGATGCCGATCTGCACATCCTCCCCGTAGGGGATGCCCTCTTTCTTGAGGTCACGCTTGACTTCCTCACACATGCGCTTGGCTTCCCGCACTTCCCACACGCTGGTGACCATGGGGAACATGATGCCCAGCTTGCCGAAAGCAGAGGCCCGGAACAGGGCACGCAGCTGGGTGCGGAAGATCTCGGGCCGGGTCAGGCAGATACGCAGGGCGCGCATGCCCATGGCGGGGTTGTCCTCTTTGGGCAGGTCGAAATAGTCGATCTGCTTGTCGGCGCCGATGTCCAGGGTGCGGATGATGACCTCTTTGCCATCCATGTCGGACAGCACGGTCTTGTAGGCTTCAAACTGCTCCTCCTCGGTGGGATAGTCCGAGGTGTTCAGATAGAGGAACTCACTGCGGAACAGGCCGATCCCGCCGCCGTCGTTGACCTGCACGGCGTGAACGTCCTCGGGCGAGCCGATGTTGCAGTAAATGCGGATGGTCTTGCCATCCTTGGTGACGTTGGCCTGACCCTTGAGGGTCTCCAGCAGGCGCTGCAGACGCAGCTGCTCTTCCCGCTTTTTCATCAGGCGGTCACGGGTGTCATCGTCAGGGTCAATGACCAGTGCGCCGGTGCTGCCGTCGGCAATGGCCTGGCGGCCTTCATACTCGGGCTTGAGAGCGTCGCCCAGGCCCACGATGGCCGGAATGCCCATGGTGCGGGCCAGGATGGCGGTGTGGCTGGAGCCGGAACCGCCCGCCGTGACAAAACCCAGGATCTTGGATTTGTCCAGCTGGATGGTCTCGGAGGGGGCCAGGTCGTCGGCAGCCAGCAGGACCGGCACCTCGGAGGCAATGCCGCCCTGCACCACGCCGCACAGGATGGACAGGATGCGCTGGCTTACGTCCTTCACGTCGGCGGCACGGGCCTGCATATAGGCGTCGTCCATGGAGGCGAACATCTCGGCAAACTGCTCGGCAATGTCGGACACGGCAGCTTCGGCGTTGAGTTTCTCGTTTGTGATAAGGTTTTCGATGGCTTCTTCGTAGTCCAGGTCCTCGGCCATCATCTGGTGGGTCTCAAACAGCATGGCGGCTTCGTCGCCGGCTTCGGCCCGGGCCTGCTCGGCCAGCTGGCCCAACTGCTCAATGGCACCGGTCTGGGCGCCCTTGAAGCGGTGCCACTCGGCGTCGGTATCTTCCACGGTGTAACGCTTGATCTCAGTGGTGGCCCGGCGGTAATAGTACAGCGGCCCGATGCCCACACCAGCCGATACGCCCTTGCCCTGCATGGTGATCATATGGGGAACCTCCCTTTTTCTTTACTGAAATGAAAGGCCGCAGCCGCCATACCAGACAGCGGCCACGGCCCTTGGGTTTACCTATTACAGATGCTCGTGGAAGAACTTTTCCAGCGCGGGGGCGGCGGTGTCCTCATCGGCGCCCTCCACCTGCACGGTAACGGTGTCGCCGCACTTGATGCCCATGCCCATGAGCGCCATCAGCTTGACGGCGTTGACGGACTTGTCACCCTTGATGATGGTGACGGTGCTCTGGTAGCCCTTGACTTCCTTGACCAGCAGACCAGCCGGACGCGCGTGGATGCCGACGGCCTCTTGAATCGTATAGGTGAACTCTTTCATTGCTTTTTCCTCCCATAGCCGCACGCCCCAGGCGTACGGGACATAATATTAAGTCGTTATTATCATAACATACTCGGCGGGCATCGTCAACGGAAAACAGCCCAAAAATACACAGGTTTTTTGTGTATTTCGGTCAAAAAAGTTTCCCGGATGCGCATCGTCTGTCCATATGTAAAGGAGAAATATGTACAATCCGCTCTTCTTTTGGTGGGGCCCGCAGCCATTACAGGGTCCCGTCCAGCAGCCGGGCCAGCACGGCCTCGGGCCGGGGGGTGTGGCGGGGATAACGCGCCCGCAGCGGTTCTGCCGCGCCGTCCATGATATAGGGATATCCCACCAGGTCCAGCATAGCGGTATCGTTGTAGTTATCGCCAAAGGCCAGTACTTCGGCAGGGTCAATACCCAGGGCGGTACACAGCGCCCGCACACCGGTGCCCTTGTTGGCCAGGGTGGTGTCGATCCAGTAAGGACCCGCCACGGCGCAGTTGGCCTGCTGCCAGCGGGGCACAAAACGGTCTACATAAGGGCCCACTCCTTCGTGCAGATAGACCGACACTTTGACGATGTCCTCGGGCACATCGGCAGGGTCCCGGATGATCCTGTACCGGTTGCCGATGAACTTGATACGGTCCAGCATACCCAGGCCCCGCTCCATCAGGTAGGCGCAGTTCTGGCCCGAGAGCATGACCTCCCCTTCCCCTTCGCTGCGCTCCCACAGGTCCCGGGCGATCTCTTCCGCCAGGGCGCGGGGCATGGGGGTCTTGCCGATGCAGGTTTCCTCCTTATACAACACGCCGCCGTTCTCGCACAGAAAGGCGCAGCGGTCCGCTACCGGGGCAAACAGCGCCCGTAGGCTGGTGTACTGCCGCCCCGACGCCGGGCAGAACAGAATCCCCCGGTCCGCCAGCGCTTCGATCTGGGCAAAGATCAGCGGTTCCAGTGTTTTTTTGCCGTATTGCAGCAGCGTGCCGTCCAGGTCGCTGCAGATCATTTTTACAGACATGGTTCCCTCTTTTTTTACAGAAATTACCCCGCCGGGGCTGCCTTTGTATTGTACCACAGGGCGCATTGCTTTGCAATTTTGCCCCGGCAGGTGTATGATAAGGGCAGGAGGTGATTCCATGGCATTCATCACAGTGGGCGGCAAGTCCCCTGCCGATTACGGCGCGGCCTTTGTGGCAGAAAACGCTACGGTGGCGGGGGCTGTCCGGCTGGAAGAAGGTTCCAGCGTCTGGTACGGGGCGGTGCTGCGGGCCGACACAGGGCATATCGACATTGGAGCGGGCAGCAACGTGCAGGACAACGCCGTGCTGCACACCGGCCCGGAACTGGACATCCGCATCGGCAAAGGGGTGTCGGTGGGGCACGGGGCTATTTTGCACGGCTGCACCGTGGGGGACGGCTGTATGATCGGCATGCACGCCACTGTACTCAACGGTGCCGTCATCGGCCCCGGGTGCCTGATCGCCGCCGGGGCGCTGGTGCCGGAAGGGACCCGGATTCCCGCCGGCAGCCTGGTGATGGGGGTGCCCGGCAAGGTGGTGCGCCCGGTCAGCGCCGAACAGGCTGCCGCCATCGCCGCCAACGAGCAGGAATACCGGGAACTGGCCCGGCAGCATGCGGTGGTGTAGAAAAAGCGAAAAGATAAAGGCACAGGAAAAACGGGCGGCCCTGCCAATGGCAGGGCCGC
>DXBO01000163.1 GCA_019116485.1 Candidatus Gemmiger excrementavium
GGCTCCAATCAGTATGTGGGCAACTGGCCCGGCGTTACGGTGGAAAAGAAGGAAGGCAAGCTGAAAGGCCACAATGATGTGGTTATCCAGGACCTGCCGGGTATTTATTCGCTGTCCCCCTACACGCTGGAGGAAGTGGTGGCCCGCGGTTATCTGGTAGGGGAAAAGCCCGACGCCATTCTGAACATCATCGACGGCACCAACATCGAGCGCAACCTTTACCTGACCACCCAGCTGATCGAACTGGGTATCCCGGTGGTCATGGCTGTGAATATGATCGATCTGGTGCGTAAAAATGGCGACAAGATCGATCTGAAACGGTTGAGCAAAGAACTGGGCTGCGAAGCCATCGAGATCAGTGCCCTGAAAGGAGAGGGCAGCCGTCAGGCGGCGGAACTGGCCGTCACGGCGGCACGGGACCATCAGGCCGGTGAACTGCCCCATGTGTTTACCGGCAGTGTGGAACATGCCCTGGCCCATATTGAGGAATCCATCCAGGGCAAGGTGGATGACCGCTTCCTGCGGTGGTATGCCGTCAAACTGTTTGAGCGGGATGACAAGGTGCAGGCAGAACTGGGGCTGGACCCGGCGCTGCTGAAGCATCTGGATCTGCACATCACCGACTGCGAAAAAGAGATGGACGATGACGCCGAGAGCATCATCACCAACCAGCGCTATGCCTACATCAACACGGTGGTCACCCGGGCGGTGCAGAAAAAAGCCCGGACGGAACACCTGACGGTTTCCGATAAGATCGACCGCATCGTGACCAACCGCATCCTGGCACTGCCCATCTTTGCGGTGATCATGGCGGCCATCTATACCCTGTCCATGGGCAGCACCGATTTTGCCATCGGCCGCATTGCCACCGACTGGACCAACGACGTACTCTTCGGCGAAGTGGTGCCGCCGGCCATCACCGGCTTTTTGGAGTCGGTAGGCTGTGCCCCCTGGCTGCAGGGGCTGATCGTGGACGGCATTGTGGCCGGTGTGGGCGCCGTGCTGGGCTTTGTGCCCCAGATGCTGGTGCTTTTCCTGATGCTTTCCCTGCTGGAGGACGTGGGGTATATGGCTCGCGTTGCCTTTATCATGGACCGCATCTTCCGCAAGTTCGGGCTTTCCGGCAAAAGTTTCATCCCCATGCTGGTGGGCACCGGCTGCGGCGTCCCCGGCATTATGGCCTCCCGTACCATTGAAAATGAACGGGACCGCCGCATGACCATCATGACCACCTGCTTTATTCCCTGCAGCGCCAAAATGCCCATCATCGGCCTGTTTGCCGGGGCGCTCTTCGGCGGTTCCGGTCTGGTGGCTACCTCCGCCTACTTTATCGGCATGGCGGCCATCATTGTATCGGGCATCATGCTCAAGAAAACCAAACTCTTCGCCGGGGACCCGGCGCCCTTCGTCATGGAACTGCCCGCCTACCATGTGCCTGCCTGGGGCAACGTGCTGCGCGCTACCTGGGAGCGGGGCTGGTCCTTCATCAAGCGGGCGGGCACCGTGATTCTGGCGTCCACCATCATCCTGTGGTTCCTGCAGGGCTTCGGCTTTACCGAGAACGGCTTCGGCATGGTGGAAGATAACAACACCAGCCTGCTGGCTTCCATCGGCGGCCTGGTCTCCTGGATTTTTGCCCCCCTGGGCTTCGGTACCTGGCAGGCCACGGTGGCTACCGTTACCGGCCTGATCGCCAAGGAAAACGTGGTGGGTACCTTCGGTGTGCTCTACGGCTTTGCCGAGGTGGCCGAAAACGGCGACGAGATCTGGGTCAACATTGCCCGGGATTTCACCATGCTGTCGGCCTACAGCTTTATGATCTTCAACCTGTTGTGCGCCCCCTGCTTCGCGGCCATGGGTGCCATCAAGCGGGAGATGAACAGCCCCAAGTGGACGGCCATTGCCATCGGTTATATGTGCCTGCTGGCCTACTGCACCTCTCTGGTGGTCTACCAGCTGGGCGGGCTTATCACCGGCGAGGTGAGCTTCAACCTCTTCACTGTTGTGGCGGCGGCGTTGGTAGCGCTGGCTCTGTGGCTGCTTTTCCGGCGCAACCCCTATGAAGAAAATGACGGCCATACGGTCATCCCGGTCCGCAAGGCGGCGGTCCGGCAGTAAAAAATCCCGATTTCGGAAAGGAGTATTCTGCCATGTTGGAATTTTTGACTGTGAACTTTAATCTGCCCACCCTGCTGGTGGCGGCGGTGGTTTTTGGGGGCACCGGCTGGCTGCTTTGGCACAGCCACAAGTCCGGCGGCGCCTGCAGCAGCTGCGGCGGCTGTTCCGGCGGATGCTCCTGCGGGGGCGGCTGCTCCGGCCATTGCGGTGGGTGCGGCGGCCACTGCCACGAATCCCATACCTGATTTGCTCCCGGGCGGGGTGCCGATGACGGCACCCCGCTTTTGGTTGCAAAAAGCGCCCCCGCGTGGTATAGTAGGGATACACTACCGTACCGAAAGGGGGCGCGCCGATGAATATTCACGAATCGGCCGAAGATTATCTGGAAAAGATCCTCATGCTGCAGGAGCAGAAAGGCTCGGTGCGCTCCAT
>DXBO01000164.1 GCA_019116485.1 Candidatus Gemmiger excrementavium
CAGATGGCGGGGAACAGGCCCATCGCCCTCATTGGCGGGGGCACCACCATGATCGGAGACCCCTCCGGCCGGACGGACATGCGCAAGATGCTCACCAAGGAGGACATCGACCACAACGCCGCCTGCTTTAAGCGCCAGATGGAGCGCTTTATCGAGTTTGGCGACGGCCCTAACCAGGCAATGATGCTCAACAACGCCGATTGGCTGTTAAACCTCAACTACGTGGAGCTGCTGCGGGAAGTGGGCGCCTGCTTCAGCGTGAACAACATGCTCCGGGCCGAGTGCTACAAGCAGCGTATGGAAAAGGGCCTCAGCTTCCTGGAGTTCAACTACATGATTATGCAGAGCTACGACTTCTACTACATGTTCCAGCACTACGGCTGCAACATGCAGTTTGGCGGCGACGACCAGTGGAGCAACATGCTGGGCGGCACCGAACTGATCCGCCGCAAGCTGGGCAAGGACGCCTATGCCATGACCATCACGCTGCTCACTGACTCCCAGGGCAAAAAAATGGGCAAGACCGCCGGCAACGCCGTCTGGCTGGACCCCAACAAGACCAGTCCCTTCGAATTCTATCAGTACTGGCGCAATGTAGGCGACGCCGATGTGCTCAAGTGTATCCGCATGCTGACCTTCCTGCCGCTGGAGCAGATCAACGAGATGGATCACTGGCGGGATGAGCAGCTCAATCAGGCCAAGGAAATCCTGGCCTACGAACTGACCAAGATGGTACACGGCGAGCAAGAAGCCGAAAAAGCCCAGTCCACCGCACGCGGCCTGTTCAGCGGCGCAGCCGACCATGAGAATATGCCCGCCACCACACTGGATACTGCCCTGGTCAAGGACGGCACGGTGGGGCTGCTGGCCGCCATGGTGGCCGCAGGGCTGTGTGCTTCCAACCGGGAAGCCCGCCAGCTGGTGCAGCAAGGCGGCGTACTGGTCAACGGCGAAAAAGTGACTGACCCCAAGACCGCACTGACGGAAGAGGCACTGCGGGAAGGTGTTGTGATTAAAAAAGGCAAAAAAGTCTACCACAAAGTGACGCTGTAATATGCCGTAGGGCCGGGTCTGTTCGATCCGGCCCTGTTTTTACTTGGGCAGAACGAATGCGTACTTGCCCCCGGATGGAAATTGGGCTATAATAAAGAAAGTTTCTGGAACACGGAGGTCTGCATGCCCAAGGATAAACTCAAAATCATTTATGTCTGCACCCAGTGCGGTGAGACCAGCCCCCGCTGGCTGGGACGCTGCCCGTCCTGCGGTGCCTGGAACACCATGATCGAAGATGTGGTGGCGGAACCGGCCAAGAGCAGCGGGGCAAAGTCTGCTGCCCCGACCCGGGTTCCGGGGCAGACCTCGCTGACGCCGCATAAACTGAGCCATATCAGTACCACCGAGGAAAAAAGCCGTATCATCACCGGCATCAGCGAACTGGACCGGGTGCTGGGCGGCGGCATCGTCATCGGCAGCGTGACGCTGATCGGCGGTGAGCCGGGTATTGGCAAATCCACGATCTTGCTGCAGCTGTGCGGTGAAGTCAGCCGCACCAGAAATGTGCTGTATGTCACTGGCGAGGAATCGGTGCGGCAGATTAAGCTGCGCGCCGTGCGCCTGGATGTGCCGCAGGAAAATATCTCCCTGGTGGCAGAAAGCGATGTAGACGAGATCTGCGGCCTGATTGAATCCATGAAACCCGACCTGGTTGTCATCGACTCCATCCAGACCATGCGCTGCGCGGACATTGCTTCCTCCTCGGGCACCGTTAGCCAAGTCAAAGAGAGTACGGCACGTTTTTTGAACGTAGCCAAAACGCTGGAGATTCCCACCTTTATTGTAGGCCATGTCAACAAGGACGGTGCCATTGCCGGTCCCAAGGTCATGGAACACATCGTAGATACCGTGCTGTATTTTGAAGGGGACAAAACGCTGCCCTACAGGGTACTGCGGGCGGTCAAGAACCGCTACGGTTCCACCAACGAGATCGGTATGTTCGATATGACAGGCCGTGGTCTGGCGCAGATCGAAAACCCTTCCCAGGTCATGCTGGAGGGGAGACCTTTAGGCATCAGCGGCACCTGTGTGGCCTGTGTAATGGAAGGTACCCGCCCGGTGTTGAGTGAGATTCAGGCTCTGGCCACCAAGACCAGCTTTCCCAGCCCGCGGCGCACCGCCAGCGGCTTTGATTACAACCGCATGTATCTGCTGCTGGCGGTGCTGGAAAAACGGGCCGGGTATTCCTTTGCCAGCCAGGACGTCTATGTCAACATTGTAGGCGGCCTGAAACTGGATGAGACAGCCTGCGATTTGCCGGTCTGTATCGCTATGGCATCCAGTCTGCTGGACCTGCCGGTAGGAGAGAAAACCTTCGCTGTGGGCGAGGTAGGTCTGGGCGGAGAAATCCGCAGCGTGCCGCACCTGGAGACCCGTCTGCGGGAAGCCCAGCGCGTAGGGTTTGATACTGCCATCGTACCCAAACAGAATCTGAAACTCATCGATCCATCGCAGTTCCCGACATTGAAACTGGTAGGGGTATCCTACCTGCGGGAAGCCATCAATACCATAAAATTGAAATGAGGACTTGGCCATGCCTGAACAGAAACAACCCAAAGCGCCGGTATTTAACCCGGAACTGAAAAAATCCATCGCAGCGCTGAAAGAGGAAAATTCCCCCCAGAAACTCAACGCAGTCATCAACGAACTGGTCAAATCTCCGCTGTTGGCCCCCGCTATGTTCGACATGCAGGGTAAGCCAGCCCCCAAGCCAGGCCCGGACGGGCGCATACAGTTGCCCAAGAATACCAAAGTCAGCCTGGTCATGATCAACAGCCCGGAGGGCAAGCATTACTATCTGGCTTTCAGCGACTGGGAGGCCGCCCAGGAATGGCAAAAGCAGGCCGGAAAGGGGCGCCCGATCATGGCGCTTCGCTTTGATGATTTTGCCAACATGCTGCAAAAGAATCCCGATGCCGCAGGCCTGGTCCTGAATCCGGGTGCCAACAGCCTGCGCCTGGAAGCAGCGCTGATCGCTTCGGTGAAAAAGCAGAAAGACGCCATTGCCAAGGTGCTGCAGGAGCGCGCGGCCGCGCAGATTCGTCCTGGCGACAAGGTCACCATCGTAGAACCTACCGTCCTGCCCGATGAACTGCTGGACCCGGTGTGTGAAGTGCTGGCCCAGGCTCCCGGTGTAGGTTCCGCCTACCTGCAGATCATGATCGTAAACGATACCAACAAAAGCTACCTATTGGTGCTGGATGGCCCCAAAGACGAAAAGCTTTTCGCCGCAGTAGCGCAGGCTGCGCGGCCTTATATTGCCAGCAGAGAGAAAAAAATCGGCCTGAACATCACCACCTCAGTCACGCCGCTGGGGCAGCAGGGCATGCGCGGCAGCGAACCTTTCTATCGCAAGGGCGAGGGACGCATCCGCGAGGAGGATGACGAATGAAAGTCAGACGTCTGCTGGAATGTCCGGCCAGTGAACTGGCGACCTACGGCAAGCAGGAATTGTTGGCTTCCATTGCCGGATGTGAAGGGCGTGTTATGGCCTGTGAGACCATTGGCTGCATCCAGCCGCTGCTGGCGGATGTGACCAATGCGGAGTATGCAGCCTCACTGGGAGCGGACATCCTGCTGCTCAATATGTTCGATGTGCGCCGGCCCATCGTGCAGGCACTGCCAAAAGTTCCCGTAAGCGAAACGGTACGGGAACTCAAGCGCCTGACCGGTCGTGTGATCGGCATCAATTTGGAACCGGCTGATCCGCAGCTTTTCCGGGACAACGACGGCACTCTCTGGAAAATGGGAGCCGGACGCCTGGCCACGGCAGATAATGCCCGCCTGGCCGCCGATATGGGAGTGGATTTGATTGTACTGACCGGTAACCCGGGCAATGGTGTGAGCAACGACGCCATTGTACAGGCTCTGCGCGAGATTCATGCCGCCGTGGGTGACCGTGTTCTGCTGGCCGCAGGTAAGATGCACGCTTCCGGCATAGCAGGGGAGGGCGGCGAAAAAATCATGACCCCCGGCGACGCCGAAGCGTTTATGAACGCGGGTGCGGATATCATCTTGCTGCCCGCGCCCGGCACAGTACCCGGCATCACCATGGAATATGCCCATCACCTGATCCAAACCATCCACGCCCGGGGCAAACTGGCTTTGACCGCTATTGGCACCTCCCAGGAGGGTGCCGATACAACCACCATCCGCCAGATCGCATTGATGTGCAAGATGGCAGGCGCTGATATTCATCATATTGGTGATACCGGTGTGCCCGGTATGGCGTTGCCGCAGAACATTCTGGCGTATTCCATTGCCATCCGCGGTGAGCGACACACATACCACAAGATGGCTCAATCCATAAACCGATGAACAACCAATAAATCCTACCAACCAGCCAGGCTGTATGCCTGGCTGGTTTTTTGTCTTCCTGGTCGGAAGGGGGGTCTTTACGGCAAACCCTTTCTATAGCATTTCGCTAAATGTAAATTTAGCGAA
>DXBO01000165.1 GCA_019116485.1 Candidatus Gemmiger excrementavium
GGCGGCCGAAGCGGTCGCCTACGCCGCCGGGGGTGTGCTGCTGGGCTGCGCGCTGGGGCTGGCGCTGCACTGGTTTTTGTATTCCAGCCTGGTCACGCGTACCTTTGGCGTTCCCTGGTCGGTCCCCTGGCCGGAACTGGCGCTCATCGCCGGGGTCATCCTGCTGACCACCGCTCTCTCGGTGCGCGGCCCTGTCAGACGGCTGCGGGCGTTGCCCATCGTGGAAACCCTCACCGTGCAATAACTGCGCAGACAAAAACCGGGACCGCTGCCGCCTTACGGCGGGCTGCGGTCCCGGTCGCTGTGTGCTCAGGTGTTGTTCATTACGACGCGCTCCACTGTGTCGGCCACATGTTCGCAGGCGTCCATGCAGCTTTCCAGGTAGTGGTACACCTCGCGCCAGGCGATGACTTCGATGGGGTCGGTGCAGTTCTTGTGCAGCTTGCGCATACTGGCCAGGAACAGCCGGTCGCCCTGCTCCTCCAGATCGTTGATGCGTACCACATGGTCATGCAGCGTCTTGGAGTGCTTGAAGTCCGCCAGTTCCTTCACCAGCAGTTTGACTTCCTCACAGCACTGGATGACTTTCTGGGCCATTTCCAGCGCGTCGGGGCGGATGCTCTGGATGTTGTTGCAATAGATACGCTGGAGCACATCCTCGATCTTGTCGATCACATCGTCGATGTTGCCGGACAGCGTGGCGATATCCTCCCGCTCGATGGGGGTGATGAACGCTTTGACCAGCACGCTCTGCAGTTCATGCTTTTTTTCGTCGGCGCTGTGCTCGATCTTGTGGATCTCGTCCAGTTCCTGCCGGATGTTGGCGGGCTGGAAATTCTGCATCATCGCTTCCAGCAGATGGGCGGCACGGCAGGCATCTTCGGCGCAGGCCGAGAAGGTATCAAAATAGTAGGAATCCTGAACTTTCGCCATGATCGTTTCTCCTTGCTTTTTGTGTTGCGGTAACGGAACGGTACCCTGCTGCGGGGCATTTCCCCGCCGCCATACTCAGATGAGGAACATGAACAGCTTGGCCATGGCGAAGCTGATCAGGCCACAACCGGGGAACGTGAACACCCAGGTGAGCATCATATCCTTGACGACGCCGTAGTTGATGGCGGAAAGCCGCTTGACAGCCCCCACGCCCATGATGGCGCTGGTCTTGGTATGCGTGGTGGATACCGGGATGCCAAACAGGCTGGACAGCAGCAGGCAGAACGCCGCCGAGAGGTCCGCTGCAAAACCCTGGTATTTTTCCAGCTGGACCATGTCCATCCCCACGGACTTGATGATCTTCTCGCCGCCGACGCTGGTGCCCAGACCCATGACAGTACTGCACAACAGCATCAGCCAGACCGGGATGACCACCCCGCTGACGCTGGACTGCCCGTTGCAGAAGGCCACGCCCAGGAACAGTACGCCGATGAATTTCTGGCCATCCTGCGCGCCGTGCATAAAGCTCATGGCCGCCGCGCCGAAGATCTGCGCGTAGCGGAAGAAGCCGTTTGCCTTGCGGCGGTCCAGCCCGGCGCACACCCAGGTCAGCAGCTTGCAGATGAGCCAGCCGGAGCCGAAGCCCAGCAGCAGGCTCATGACAAGACCGTAGAGGACCTTGACCCACTCGGCCCCGTTGACGCCGCCCAGACCGTTGTTGATGGCGATGGCCGCGCCGGTCAAGCCGGCGATCAGGCTGTGGCTCTCGCTGGTGGGGATGCCGAACCAGGAAGCCGTGACGCTGTATACCACGATGGAAAACAGCGCCGCGCACAGCGCGATGAGGGCTTCGTTGGTGTTGCCGCCGAAGTCCACCATGTTGGAGATGGTGGAAGCGACGGAGGAGTTGATGCGGGTCATGACCAGCACACCGAGAAAGTTGAACCCGGCGCTGAGCAGGATGGCCGGACGGACCCGCATGCAGCGGGTGCTGATGCAGGTAGCGATGGCGTTGGGGGCGTCGGTCCATCCGTTGACGAAGATGACGCCCAGCGTGAGCGCCACGGTCATCAACAAAATGGGGTTGGAGGCCATCTGCTGGAGAAAATGCGACAGCGTTACATCCATGTACGAGTCTCCCTTGTATTCTTCTCTTTTCTCTTTTTCCTATTCTTTGATTGTAAAGGTGGGTGCAGCGCACGGCGCTGCGTCGGTGGGGTCCGGCCCCACGGTTACTATCATAACAGAAACGCCGACATTTTACAACGAAATTTTACGTGATTTTGACTGGCAGTTTACAGAAAATCCGTTGCCTGCCTGCTTTTTCCCGCTTCTTTCCAACATGCGGCCCTTATTTTTCGTCCGGGTCCCCTGCCCTGCAACAAAAAAGCCGGCCGCGCAAAGCCAAACATGACAGACAGGTGTCCGCTTTCTATGGTATAATACAGACAATGACAGAAGGGCGGTGGTGCCATGAAAATGGACCGGCTGATCGGCATATTGTCCATCCTTCTCCAGCAGGAGCGGATCACCGCGCCGGAACTGGCGGAGCAGTTCGAAGTGTCCCGCCGCACCATCCAGCGGGACATCGAAGCCCTGTGCCGGGCAGGTATCCCCGTCACCACCGCACAGGGGGCTGGCGGCGGGATTTCCATCATGGAGGGATACCGGGTGGACCGCACGGTGCTCACCGCCCCGGAGATGCAGGCCATTCTGGCGGGGCTGCGCAGTCTGGACAGCGTCAGCGGCACCCGGCGCTATGCTCAGCTCATGGAAAAGCTGTCCGCCGGAAACAGCACCCTGATATCCGGCGGCACCCACCTGCTCATTGATCTGTCCTCATGGTACAAAAGCAGCCTTGCCCCGAAAATCGAAGCCATCCAGCGTGCGATTGAACAGCACCACCTTGTACAGTTCACTTACGACGCGCCCAAGGGCACCTCAGTGCGCAGCGTGGAGCCTTATTACCTGGTCTTTCACTGGTCCACCTGGTATCTGTGGGGCTGGTGTCAAACCCGGCAGGAGTTCCGTTTGTTCAAGCTCAACCGCATGACCGCCCTTTCCAGTGGAGATCCTTTTTCGCCGCGCCCCGCCCCTTTGCCGGACCTGGCCCCGGAGCGGATTTATCCCACGCAATATCAGGTGTGCGTCCGATTTGCCCCGGCCTGCCGTTGGCGGCTGGTGGAAGAATACGGTGCTGACAGTTTTACCGTACAGCCGGACGGTTCCTTGCTTTTCCGCCGAGGTTTCCCGGACGCGGACAGTGTAATCAGCTGGATTCTCACATTTGGAGATAGTGCTGAGCTGCTGGAGCCTACCGAGTTGCGGGAACAGCTGGGGTCTCTTGTCAGTCAGCTTGCCCAGCGCTACGAGAAACGGAGGTAACTATGGCATCTCATTCTGATTACGTGGAGTATGTGGTGGAGCAGTTGCGAGGTGCAGGAAGTATACGTGCCCGCAAAATGTTCGGGG
>DXBO01000166.1 GCA_019116485.1 Candidatus Gemmiger excrementavium
CTGGGCGGGATGAAGACCTCCGTGGATGACCTGCGGGAGGCGCTGTCCATTGAAGCCAGCGAAAAGCGCCTGGCCGAACTGGAACACCAGATGACGTTGCCCGGCTTTTATGATGACCAGGAGAAAAGCCAGCGGGTCATCAGCGAGATGGGCGAAGTGAAGAACAAGCTGGACCGTTTCGGCAAGCTCTCCACCCAGTACGAGGAAGCCGAGACCCTGCTGGAAATGATTGAGGAAGAGAACGATCCCGCCCTGGCCGGGGAAGGGGAAGAAGCTGTGGCGGCGGTGGAAAAGGCCATCGACGAACTGCAGCTGATGACCATGCTCAACGGTGAGTACGATCACAGCAACGCCATCCTGACCTTCCACGCCGGCACCGGCGGCACCGAGGCCCAGGACTGGGCTGAGATGCTCTACCGCATGTACACCCGCTGGGCCGAAGCCCACGGCTACAGCGTGGAAGTGCTGGACGTGCTGGACGGCGACGAAGCGGGCATCAAGTCTGCTTCCATGATGATCAAGGGCGCCAACGCCTACGGCATGCTCAAAAGCGAGCACGGCGTGCATCGTCTGGTGCGCATCAGCCCCTTTGATGCCAACGCCCGCCGTCAGACCAGCTTTGCCAGCCTGGAAGTCATGCCCGAACTGGACAACAACATCCAGATCGAGATCAACCCTGCCGACATCGAGATGCAGGTCTACCGTTCCTCCGGCGCAGGCGGCCAGCACATCAACAAGACTTCCTCGGCGGTGCGTCTGATCCACAAGCCCACGGGCATCGTCACCAGCTGCCAGACCCAGCGCAGCCAGCTGCAGAACCGGGAGTACGCCCTGGAAATGATGAAGGCCAAGCTGTATCAAATCGCGCTGCAGCAGCATAAAGACAAGATCGACGACATCAAGGGAGTCCAGAACGAGATCGCCTGGGGCCACCAGATCCGCAGCTACGTCTTTATGCCCTACACGCTAGTCAAGGACCACCGCACCAACTACGAGAGCGGCAACGTGCAGGCGGTCATGGACGGCGACCTGGACGGCTTCATCTACGCCTACCTGAAAGCCAGCTCCCGCGGGGAACTGGAGGAAGTATAAAGGGACGGCCATACCCCGTCAAGAACCGGCACACGGCATCGGCTGTGTGCCGGTTTTGCATAGAATCTTTATTTGTTCACAAACACCGGGTATACTGTTTTCCAACCTGATTCTACAAGGAGGTACCCTATGACTTCCCCCCAAGGGCTGACCGCTGCCGAAGTGGCGGCGCGGCGGCAGCAGGGCAAAATCAACCGTCCGCCCAAATCCCCCACCAAGACGGTGGGGGAGATCGTGCGGGACAATGTCTGTACGTATTTCAACCTGGTGTTCCTGGTGCTGGCTGTCATGCTGGCGCTGGTACGGTCCTGGCTGAACATGGGATTCCTCATGGTGGTGGTGTGCAATACCGTCATTGGTGTGGCCCAGCAGCTGCGGGCCAAGCACACCATCGACGCCCTGACGTTGGTTTCGGCCCGCAAGGTCCGCTGCCTGCGGGGCGGCACCTGGACTGAATGCCTGTCGGAGGAACTGGTGCAGGACGACGTGGTGGAATTTGCCGCCGGGGACCAGATCGTGGCGGACGCCGTGGTGCTGGACGGTGAGGCCCAGGCCAACGAATCGCTCATTACCGGCGAAGCCCGGGCCGTGGCGAAGCGCCCGGGGGAAGAGCTGCGCTCCGGCAGTTTCCTGGCGGCGGGGCGCTGTACCGCCCGGCTGACCCATGTGGGAGCCGAGAGTTATGCCAACCGCCTGACCGACGCCGCCCGGCGGGATGGCCATAAGGTGCCCAAGGGGGAAATGATGCGCTCCCTGGACAAACTGATCCGTGGGATTGGCCTGATGCTGGTCCCGGTGGGAGCGGCGCTGCTGTACAAGCAGTATATAGCACTGGCGATGGACCTGCGCTCCTCAGTGGAGGGAACGGTGGCCGCCCTGGTAGGTATGATCCCTGAGGGACTGTACCTGCTTACCAGCGTGGCGTTGGCGGTGGGCATGATCCGCCTGGCTCGTCGCCGGGTGCTGACCCAGGATATGAATTGTATCGAGACGTTGGCCCGGGTGGATGTGCTGTGTGTGGACAAGACCGGCACCATCACCGAGAGCGTCATGGTGGCAGATGACCCGGTGCCGCTGCGCGGGCAACCTGGCCTTGACGATATCTTGCAAGATTACTACGGCGCCGAACAGCCGGACAACGACACAGGCCGTGCGCTGAAAGAACGCTTCGGCGCGGGGGCGGCAGTCCGGCTGCCGCTGCGCAGCATCCCGTTCAATACGGCATACAAGTACAGCGCCAAGACTTTTGGCGCCGGGCAGACCTATGTAGTGGGGGCGCCCGATGTGCTGGCGGGGGATCGGCGCGGTGAATTGGCCCCGGCCCTGGCCCCGCTGCTGGCCCAGGGGCGGCGTGTGCTGCTTTTGGCGCGGTATAACGGGGAATTGCCCGCCGAACCGGGACCTTTGGCACCGGAACAGCTTGTATTTCTGGCCCTGCTGCCGCTGCAGAACCGGGTACGACCCGATGCCCCCGAGACCTTTGCCTATTTCGCCCGCCAGGGGGTGCAGATCAAGGTGATCTCCGGCGATGCGCCCGCAGCGGTCAGCCATGTGGCGGCGGCTGCCGGTATTGCCGGGGCACAGCGCTGGGCGGACGCCGCCGCGCTGACCGACGAGGGGGCCCTGGCCCGGGCTGCCGAAGAGTGTACGGTGTTTGGCCGTGTTACCCCCGAACAAAAGCGCAAACTGGTGGGAATCCTGCAGGCAAAAGGCCATACCGTGGCCATGGTGGGAGATGGTGTCAATGATGTGCTGGCCCTCAAGGATGCCGACTGCGGCATCGCCATGGCCTCGGGCGCTCAGGCGGCCAGCCAGATCGCTCAGCTGGTGCTGCTGGACTCCGACTTCTCCGTGCTGCCCCATGTAGTGGCCGAAGGACGCCGGGTCATCAACAACATCCAGCGCTCGGCATCTTTGTTCCTTGTAAAGAATATCTTTTCGCTGCTGCTGGCGCTGATCTCCCTCGGTCTGCCGGTGGGCTACCCCTTCCAGCCGCTGCAGCTGTCGCTCATCGCGGCGGTCACCATCGGGCTGCCCTCCTTTGTGCTGGCGTTGGAACCCAACCGGGACCGGGTGCAGGGGCGGTTCATGCATAACGTGCTGCACGCAGCGCTGCCCGGCGGTCTGACAGATTTCCTGCTGGTACTGCTGGCCCAGGGGATTGCCTACAGCCTGGGGTTGTCGGCGGAGGCCCGGGCTACCGTCTGTACACTGACGGCCCTTACGGTGGGTGTGCTGATCCTGCTGCGGGTATGCCGCCCCTTTACGCCGCTGCGGCGGGCACTCTGGGGCAGCTGTACCGTGTTGGGGTATGCGGGTGCGGTACTGCTGGCCCGCTGGCTGGAATTGGTGCCGCTGCCGGGGCGGGGGCTGGCGCTGCTGGCCGCAGTCTTGGCTTCAGCACCCTTTGTGCTGGGTGGGTTCACCCGACTGGTAGACGCTGCCTGGGATGCCGCCCGGGCCTGGCGTCGGGCACACCGCAAAACTTCCTGAAAACACGCAACGCCCCGCACGGGAATTTCCCGTGCGGGGCGTTGCGGCGTGTATCTTAGTGAGAAGCGGCCTCTTCAGGAAAGAACATCATCCCCAAGCCTGCGGCCAGCAGCAGGCAGGACAACCAGATGGTACGCATGCCCGCCAGGGATACGCAGCGGGCGCCGATGCCGGCCCCCAGGGCGAACAGTGCGATGACCGCAAAGTAGTGGGCCGCCTTGCGCAGGGCCAGCCGGTCCCGCGCCCGCAGCCAGGCCACCAGAGATTCCATGCCGCTGCGCAGATTGCCGATGCACATGGTGCTGGAAAAGGGGTAACCGTGCACCTTGCGGAAAGCCTGTACCTGCATGGCGCAGGAGAAAGAGACCAGGGCGTTGGCCACCAGATTGAAGCTGGCCGGTAAAAAGCCCACTCCAAACAACAGGAGAATCTCCACCGCCAATACTATCTGCCGCCAGTGCAGCCGGGCGTTGCGGCTTCCTGCCCGGATCAGTTCGGCGGCGGCTACCCCCAGGGCAAAGGCCGCTACCGGAATCAGGTAGCGCAGCAGCCGGGACCAGTCACCCGTAAGCAGTGCCTGCCCCATAAACACGATGTTGCCGGTCTGTGCGTTGGCGAATACGCCGCCCCGCCCTAAATATGTATAGGCATCCTGCAGCCCGCCGGAAAGCGAAAGAAACAACACGGTGAAAAAAGACTCGGACATCTGCCCGCGGTGATGCAAAGGCAGCGGTTTCATTGGCGATCCCTCCCTGTTTGGCAGGCGGCCTGTTGCCGCCCTGTTTCCGCCGCTCATTATACCGCGCCGGGCTCGGCCTGTAAAGGGGCAGCCCCCGCGCGGGGCGCAGGGGCTGCCGTGTATTTGTGTGTCAAAAATCCGTGCTGTGTTCCCCGGCCCGCAGATCATCCCGTTCCAGTTCGGCCAGCAACTCATCTTCGCCCTGGTGCAGCAACAGCCGCTTGCTGTACTGCTCAAAACGCTCGCATTCGTTGTCGGCCAGGTAGGGAGCCGAGTCTGGGCCCAGAGCCAGTTCGTTCACAAAGACCACCATTTCCTGCCCGTCGGGCAGGGCGCGTTCCATAAAATCAAAGGCGCATTCCAGGGCATCCCCGGCATTGGCCATGGCTTCCTCCCGGCGGCGCACCTGCTGGTTGAAGGCGGTGCGTACCGTGTCGAAGGCCTCATCACCGCTGGTGCAGCGGGCCAGGGGTTCGGCCCAGCGGTCCAGCAGTTTGGCGGCCCGGGTCCGGGTGGCAATTTCTTCTGCCGGCATGGTGCCTTCGGTGCGGCCTGTTTCCAGCCGGGCCCGGTAGGCTTTGCACTGGGCGGCGAACAGCGCGGCGGGGGACTGGTCCTGCGCCGGGTCGCTCAGCGCCCTCTTGAAGGTGCGCAGCTGCTGGTAACAGGCGTCCGTCACAGCGTCAGCTTTGCGGGCGGCGGCAAAACGGGTGTTCAACCCGGCCAGCAGCAGGCTTACCAGGCTGATGCGCTCGTCAAAGCTGGCGTCCATGGCCCGCTCCACCACAGCATCAAAGGGCTTGCCCTGCAAAATGTCCTCCACACCGTAGTCCTGATGATACTTGCGGTAAAGCACCCAATAGGCCGCAAAATCCCGGGCTACCTCCGGGTGGCGCAGATACTGGGCCACCACGCCTTCGTCCACCGGCAGGTCCAGGGTGTCGCAGGCCTGCAAAAAGGCGGAAAGATCCTCCCACCCGCGGGCAGTGACGAACTGGGGACCGTCCACGTCGTTTTCGATCTTGTAAAAGTGCTGGGGCCGCAGTTCCAGATAGGCGGTCACGGCGGGGTGCAGACGCCGGGCACGGGCATAATCCTGCCAGACGGTAAGTTTGGGCTCAATGTCGATGCGCCGCACACGGTCCAGTGTTACCAGGTCGAATTCCCGCACGCTTTTGTTGTACTCCGGCGGGTTGCCTGCGGCTACAATGATCCAGCCCTCGGGGACTGCCTGGTTGCCGAAAGTCTTTCCCTGCAGGAATTGCAGCATGGTGGGGGCCAGCGTCTCGCTGACGCAGTTGATCTCGTCGATGAACAAAATGCCGTGGCGTTTGCCGGTGCGCTCCATGGCGGCGTAGACACTGGCGATGATCTCGCTCATGGTATATTCGGTGACGCTGCGGGTCTTGCCGTCAAAATTCCGCTCCCGGATAAAAGGCAGACCCACGGCGCTCTGCCGGGTATGGTGGGTGATGGTGTAGGCAACCAGCGCGATGCCGCACTCCTGGGCGATCTGTTCCATGATCTGGGTTTTGCCCACGCCTGGCGGGCCCATCAGCAACATGGGGCGCTGACGGATCGGTGGGATTAGCGGGCGGCCGGTATCGTCGCAGGCCAGGTAGGCCTGTACGGTGTTTTTGATCTCCTGTTTGGCACGTTGGATGTCCATTCACGTTCTTCCTTTCCCTTGGGGGATAAATTCCTCTGGCTGCAGGACCAGCCGCATGGCCCAGGGGGGCACATCGGGGGGCGGTTCGCCGTTTTCCAAAAATAAAAAGGCTACATCAAAGGGGGGCCTTTTGGCCGGGTAGGTGCCCTTGCCGTCGGTAAAGTACAATACGCCCTGCATGTCCCGCAAGGGCCCTTCGGTGCGCAACTGTTCGATACGGGCAAAGGCCGGGCGAAAATCCGTCCCTCCGCCGCCCACCAGCGTAAAGGCCTCGGCATAGCGGTCCAGGGCTTCCAGGTCGTTGAGCCATACCTCGTCGCGCACGGCGTTGTCGGCTTGCAGCACCAGGATGCGGCACTGGCGGAAAAAGCTGTCCCGGCTTTTCAGCAGGGTAAAGGTTTCCCGCAAAAAATTCTTCACCAGGTCCCCGGCCGTGGATTCGCTGGTGTCCAGCACGATCACAAAATCCCGGATTTTCTTGCTCTCCCGGCTTTCCAGCGGTTCGATCAGCGGCAGTTTGCCGTAGGTGCGCAAGCCATAGGTGTAGTAGCCCAGATCGAACTCGTCGGGGTCCAGGCGGGGTTCCTCCCGCCAGACGGCAAACCGGCGCAGAAAATCCTTGTAGCTGCGGCGGCTGCGCCCTGCCTGCACCTGGGCCTGCAAGGCCCGGGCACCGTCGCTGTCGCCCGCACGGCGGCCCGCCTCCTCCATACTCAGCTGGGTCTGGCGGCCCATTTGTTCCCACTGCTGTCCGCGCAGCCGGGCGGCAGGGCTGTCGGTGTCCTGCGGCCAGAAGCGGTGGCTGTCACAGGTAAATTCCTGGCGGTATTTTTCCAACTCGATACCATCCAGCCCACACAACAGGCGGTAGATCGGCCCGGCGCCGGGCAGCTTGCACTGGCTTTTGATCCGGGCGTACAGCTGCTGGCGCAGCCAGCCCACAGGCCGGGTGGTGGCAGGGGTGTGCAGTGTATCCAGTACCTGTTCCACTGCGATGTCACAGGCAAGCCCCCAAAGAGCGGGGTCCCGCTTGTCCCGCAGCCAGGGGTGACGGAACACACAGTGCAGCAGGCTGTGCAGCCAGGCGCGGCCCAGATACCGCCTGTTGCTGCGGTAGGTGGCCAGCACCCAACCCACCGGGTAGTACAGGGCGGCCCCGTCGGTGGCAAAGGCGGGAAGTCCCTCCCGGGGGGCGGGGGGCAAGGCGCCCAGGGCCGCATTGAGATACCGCTGGTCCAGGTACAGTTCGGCCCGTACCTGCTCCATCACGCGGTGGGCCATGGTTTCTTCCCATTCGGTTTGGGTCTGGATATGGGGCATGGGGTCCTCCGTTACAGGTCGTCAAAGTCGTAGCGCTTGGCGCCGCGCCGGGGCCGGTCCAGCAAAATCGCGGCCCCCGCGCTCCAGCCCGCCCGGGCACAGGCGGCGGCTGCGTCGGCACTGGCCAGGCCCAGCCCGGTCAGCAGGCGCAGGGCGTCTTCACTGCGCCGGTCAATGGCCAAGGAAAACGCCGGGCCCGGGTGGGCGGTCAGAAAATACTCATAGTCGGCCCGGGCACTGTCGCTCAAACCAAAAGGCAGCAGCAACCGGCCCAGTGCCATACGGCAAAGTTTTTCGGCGCTTTCGCCCACACAGGCCTGGGCAAAGGTGGCGTCGTAGGCAGCCGCGTCCACGGTGCCGCCCGGCGTAAAGCACTGGCGCATGCGGTAGCCTTCGCCCTCGATGCTGTGGTTGAAGATGTGGGCCGGGGTATTTTCGTCCAGCCACTCAAAGTATTCGGGGTAAAAGAAAGATGCCCCCGGCGGGGATAGAAATTCCACTTCGATATCGGCGCTTACGGCGCCCAGCAGCTTTTTCAGCCCGGTAGGGGCAGCAGGGACCGCGCGCAAGGCAAAGGTATCCATCGCCTTGCAGTTGGTGAACAGATCGCTGCCCAGGCTTTCTACGCCGGGGCCCAGTTCCACCCGGCGCAGACGGCGGCAATTGTAGAACGCCGCGCTGTGCACCGTGCGCAGGGAATCCGGCAGGGTCATTTCCTCCACAAAATCGCCGGTGATCTCGTGGGTGTCGGTGCTGTCTGTGGGCCAGCGGCAGCCGCCGGCCACCGGGCGGGCCGCAAAGCAGTAGGGACCCAGTTCTGTAACGGGTTTACCCGCCACTTCCCCCGGCACAACAGGGCAGGGGGAATCCCCCAAAACGCGCAGAATGCGCACCCCATCCTTGCAGGGTTCCCACAGCACAGACATCTTCATTTCCCCCTCTTTACATTATCGCTATTATAGCATAAAATAGGTGGGCAAGGAATACAAAAGAGGAGAAAAACAGCTTTCATCATGCGTACTGTCAAACAAACGGACATCCTGACCGGCAGCATTCCCCGCCAGCTGCTGGCTTTCTTTCTGCCCATATGGTTCGGCACGCTGTTCCAGCAACTGTACAACACGGCGGATACCCTCATCGTGGGCAACTTTGTGGGGACCAACGCCCTGGCGGCGGTGGGGGCCACCGGCGCTTTTGTCAATTTGCTGGTGGGCCTGTTTGTAGGGCTTTGCAGTGGTGCAGGCGTGGTGGTGGCGCAAAGCTACGGCGCCCGGGACCTGGACGCCGTGGACCGCCAGGTACATACCTCGCTGGTGTTCAGCGTGGTCATTGGCGCGGTACTTACGGTGGTGGGCTTGCTTACAGCGGAGCCGGTGCTGCGCCTGATGGGGACCCCGGAGGAAATTCTGGGCGATGCCGCGCTGTATCTGCGCATCTACTTTCTGGGCATGATCCCCCAGATCCTCTACAATATGGGGACCAATATCCTGCGGGCGGCAGGCGATTCCAAGCGGCCGCTGTACTTCCTGATCGTGGCGTCCCTGGTAAACATCGTGCTGGACATCGTGTTCATTGCCGTGTTCCACTGGGGCGTGGCCGGGGCGGCGCTGGCGACCATCCTCAGTCAGGTGGCCAGTGCCGTGCTCACCCTGCGGTGCCTGGCCGGTTCCCAGGGCATGCCCTGGCATCTGGCTGCCGCCAAGCTGCGGATGGAACGCACCATTCTGGTGGCCATCTGTATGATCGGGATTCCGGCGGCTGCCCAGAGCGCCCTGTACAACATCAGTAACATGATGATCCAGAGCTGCATGAACGGTTTCGGTACCGACGCCATCGCCGCCTGGGGCGTGTACGGCAAGATCGACTTTATCTTCTGGATGACCATCAACTCCCTGGGTATCTCCATCACCACCTTTGCGGGGCAGAATTTCGGTGCCCGGCAGTATGACCGTGTACGCCGCGGTACCCGTATCTGCCTGGGTATGGCGGCTGCGGCAGCGTTGGGGATCAGCGTGGTGTTCTTCCTGGGCGCGGGGCCTCTGTTCCGGCTGTTCAGCCAGGACCCGGAAGTTATCGCCGTGGGCGTGGACATGATGCACATTCTGGTGCCCGCCTACATTACCTATGTGTGTATTGAAATTCTCTCCGGCGCATTGCGCGGCTGCGGTGACGTGCGGGTGCCTACGCTGATCACGGTGGTCTGCGTCTGCGGGCTGCGCATTCTGTGGCTGGTGACGGCGGTGCCCCGGTGGCATACCGTGGCCACGGTGGAGTTCAGCTATCCCATCACCTGGACACTGGCTTCGGCGCTGTTCGTTGTGTATTACAAAAAGGGAAACTGGCTGCGGCGGTGTATCGCTGTCCGCCACGGGGAAACCCAGGAACAGCCCAATGCCTGATACAGCAAAAAAACAAGACCGGCGCTGCGGCGCCGGTCTTGCTGTTTTTGTAAGAACTTACAGCTTGAAGCTGTCTTTCAGGGTCACAATGCGGTTGTACACACCGGGGTGTTTGCTGTCCGGCGTAAAGTAGCCGGTACGCACAAACTGGAACCGCTCACCGGGCTGGGCACCGGCCAGGCTTTCTTCCAGCTTGGCGTTGGCC
Organism: Candidatus Gemmiger excrementavium; assembly: GCA_019116485.1. GTDB lineage: Bacteria > Bacillota > Clostridia > Oscillospirales > Ruminococcaceae > Gemmiger > Gemmiger excrementavium. The sequence goes on from DXBO01000166.1 coordinate 9,918, forward strand.
ACCACGACCACGCTTTCGGGGTTCAGGTAATCCTTGAAATCGGCGCCATCGGGGATACCGTTCATGTTGGCCTCGGTGAACAGCTTGTCATACAGGCGCACTTCCGCTTCCACGCAGTGGTCGCAGCTGACCCAGTGGATGGTGCCGCGCACCTTGCGTCCATCGGCGGGATTGCCGTTTTTGGTCTCCAGATCGGCCTCGGCATGAATGGCGGTGATGTTGCCGGCCTCGTCCTTGTCCACGCCGGTGCAGCGCACCAGATAGGCGCCCATCAGGCGCACTTCGCTGCCCAGGGTCAGGCGCTTGAACTTCGGCGGCGGAACCTCAAAGAAGTCGCTGCGGTCGATCCACACTTCCTTGGTAAAGGCCACCTGACGGGTGGAGGTATCGCCCGCATCCCGGTTGGGGTTGTTGGGCAGATCGAAATACTCGCAGCCGTCGGCGGGGTAGTTGTCAATGATGAGTTTTACGGGGTCCAGCACGGCCACGCGGCGCTGGGCGTTCAGCTCCAGCTCAGCGCGCAGCACCGCTTCCAGCTGGCGCATATCCACCAGGCTGTCCGCCTTGGAGATACCCGCTTCCTTCACGAAGGTAAAGATGCTGGTGGGGGTGTAGCCCCGGCGGCGCAGACCGCTCAGGGTGGGCATGCGGGGGTCGTCCCAGCCGTCCACAATGTTCTTTTCCACCAGTTCCCGCAGATACCGCTTGCTCATAACGGTGTTGGTCACATTCAGGCGGGCAAACTCACGCTGCTTGGGGAACTCGCTGCCGAACAGGTTGCGCACCACCCAGTCGTACAGGGGGCGATGGTTCTCGAACTCCAGGCTGCACAGGCTGAAGGTGATGCCCTCAATGGCGTCCTGGATGGGATGGGCAAAGTCATACAGCGGGTAGATGCACCATTTGTCACCCTGGCGGTGGTGGGACACATGCTTGATGCGGTAGATGGCCGGGTCACGCATGTTCATGTTGGGGCTGGCCAGGTCGATCTTGGCGCGCAGGGTCTTTTCGCCGTCGGCAAACTCACCGGCCCGCATGCGGCGGAACAGGTCCAGGTTTTCCTCCGGCGTGCGGTCCCGGTAGGGGCTGGGACGGCTGGGCTTGCCGGCATCGTTGCCGCGGTATTCCTGCATCTGTTCCCGGGTCAGATCGTCCACATAGGCTTTGCCTTCGCGGATCAGCTGCTCGGCGTACTGGTAGCAGCGCTCGAAATAGTCGCTGCCGTAGAAGATGCCGCCGTTGGGGTCGGCCCCCAACCAGTGCAGGTCCTGCAGGATGCTCTGCACATACTCGTCGTCCTCGCGGGCGGGATTGGTATCGTCATAGCGCAGGTTGAACTGACCGCCGTAATGTTTGGCGATGGTGTAGTTGATAAAGATCGCCTTGGCCGAACCGATGTGCAGGTAGCCGTTGGGCTCCGGCGGGAACCGCGTATGCACGGTTTCGACCTTGCCCTCGGCAAGGTCGGCGTCAATGATATCCGTCAAAAAGTTGGAAAATTTTTCTTCTGCCATAGTAGCACCCCAAAATGTTAGTGTCCTTTTATTGTACACTACTTCGTATAAAATGGCAAGAGGCGGGAAGCAGACAAAACATCCTGCCAGACACTTTACAAAAGAGTGACAAACGTGTACAATGTATCCAGAATTCTGTGCAAAGAGGCGCTGGTTTGCGGCGGATTGCACAGAAAATGTCTGTACGACAAAGGAGAGTATTCACCATGGTAAACCGCATCGTTCTGAACACCATTTCCTACCACGGCCACGGCGCCATCGAAAACATCGTACCCGAACTGACCGGGCGCGGCTACCAAAAAGCTTTTGTCTGCTCCGACCCCGACCTCATCAAGTTCGGCGTCACCACAAAAGTCACCGACCTGCTGGACGCGGCTGGCTTCGCGTATGCCGTGTACAGTGACATCAAGCCCAACCCCACCATCCAGAACGTCCAGGACGGCGTGGCCGCGTTTAAGGCAGCCGAAGCGGACTGCATCGTGACCATCGGCGGCGGTTCTTCCATGGACACCGCCAAGGCTATCGGTATCATCATCAATAACCCCGAGTTTGCCGACGTGCGCAGTCTGGAGGGCGTGGCCCCCACCAAGAAGCATGCGGTGTTCACCATCGCGGTGCCCACCACCGCCGGTACTGCCGCCGAAGTCACCATCAACTACGTTATCACCGATGTGGAAAAGCGCCGCAAGTTCGTCTGCGTGGACACCAACGACATCCCCGAGGTGGCCGTAGTGGACCCCGATATGATGGCTTCCATGCCCAAGGGCCTGACCGCCGCTACCGGCATGGACGCCCTGACCCACGCCATTGAGGGCTACATCACCAAGGGCGCCTGCACCATCTCCGACATGTTCCATCTGGAGGCCATCCGCCTGATCTCCGAGCATCTGCGCGGGGCTGTGGCCAACACCCCCGAAGGCCGCGAGGGCATGGCCCTGGGCCAGTACATTGCCGGTATGGGCTTCTCCAACGTGGGTCTGGGCATTGTGCACAGCATGGCCCACGGCCTGTCAGCCCTGTATGATACCCCCCACGGTGTGGCCTGCGCCATCATCCTGCCCACGGGTCTTGAGTACAACAAGAGCGTGGCCGGTGAGCGTTACCGCGCGGTAGGCAAGGCCATGGGCGTGCAAGGCATCGACGCCATGACCGACGCCGAAGCCGCCGACGCCACCATCGCTGCCGTGAAACAGCTTTCTGCCGATGTGGGCATCCCCGCCGACCTGAAGGGCATCCTGAAAGAGGAGGACGTGCAGTTCCTGGCCGAGTCCGCCTTTGCCGATGCCTGCTGCCCGGGCAACCCCCGTGACACCAGCGTGGAGGAAATCAAAGCACTGTACCGCAGCCTGCTGTAAGCATCGCACGCTGCACAAAACGGGAGGATCGTGTATACGGTCCTCCCGTTTTTATTTGCCCGCTTACAAGGTTTCCGGTAGTAGAACATCCAGAGGCACGTGCAGGGCGCGGCAGAGATACAATAGTTCGTAGTCCGGCACCACGCGGCTGCCGGTTTCGATGCGGCTGATGGCCTTTTGGGTCATGTCCAGCCCTGCCAGCTGAATTTTAGCGGCCAGTTCTTCCTGGGAAAGACCTGCTTTTTTTCGGAGCAGACGCACCTGCTCTCCTACGATGTTGCAACGGTTGTTTGGGCGATAGATCTTCATGCGGCTCCCTCGTTTTAGTCTAAAGATGAGTAATTTCTATTGACGATACCGCATTTTGATGATAATATTATTCCAATGATGACTAAAAATAAAAAAGGAGCAGCAATCATGGAAACCAACCAGCAGGAAACTATAGGAAGTATCCAGAATAAACAATGCAAGCATTGTAAAATGGAAATACCTAAAGATGCTAAAGTATGTCCGCACTGCCGCAAAAAACAGGGCGGAAAAGGGAAGTGGATCATTATAGGTGTAGTGGTTGTATTGATTTTGCTGGGGGCAGCGGGCGGTGATTCAGGAAAATCTGAATCGCCGGATATTACCGAAACGGTGAACGCTGAAAGTACGGGAACCGAAACGGTACCGGAGGCTGTTTCGGATTCGGCACCAGAGCAGGAAGCGGAGCCCGAACCCACACAATCCCCCGAACCTACACGCTATAAAAGTGGCATGTATCTGGTGGGAACGGATATGCCGGCGGGGGAGTATGCGGTTTTTGCAGAACGCTCCTTGGGGTATATGGAAGTGGCGTCTGACAGCAGCGGGAATTTTGAATCCATCCTCTGCAACGCAAATTTCAGTTACAATACCATTGTCACGCTGGAAGATGGTCGTTATTTTTCCATGACCGGTGCCTATGCAGTGCCTATGGAGGAAGCGCAGATCGATACCACTGGCAGCGGGATGTTCAAAGTCGGTGTGAATATCCCGGCGGGGGAATATAAAATTGTGGTGGATGAAGATGCGGCCATGGGGCTGGGATATCTGGAAGTTGCATCCGACAGCAGCCATGATTTTGCCAGCCTTCGCACGAATGATAACATTGAATCTTCTGCTTATATCAGTGTGAACGAGGGCGAATACCTGACGTTGAATGAGTGCCATATTGAGCCGTAAACTATATGCATAAAACTGCGCCGGTCTGTGGTAGGTTCCACAGACCGGCGCGGTTCTTTGGTGTCGTATCAGGAATCGGAATCCAGTTTCAG
>DXBO01000167.1 GCA_019116485.1 Candidatus Gemmiger excrementavium
ACCCCAATGTCAAGCGCGTGAAGGCGATCGTGGACGGTTCCCCGAAGTATATCTACGCCTGCACCCGCTGCCTGCGCTCTGGTAAAGTTACCCGCGCGGTCTGATTGGAAGGAAAAATTGCCGGTCACGTCGCGTGACCGGCTTTTTCTCTTTTCCCCACCTGTACAGGAGGTTGCCTATGCTGCCCCGTGATCCCATCATTTTATTGAGTTATACCAACACCCAGCTGCGTGACCGGGATGCCGATCTGGACAGCTTCTGCGAGAAAGAGAATGCCGACAAGGCACAACTCTGTGCGGTTCTGGCAGAAGCGGGGTATACCTACGACGCGGCGCGCAACCAGTTTATCTGACCTGAGCATCTGTGAGAGAGGAAGTCTAACCCTTATGAACTTTGTCTTCGTCAGCCCCCATTTCCCCAAAACCTATTGGAATTTCTGTGACCGTCTGCATCGCAATGGTGTCAACGTGCTGGGCATCGGCGATGCCCCTTTTGAGGAGATTCCCAACGAGCTGAAAGCCTGCCTGACCGAATACTACCGGGTCAGCAACCTTGGCAGTTATGACGAAATGGTCCGCGCCATGGGGTATTTCACCTTCCATTACGGCAAGATTGACTGGCTGGAATCCAACAACGAATATTGGCTGGAAATGGACGCCCAGCTGCGCACCGATTTCAACATTACCACCGGTGCCCAGAATGACTTTATCGAGCGCATCAAATACAAGAGCAAGATGAAGGACAGCTACCGGGCCGCCGGTGTGCCGGTAGCCCGGCACCATATGGTGGACACCCTGCCCGCTGCCCGGGCTTTTATTGAAAAAGTGGGTTACCCTGTTATCGTCAAGCCGGACAATGGCTGCGGCGCCGAGGCCACCTACAAGCTGCGCAATGACGAAGACCTGGAAGCTTTCTTTGCCAAAAAGCCCAGTGTTCCCTATATCATGGAGGAGTTCATCAACGGCACCATCGTCAGTTTTGACGGTGTGGCCGACAGCCACTGTGTGCCCTTGTTCTACACCTCCAACGTTTTCCCCACCCCGCTTTTGGAGATTGTAAGCCAGCAGGGTGACCTGGCCTACTGGACCCAGAAGCGCGTGCCCGAAGCCCTGCGAGATGTGGGATTCCGTACCATCAAGGCCTTCGGCGCCAAGAGCCGGTTCTTCCACTGCGAGTTTTTTCAGCTCAACGAAGACAAACCCGGCCTGGGCAAGAAAGGTGATTATATGGCCCTGGAGGTCAACATGCGCCCCGCCGGCGGCTATACCCCTGATATGATCAACTACGCCAACTCAGTGGACTGCTACCAGATTTGGGCCGATATGGTCTGCTATGACGAGGTGCGCAACCTGGACCTGGACGGCCCCAAATACTACTGCGTTTACGCCGCCCGCCGCGACTGCCACACCTACAAACACAGCCACGAGCAGATCATGGCCCGCTATGGCAGCCGCATGAAGATGTGCGACGCCCTGCCCCCCGCCCTGCGGCTGGACATGGGGGACCGGATGTACACCGCCAACCTGCGCACCAGCGCAGAGCGGGACGCTTTCATTCGCTATGTACAGGAGCAGGTCTGACAGAATCCATATCACAACAAAAGGATCGGAACTTCCGCAATGAAAGTTCCGATCCTTTTGTCTTATCCATTTCCGGGAACTTCCCGGGTTCATCCGCAGGTTTTACGGCGCACAATCTGTCGGATCGCCCCAGCCATCGTAAAGAGCAAGATCGGCAGCCCCATACCGATCCAGTCATATTGTGACTGGATAAGCAGGTTGAATACGGCATGGAACGTCATGGCCAACGATAGCAACCCGAAAATGCCTGTATAAAACAGCTTTTTCTGTTTACGCACAAAGGACATCCCATACCCCACCGTCAGCGTACACAATCCATGAGAGAGGCTGGTGGACAACCCCCGCACCAGCGCCCAGCTGATGGTAACCTGGTCGATATAAGCGGTAAGCAGGTACGCATTTTCCAGTATGGCAAAGCCTATGCCTACTGCCATGGAAAGGGGCAGCAGAATCTTCCGGTCATCGCTGACCGCCACCGAGTAAAACAGAATGGGCACCGCCTTGAGCAATTCCTCGATCACAGGTGCCACCCGCACCGATACCTCCTGCCCGGTCATCCAGAACATGACCTGCACCGTGGAATTGATCTCGTAGGCACTGGCGGCGGTGAGCATGCCCACCAGCATAAAACCCGTTAACAGGCGGGAACGGGCATCCATCAACGTCATCAACAGCAGCAAGGGCACTGCGATACAGATCAGGATCACATAAACCATCGCTGCACCCCCTTGCGGGCCACCGGCAGACAGGCCGCCAGCAACACCGCCATGCACACCGCACGGACCCATGCACCGGCACCCGCAGCAGGCAGGCAGAGATCTGCCGCCTGCAGCATGCACAGTGCCGCTACCATAGCGTTGAAAGGCCGCATAGCGGCGATGATGCCCATCTCCACATCAGGGAAAATCAGATGCTTGACAGAAAAATATACCGTAGCCACCACAGGGACCAACACCAAAGTAGAGAGCAACCGCTCGCCCGTGCCCAATACCCATATACCAGTCCCCGCCAGCACCGCCGTAAGCGCAGCCACAAAAAATGCAGCCGCCCGGTAAAGGCGGAACCTGCGTGTGCCGTCGTCCGCCAGGCTGTTGATGGCGCCATAATAGGAGGAGTACAAAAAGAAATACATGCCCACCGAGCCGAAATATCCCACATGGAACCCCTGCAAGCCCTGGGGCCAAAGCAGTTGTGCCAGGGCGCAATAGCCAAGACCGAGAAAGCAGGAGGCCATGGCGAAAAACACGATCTTGTAATACAGCGGCGTATGCTTGCGGAACGCCGTACACAGGCCGTACAGCAGGGCCACCGAAGCCCCTGCCAGTTCCAGCGAGATCATGCCGTTTTCCGCTTGCGCAGGACCAGCAAAGTTACCAGCGATCCCAACACAGCGCCGCCCAGCAGGCAAGTCACCGTCATACCGGTGCTGCCGCCGCCCAGCATCGTCTGGCTATTTGCCAGCCCCGCCAACATTTCACTGACACTTTGCGCCTGTTGGGCGGAACCCTGAAGGTAGGAATTATACTGCGATATATAATCCTGCAGATAGACCATCTGAGTCTGTGTCTGGGCCCCCAGCTGCTCAACGTATACTTCCAGCAGCTGTGTGATCGTTTCCCATTCGGCCTTTGTGTACGAACCGGCATTGGGATTGATCGAGGAGGGAAACAGGTTTCGCTCCTGCAGAAAGACCCGCATATCCTCCGCCATCTTACAAGTCCCCTTGGACGCTGCCTCGTTGGTATTGACGCGCGCAACGTTCAGATAGTTGCTGGCATTGGCGCTTTCCTCGTACTCTGCCTGGATAGCGTCGATTTGTTGCTGCGCCTGCTGTTTGCCGAGCTCCGCCTGCTGTTGCTGCAGCTGTGCAAATATCAGCTGAATGCTGCCCCTCGTGTTGGCGGCATCCACGATGCTGCCGGTCAGCGCAGCTTCGGACTGCTCCACCCCTTCGGTAGAGATATCCTCCAGCAGCTGAAAGGCCGCCTCCATCTCCTCCGGCGTACTGTCCTCCGTCAAGGCACAGATCGCATCTGTCGCCTGCTGGAACTGCTCGGTCATCTCGCCGGTCTGCGCTTCTTACGCCTGTGCGCAGAACGCACCGGTCACCACAAAACAAGTGGTCGCGGCCAGCACCGCCAGCCTTTTTGCCAATCGTCTCATCTGTATTCCATCCTTTCCTTGTTTCCTCTATCAGTTTTCGCCAGAGACCACTTCCACCGAGTCTTTACTGTAATAGGGCGTCAGTCCCCACAGGTCGGGCCCTACCGAAACATCGGTATAAAACAGCAGCCACGGACGTTCTTCTTCGGCCAGCGGGGTGATCTCTACCTCGGGTCGGTTGTCATCATACAGCAGCGCTTCCCGGGCATCCAGCGCCGCCGCAAAACGCACCGCACTGCCGTCTGCCAGTTCGTACAGCGCTTCCAGGCTGGTGGCAAAATGATTATCCTGCCCTTCCTTGACGGTGTGGCTGCCGATGCAGGCCATACACAGCAGCAGGCAGGCCGCCGCCAGCGGCAAACGGCGGGCGTGGCCGTGGAAGAAAGCCGCTGCCGGTGCCAGGGAAACGGCACGGACGCGCTCCAACCAGCCGAAAAACAAAAACTCTGTTGCCGCCAACCCCAGCACAAAGGTCATCCAGACCACATTGATAAGCCGCCCGGCACCGATACCGCCCATGGTATAGGAGGGCAGAAAAATCATAGCCCACATCAGTACAAAAGTCACAGCCACCCCAGTCACAGGATACCGGAACACGCGATCCGGCAAAACGCGGCTGCGGGCCAGCTGGCGCAGCGGGAATGCCAGCAGCACCAACAGGCAGAGCAGCGGCACATCCAACCAACGAATCCATTCCATGACCGCCAGCACAAAACTTTTGACCACAGCCTCCACAAAGCCCGCCTGGGAAAAGCCATTGGTGCGCACCCGGGTACCGGGTGCCGTCACGTTGATGATCAGCCCCAGCACAGAAGCAGCCAGCGCCGGCATCTGCCAGAAATTGCGCCGCCGGGCGCACAGCACCGCCGCCAGCAACAGCAGCAGAGCGTTGAGCGCCCCCACTACCTGGTGGCCGCCGCCAATCACCAACCCGATGACACAGCCGGCAACCGCCAGCAGCAGGTTGTGGCGCAGAGAATTCTGCCGCGCAAAACACAGTGAGAACACCAGTCCCCCGTTCAGCACTGCCAGGGCGAAATAGGGCTGGTAGTTCATGGCACCGTTGAACCAGTACAGACCTTCCACCGGCGCCGGCATTCCCTGCACAAAGGCAAACATCAGCAGCGCCGCCAGGGCCCATGGCAGCCGCCGCTGGGCAGGTTCCAGACGGCGCACCGCCAGGCGTATCATGCCATACAGGCAGAAAAACAAAGGGATCAGCACACAGAACAGCGTCACACCGTACCAGGCATTGCCGAAGATCGCCGGCTGGAACGCCAGCAGAAACCCGGAAACATACAGCCCCTGCCAGTTTTCAAAAAAATAGAGATTGGTCTGCCAGGCAGCTTCCAGCAGGCGCGGCAAATCCAGCCCGTACTGCTGCACCACGGCGTGGGTACGGGCGGCATAGATATAGTCATCGGCTGAAGGGCGTGCAAACACCGCCAGCACCAGAACAGGCAGCATCAGCAATGCCACAAACAGCATAAACCGGCGCAGCCAGCGCTTCTGCGCTGCGGCATCATGCCAGAAATCCATAGATCATCCTCTCAGGCGTTGCCCAGGATCATTTGCAGGAAATACACCCACTGTTTCTCCCACCAGGGCCAGTCATGGGAGACATCGCTCCCCCAGATATCCACAATGGGATGAATGCCCTTGCTCTCCAGCACCTGCTGCAGCTCGCGGGTAGAGGCAAGCAGTTCCGCCTCCCATGCACCCTGGCCACAGCACATAATGAACTTGTCGGCCTGGGCGTAGAGTTCCATGTAAGGGTGGTCAGTGGGGAAATTGCGCATATAATCGCAGGGCGAATTGCGGTACACCAGATCATCCATATAGTTGCCGAAGAACATACGGGAAGAGTACAACCCGCTCAGGGCGATGGTGCCATTGTACAGATCGGGGCGGCGCAGATAGAAATTTACCGCATGACCGCCGCCCATGCTGGCACCGCCCAGCAGGATACGGCCGCTGTGGTCGGTACCCTGTTCCCGGTTGATTTCCAGCAGGCGCGGCGTAAATTCCTCGCAGATATAATTATACCAGCGCTCCTGCATCTCAATGCGGGGACGCTCGGGGCCATGATTGTCCCAGCTTTCCGAGTCGATACTGTCCACCGTAAAAATCTGCAGCTTGCCCGCGTCGATCCACGGCGCGGCCAGATTGCACATGTTGCGGTCTTCCCAGTCATAGAACCGGCCACTCTGGCAAGGGAAAATCACAATGGGGCGTCCGGCATGGCCGTACACCTTGAATTCCATAAAACGGTCCAGATAACGGCTGTATTCTTTGTAATAACGGATCTGCATGGCAGTTCCCTCCTACTTATAAAAAAATCGTTTGTTCAGGTCCAAAAGCCCCACCATCCCGTGCATCGGCCCGGTTGCGGAGGTTTTGAACACCCAGTAATAGGCCAGGGCCAGGGCCTCCCGCAGGTAACAGGGCAGCACACTGCGCCAGGGGGTAGCCGCTGCCAGTGCATGTACTGTGGTAAAACCGGCCATCCGGGCATAGCGCCCGGCACGGTAACAGTGGAAAGCATTGGACACATAGACCATGGGCGTGTCGGTATCATAGCCATGTTCCTGCAGAATCCGCAGGGAAAAGGCAAAATTTTCCTCGGTGGAGGTAGAGGCGGTTTCCGCCAGGACCCGCTCCGGGTCCAGTCCTTTTTCGATCAGATAGTCCCGCATGGCCTGACCTTCCGGCACCCATTCGTCCCGGCCCTGTCCCCCGCTGGTGATAACCAGCACATCGGGATGTTCCACCGCGTATTCATAGGCTTTGTCCAGGCGGTAGCGCAGCAGCGTGCTGGGCTTGTCCCTGCGCAATCCAGCCCCCAGCACGATTATCACTTGTTCCTGCCCGGTGGGCGGATTGGTGTATCCGCTGATTGCCACAAAACCGACCAGCAGCAGGTAGGCAGCGGCCAGCACCCCCAGCATCAGGCCCACAACCCGCCCGGGCCCGGTGTGCAGCCAAGCATTGACCGGCTTGTGCCAGATCGCATACCCGGCCACAGCAGCCGTAAGCAGCCAGACCATCAGATTGCCCATATTGAAGTTGCTGGTAAAGACCAACCCCACAGAATAGACAACCAGCGCCGCCGCCACCAGATACAGCAGCACCACGGCTTTACCGGCGGATTTCATCGTAGACGCCGCAGCCCGCCGCACAGTAGTCCACGCCCAGGCTCTTGCAGACCGTGTCCGCAATGGTGGCAAAACTGTACCGCGTGTGCAGGTTGACGCCCGCGCGAATCTCGTCGCCGTAGATCAGCAGCGGCACATACTCCCGGGTATGGTCGGTAGTTTTGGTATAAGAAGGGTCGCAACCATGGTCGGCGGTTACCATCAGGACATCGCCAGGGCGCATTTTTTCCATAAAACCGGGCAACCAGTCGTTGAATTCCGCCGCAGCGGCGGCATAGCCCGCCACATCCCGGCGGTGGCCGTACAACATGTCGAAATCCACCAGGTTTACAAAGGCCAGCCCCTCAAAATCCCGGTCTGCCAGTTCCAGGGTGACGCGAAGCCCCTCGGTATTGCCGCTGGTACGGATGGGCTCGCCAATACCCTTGCCCGCAAAGATATCGTAAATTTTCCCCACACCGATGGTCGCCTTTCCGGCAGCCTGCAGCGCGTCCAGCATAGTATCCTGGGGCGGCACCAGACTGTAGTCATGCCGGCGCGGGGTACGGGTAAAATTGGCGGCGCAATCGCCCACAAAGGGACGGGCGATCACCCGGCCCACACCGTATTTTCCAACCAGCAGTTCCCGCGCCTGTTCGCAGATTTCGTAAAGCTTTTCCACCGGGACCAAGGCCTCGTTGGCAGCAATCTGAAATACACTGTCCGCCGAGGTGTAGACGATCAGCGCACCGGTTCTTGCGTGTTCTTCCCCATAGTCCCGGATCACGTCGGTGCCGGAATAGGGCTTGTTGCACAAGACCTTGTACCCTGTGCGCGCGGTAAATTCGTCCAGCAATTCCTGGGGGAATCCGTCGGGGAAAGTGGGCAACGGCTGCGCGCTGAGCAGACCCGCGATCTCCCAGTGGCCGATGGTGGTATCCTTACCGGCGCTGGCCTCCCGCAAGCGGGCATAGCTGCCTACCGGGGCTGCCTCAGGGGTCCCGCAGCGCACACCGTCCAGATTGAACAGGCCCAGCCGGGCCAGGTTTTCCCCTTTAAAATCGGGGTGGGACGCAATCGCTGCCAGAGTGTTGGTACCGGCATCCCCGAACTGGGCGGCATCCGGCTCGGCGCCGACGCCAAAGCTGTCCAGCACGATCAAAAAAACTCGTTTTGCCATAGTTATATGATCTCCTAACATGGTAAGCGGCCTGTACAGACCGATATTTCATTTATTATACCTGAAACGTGCTGAAAAGTAAAATGCAAAATCAGCCCTGCTCTCCCCTCCACCGCATCACCGTAAAATTCAGGTAAATAGAAACATAGGGCTTGTTTCTCTGCCCAAACTTGTAGTATAATAATGTCGTATAATGTTTTGAGACTGAGACTAAGTTGTACGGAGGCACTATTCTATGCGTAAGACCAAAATCGTTTGTACCCTGGGACCTTCCACCGATCAGCCCGGTATTCTGCGCCAGCTGATGGAAAACGGGATGAATGTTGCCCGTTTTAACTTTTCCCACGGGGATTACGAGGAGCATAAGGGCCGCCTGGACGCGCTGCGTGCATTGGAAACCGAGATGGACCTGCCCATTCCGGCCATGCTGGATACCAAGGGTCCCGAAATCCGTCTGGGCACCTTTGCCAACACCACTGAAAAGCTGACCACCGGCCAGAAATTCACCCTGACTACCCGCGACATTCCCGGCACCAACGAGATTTGTTCCGTCACCTACAAAGATTTGCCCCGGGATGTGCAGCCCGGCGGCCGTATCATGCTGGACGACGGCCTGATCGAACTGAGCATCGACAAGGTTGAGGACACCGAGATTCACTGCACCGTCAAGAACGACGGCACCATCAAGACCAAAAAGGGCGTCAACGTGCCCGGCGTGCACCTGTCCATGCCCTATATGAGCCAGCGGGACCGCAATGACATCCTGTTTGGCATCGAACAGGGGTTTGATCTGATCTCTGCCAGCTTTACCCGCAACGCCCAGGACATCATGGAGATTCGCCATCTGCTGGACGAACACAACTGCACCATGCGCATCATCGCCAAGATCGAGAACCAGGAAGGCATCGACAACATCGACGAAATCCTGACTGTGGCAGACGGTATCATGGTTGCCCGCGGCGACATGGGCGTGGAGATCGATTTTGCCGAGATCCCCGCCATTCAGAAGCACCTGATTGACCGGGCTATGAGCGCCGGTAAAATCTGCATCACCGCCACCCAGATGCTGGACTCCATGATGGTCAACCCCCGGCCCACCCGTGCCGAGATCACCGACGTGGCCAACGCCATTTACGACGGCACCGGCGCTGTTATGCTGTCCGGCGAGACTGCCGCCGGCAAATACCCTGTGGAAGCCCTGAAAGCCATGGCTACCATTGCCGAGACCACCGAGGCCGATTCCAGCTTTGACAGCCTGGTACACCATGCCGGTACCCACGACTCCCACCTGACCATCAGCGCCGCCGTGGGCCACGCCGCCTGCACCACCGCTTCCGATATCGGTGCGTCCGCCATTATTTCCGCTTCCAAAAGCGGTGAAACCGCCCGTTTGCTGAGCCGTTTCCGCCCTGACACCCAGATCATTGCCTGTGTGCTGGACGCCAGCACACGCCGCCAGATGAACATCTACCGCGGCGTCACCCCTCTGATGATGGATTACGCCAACTCCACCGACGAACTCATCAGCATGTCGGTAGAAGCCGCCGAAAAAGCGGACCTGATTCATTCCGGTGACCTGGTGGTCGTGACCGCGGGTGTTCCGGTGGGTGTTTCCGGCACCACCAACATGATTAAGATTCACATGGTGGGTGACACCCTGCTGGCCGGTGTGGGCATTGGCTCCCAGAACGCCAAGGGTGAGGTTTGCGTGTGCCGCAGCGCCGCCGAAGCTGCCAAAAAGTTCAAACCGGGCCAGATTTTGGTCCTGCCCTTTACCACCAATGCCGCGCTGCCCTATATGCGGGAAGCCGCCGGTGTCATCACCGAGGAGGCAGGCACCAACAGCCATTCCGCCATTGTCGGCCTGACCCTGGGCAAAGCGGTCATTGTCGGCGCCACCAACGCCACCCGCACGCTGAAAGACGGCATGCGCATTTCCATGGACTGTGCCCGCGGTGTGGTGCAGGCCATGCCGGACTGAAAAGGAGTTCTCTATGGACCGTATCGCCAGCTTTTGTGTTGACCACACCACATTGCTGCCGGGCATGTATCTTTCCCGGCAGGACGGCCCCCACGGTGAGATTCTTACCTGGGACGTGCGTATGAAGCGGCCCAACCAGGGCAGCTACCTGTCCCCTGCCGCCGCCCACACACTGGAACACCTGTTTGCCACCTATGCGCGCAACAGCCAGTACAGCAGCGGTGTGGTCTATGTGGGGCCCATGGGCTGCCTGACGGGCTTTTACCTGGTCACCATCGGGCTGACCCCGGCCCAGGCCCTGCAGCTGGTGCAGGACGCCTTTGCCTGGATGGCCCGGTACGACGGTGAAATTCCCGGTGCTTCGGCAGTGGAATGCGGCAACTATCGGATGATGGACCCTGTTGCCGCCCGTGTGGAAGCCGCCGCCATGGTGCCTGTGCTGCAGGCGCTGGATGCGGAACATCTGCACTATTGACCCCCGATATACAGCAAATTCCCCGGCAGGGAACGCACACAGCGCTTTCCCTGCCGGGGAATTTCTATTTACCCTTATTGTGCGGCACCGCGCAGAAACACATACGTGTTTTCGCCGGACCGCTCCGGAACATAGTGAAATTGCAATCGGTCAAAGCCCTGCAATTGTTCCGGGGCAGTCACATTCTGTTCCGCCATATAGCGCACCATCTCGCCCCGGGCCATTTTGCAAAGCGTCGCCTTTTCCACCACCTTGCCAGCTTTCTCCTCCCCAAACACACAGCTCACCAGACGCACCGACGACGGCAAATACCGGGTGATGCAAACGCTGTATTCTTTGGAAGCCAGGTTCACAAGGCAGTCGGTCTCTTCTGTCAGGGCCCGGGCCAGAGAGTCCCCCCAAAAAGCATACACATCCCCGGCTCCTTCGACCGCCAGTTTCGCCTGCATCTCCAGCCGGTAAGGAGTTACACCATCGAAGGGACGCAGCAGCCCGTAAAAACCAGAAAGAATGCGCAGATTCCGCTGCACATAGTCCAGCTGTGTTTCACTGAAAACGCCGGGCGCCATATAGCGGTACTGAATCCCTTCATAACTCAGGAGGGCCGGGGTCAGGTTGCAGCGCAGGTCCATGGTCTCCAACCGTTCCCGGTTGAGCCGGGCGATGGAGTCATTGCACTTCCACAGTTTTTGCAGGGCATCCGCCGGTAAGGCCCGCATAGCCCGGTACAGCTGTTCGCTTCGCTCCAGGAAACGGGGCAGGTCCTGCCAGGGCAGACCATCCGGGTCCGCGTTCATCTTTTTGGCCGGGGAAATGATGATCTTCATACCTTATCCTCCCGCTGTTTACGGGGTACTCTTCCCCGGTTTCTTTCAATGTTCGCGCACGGTCTCCATCCAGGCCAGGATTTCCTCAGCGTTGGTGTCGGGTTTGACCTTTGGCATGACCTTCTCCACTCTTCCTTCCGGGTCGATCACATAGGTAGTGCGCACCACTCCCATACTGGTCTTGCCGTAGAGTTTTTTCTCCTGCCAGACGCCGTAAGCCTGGATAGCCTGCAGTTCCGGGTCAGAGAGCAGGATAAAGGGCAACTCATATTTCTGTGCGAATTTCAGATGAGAAGCCACGGAATCCTTGCTGATACCGATGACCACAACATCCCGGCTGCGGAAACCTTCATAAGCTTTGGCAAAGGCACAGGCCTGCCGGGTACAGCCCGGCGTGTTGTCACGGGGATAAAAGTACAAAACCACCCGCTTGCCCGCAAAGTCCGAGAGGCGAACCTCCTTGCCATCCTTATCCAACAGCGCAAAATCGGGAGCTTTGGTTCCTGCTTCCAGCATATGCATACAACCCTTTCTTCTTACTATTTGTAGTAAGTATAGCCCCTGTCCACACGACCGTCAAGCGCCGTGACCGCATACGCAAAAACTCCGCCGCGTGGCCGGGCGGCATGCGGCGGAGTTCCATGCAGGAGCGTAAATTCAGATCAGCGCGGCGGTAATCAGCGCCATCTTGTAGACTTCCTCGGCATTGCAGCCGCGGGACAGGTCATTGATGGGCGCGTTCAGACCCTGCAGGATGGGGCCATAAGCCTCAAACCCGCCCAGGCGCTGGGCGATCTTGTAGCCAATGTTGCCGGCGTTGATGTTGGGGAAAATAAAGGTATTGGCATAACCGGCCACCGGGGAACCGGGGGCTTTCAGCTGGCCGACCTCGGGGGCAACGGCGGCATCAAACTGCAGTTCGCCGTCCACCTTCAGCTCGGGGTGGGCTTCCTGAACACGGGCGGTAGCATTGCGCATCTTGTCCACGGTCTCACCCTTGCCGGAACCCTTGGTAGAGTAGGACAGCAGCGCAACGCGGGGGTCGATGCCGAAGATGGACGCAGTGCGGGCGGTCTCGACGGTAGATTCCACGATCTCGTCCTCGCTGGGGTCGATGTTGATGGCGCAATCGCCCATGGCGATGCACTCCTCGCCCCGCATCAGGATGAAGCAGGAACTGACCGACTGGATGCCGGGCTTGCACTTGATGAGCTGCAGCGCCGGGCGCACGGTATCGGCAGTGGAGTAGGTGGCGCCGCCCAGCAGGCAGTCCGCCTTGCCCATCTTGACCAGCATGGTACCGAAATAGTTGGACTTGGCCAGCGCCGCACGGCACTGTTCATCAGTCATCTTGCCCTTGCGCAGTTGCACCATCTTGGCGACCATTTCCTCAAACCCGGGATAAGTGGCCGGGTCCAGAATTTCTGCGCCGTCAATGACAAACCCGCCGTCGGCAGCAGCCTTTTTGACTGCCTCTACTTCTCCCAGCAGGATGACGTGCAGCGTTTTACCCGCCAGCAGACGGCTGGCCGCAGACAGAATGCGGGCATCGGTGCCCTCGGTAAAGACGATGGATTTGGATTCGGCGCTCAGCTTCTTTTCAAAATTTTCAAAGATGGACATGCAAACAACCTCCGTATGATTTCAGCGCAGAATCCGTCTGCGCAGCCTTTACAGAGTCATTATAACATTCATTTATTTTTTTGCAAAGAAAATGCGCGTTTTCCCGGATTATTGCGCAATAAATGCGCGAAAACCCGAAAAAACGCAACATAGTTCACAAAGTTAATGAAATATCAAGGCGCAAGTTTGGTAATTTTTTATCAGCTCTGGCCGGGTGCATCCCATCCATAAGAGCGGTAAAAATCCACTATATCCGCCGGGCCGCGCACTACCACCGCCTGCAGCAGCCGCCCGGTGGCACGGTCCTTGAAGCCGATGATGGTCTCACCGGTACAGATGCTGCTCTCGGTAGCGACATCCTCGCGCCCCAGGCCTGCGGGCGGGGTGCGGGACGGCGCGGTCTCTTGCCGGAAACGACGGAAAAACATCGGTATCTCCCCTTTTCAGCGCAGCAGCCACCAGGCCGCCGCCAGCTGGCAGGCCAGGATCAGCGGCATGCCCAGCACAAAATACCAGTGGCGTGTCTTGTGGCGGCACAGGTACATCCCGGCAATGGCGCCGATGCTGCCGCCCAGCAGCGCCGCGGCAAACAGCGTGTGTTCCGGGATGCGCCAGCGGTGCTTTTGGGCGCGGCGTTTGTCCGTCGCCATCAGTCCGAATGCCGCCAGATTGATGGCGGCCAGATACAAATACAGAAACTTCATAGCCGCATTATACCGCACCGGGCCGTGCTTGTCCAGCCGCTGACTATTCCATATCCATCTGAATTTCCCGGTAATTGGGAATCCCCGCCAGGAAATCCTCTGTACTGATGAGTCCATAGCGCCGGTGTGTTTCCATCGAGGTAGCGGGCATGCCGTCGGTGTCCAGATAGGTGCCCATCTGCACCTGTTCTTCAAATATGACTGCCAGGCAGTTCTCTCCCTGTCCCTCAATGGAGACAGGCTGCTGCGTCGCGTTGGCGATATACTGCAGCGGTATCTCCTGCAGGGTGCCGGTTTCCAGGTCCAGCGCATAGCGGCTGACCACCGGGTCTGTTCCCTGCGTTTCACACACCGTCAGCAGCATTTTATCCAGCAATATACGGCATTCCAGGTTGATGTACAAATCCCCCTGCCATTGGGTGACCTCCTGCGGCCAGTCAACAGCCAGTTCCCCGGTCTGCCCGTCTGCCGTGACCCAGTGCAGCGGACCGGGTTCTTCACAGTCGAACCAGTACAGCCGGTCCAGTTCCCAGTACAGCGTCCGCCCGGCCGACCCGTAGTTGCTGGTCCAGGCGTCCACCACCTGTTCCTCCCCGGTGTCCACCGAACACCGTGTGACGCGGAATTTGCCGGTCACCTTGGCCATCTCCGCATCGTAGGCCGCCATCCGCTCCCGGATTTCTTCCCACGGCATGTCTTCGGTCGTATCCGCAGGCGGGACCGTTTCCCGCTCGCTCCAGTCATACCACAGCAAGACCAGTTCCCGTCCGTTCACCCCCAGCAGTTCCGGGGCTGTATATTCCGTTTTGCCCCACAGTGTTTCCGGCGTTCCGCCGGTCAGAGGCAGGCGGCTGACGGTAAACTGTTCGCCTTCCTCTCCATAGGTCACATCATACAGGTACAGATACGCTTCATCCGCGCAAAGGAAATTCCAGATCGCGTTTTCCTCCGCCATGCGGGTCAGTTCCTGCCGGTTCCCTCCGTCGCCGTCCATCCGCCAGAAAGAATAAGAGGCATCGTCCTGCAGGCTGTAGACCAGCGAGCCGTCCGTCAGCGGATACAAAAACAGTCCGTAGGTCCCCTCCGGCAGACGGGCTGCGCAGCCTTCCCCGGTATGGGTACAGCCCGGCACCGCGCACAAAGGGCGGTTTTCTGCGGCGGCATAGTCCAGGAAATACTGCCCCCTGCCCCCGTCGACGTTGTAAACGCCCTGCGGTGTCTCGGCGCTGAGACGGTAGAGATTTCCTTCCGCGGCAGGTACGGCGGCTTCCCGGGCGGTTTCTCCGGTGTTCCCACCGGGCGCAGAGTCCGGGGGCTGCGCGCAGCCGCCGGCAGCAACCAGCAGGCACAACGCAGCAAGGCACATTTGTTTTTTCATCCTTTTCCCTCCTTGTTCCTCATGAAGCAAACACGTCCGCCGACGGCTCCGCCTGGGAGGCCGCCCCCAGCAGGAACCGGCCCGCTTCCCGGCGGCAGAACAGGCTCAGCTGCCCCGCCGGGGACCACGCCCAGGCTTCGCCCGTCTGCCGGCCCCCCACCTGCCAGTCCGGCAGATCGTCCACGCCCAGATAGTCCCGGTAGGCGGTCAGGCAGGGTTCCAGGTCGTTCAGGGCCGTGTCCGCCGTCACAATATACGAGATCACCAGCCCCGTCTCCTCCTGCCAGCAGGCGGAGACCGAACCGTAAGCGGAGGCTTCCTCCTGCTGGATCAGGTAGGTGGCACTGGCAAACCCGTTTTCGGATTTGCTGGTAGCCTCCTGTACCGGTTGTTCCAAAATCCACCGGGCCCGGCGGGCCACAAGGTCCGGCAGCGCCCCGGCTTCGGCCAGGGCTTCGGTTTTGGTTTGCAGTTCCTGTTGAATCTGCAGGGTATCCCCGGGCAATTCCAGTGCAGACTGCGCCGCAAAACGGCTGCGGTACAACGCATAGACCAGCGGATGTTCCTGGCCAGCCTTACTCAGCATGCCCGGCTGCTGCGGGCGTACGGACCCTTTATCTGTCAGCTGTGTGTTGCTCCAGCGCAGATAGAACAGCGGCAGCCCCAGGCAGAGCAGGCAGAAGCAGGTCACCACCGCCAGCAAAACCTGTTTGTATCTGTTTATACGCATGGTGCCGCCTCCTCTGCTGTGATCCACACCGTAGTGCCCCGGCCCGGTTCGCTTTCAATGTGCAGCGTCGTGCCGTGCGCATTGGCGATGCATTCGCAGATGGTCAGGCCCAGACCGTTGCCGCCGTTTTGCCGGGACCGGCTTTTATCCGGGCGGTAAAAGGGTTCCCGCAGCTTTTCCAGTTCTTCCGCCGGGATGCCCGGTCCGGTATCGGTCACGCCCAGGCGCAGCATACCGTCCCGGCGGTCACACCACAGGCGGATGATCCCCTGTTCCGTATCGGCTGCCGCCGCGTTCAAGACCAGGTTGCGCACCAGCGTAGCCAGCAGGGCACGGTTGGCCCGCAGCGTCACATCCCCGCCCTCCCGGGCAAGGCATCCGGTCAGTTCCGGCAGGCTGCGCTCCACCTCGTCCCAGATCACCCTCAGCTGTACCGGCTCCAACGCTACGCCGCCTTGCTCCAGGCCGAAAAGCAGCAGCAGTTCCCGGCTGAGGGTTTCCAGTCGGCCTGATTCCCGGTAGATATACCCGGCGGCGCGGTGGCGCTTTTCCGGCGGTTGCTCTCCTCTACGCAGCAGGTCCGCATAGCCCAGGATGGCCGTCATCGGGGTCTTTATCTCGTGGGTAAAGGCCGCCACGAATCGTTTCTGGCGGGCCGCCTCCTCCTGCAATGCCTGCATCTGTCCGGTCATAGCAACGGCCATATCGTTGAAGGCCCGTCCCAACTGTTCCAGTTCGTCCCCGCTGGCAAGGTTCGCCCGGGCGGACAAATCTCCCCGGGACAGGGCGGCACTGGCTGTTTCCAGCCGCTGCAGGGGCTGTGTCAACAGACGGGCCACCAGCACAGCCGCCGCCCCGGCCAGCAGCAGCGCCACCCCTTCCAGCGCCAGGTGCTGGCGGATCTGACGGTCCCGCTCGGCAAACTGTGCGCTGACCTCGTAGACATTGATGAGCCACAACGGGCGGGACAGCCCACGCAGCGGTGTGCCAAGCAGCTGATAATCCGCTGTTCCGGCCTCCACATACAGGACCCGGTCTTCCCCCACTGCCACCGCCTGCCGCTGGCTCCGGTAGGGAACTTCCGCCGGGAGGTTGGAATACAGCATGGTGCCGTTTTCCCCCATCACAGCAAACAGCAGTTCCTCCCGGCCCAGAGTGCGCTGTTCTTGCTCGTAAGCGCAGAGACAGGAATAGATTTCGTTGGCGCTGTCCCCCTGCACAGCGGAGAGAGCATTTTCCAGTGCGTAGCGCTGTTCCATCTGGTCGGCCCCATAGGTCCGGGCCGCCGCGTCCAAAGCCGCCCGGAAATTCTGATGGATGGACCAAGTGCCCCCCGCCGACAGTGCCACACACAACGGCAGCACGATGGCCAGGGTCAGTTTGTGGGCAAATTTCATGGTTCGGCCTCCAGCATGTACCCGATCTTGGGGATGGCCCGTATCTGGGTGGTCCACCCCAGCTTTTTGCGCAGACGGCAGATGTGGATGTCCAACGTGCGGGGCGCCGCGTCGCTGTCCAATCCCCAGACCCGCTCCCACAGTACGTCCCGGTAGAGTGCCACCCCGCGGTCATAGACCAGCACCATCAGCAGGTCATACTCCCGGGGCGTCAGGTGGATCGGGGTGCCGCCTTTTGTCACAGTGCGTGTGTCCGGGCATATCTCAATGCCCCACACCTGCAGCGTCCGGCTTTTGCGCCCGGTATGGCGCATGACCCCTTCCACCCGGGCCAACAGTTCCTCCGGTGCAAACGGCTTGGAGATGTAGTCATAGGCACCGGCCTGCAGCCCCCGCACCCGGTCTTCCACTGCGGTTTTGGCCGTCAGGAAAATCACCGGTGTACCGGTGGGGGCGATGTATTCCATCAGGGCAAACCCGTCCACGCCGGGCAGCATAACGTCCAGCAGGATCAGGTCAAAAGATTCGGCCTCGATACAGTCGGCAGCCTGTTCCCCGTTGTACGCCTTGACACAGCGGTAACCAAAGGGTTCCAGCGTCATCTCGATAAGGTCTGCAATAGCTTTTTCGTCATCCACAATCAGCACTGAACACATATTCTTTCCTTTCTGTCCGGTTCTTCTCTTATTATAGCGGGCCATATTGCCAAACCATTGCCGTGCCGGGACCTGACGGCAAAAAACGGGCAGGGACCGCATGTTCTCCATGCAGGCCGCCGCCCGTCCAGGTAAACGGTTTTATCCGGTTTTTCGCATTGTCAGACAGTTTTTCCCGTCCCGGTATTCGTAGATGACCTCATCCATCAGCTTTTTCACCATCAGGATGCCCAAACCGCCAATCTGGCGCTCTTCCGCGTCCAGGGTCAGGTCGGGGTCTGTACGCCCCAGTGGGTCATAGGGGCTTCCCTCATCACAGAAAGTCACTGTAGCGCACAGCGGTTCCCCCTTCACCTCACAAGTGATGGAGACCGGCCCTTGCCCCGGGTGATAGGCATAGTTGGCGATGTTGACGAAAATTTCCTCCACCGCCAATTCCATCTGCCCCGCCGTCTTGGCCGGACAGCCCGCTTTTTGCATCTGCTCCCGTACAAAGGTCAGTGCGGTCTCAAGCTGATCCAGCGTCGCCGGTATAGTGATCTGTTGCATAGGTCTGCCTCCTTTCCTTGATCTGCAGCAGCAGCATAGTGATATCGTCGGCCTGTTCCGCGCCGCCCGCAAAGTCAGCAATATCGCTGTGGAGCTGCTGCAGCTGCTCCGGCAGCGGCTGCAGCGCCAGCTCGTTTTGCGTCCAGAACGCCTGCAGCCGGGCGTCGGTATAGAAATCTCCCCGAGGGTCCTGGGCCTCGGTCACACCGTCAGTGTACAGGAACAGACGATCCCCTGGCTCCAGCACAGTCTGCTGCTGCCGGTAGCGGATATCCTCCATACCGGCCAGCACAAAGTTCCGTTTACCGGGCAGCCAGTCAGCCCTGCCGCCGCGCAGTACCAGCGGCGGGTTGTGCCCGGCACTGACATAGGTAAACTGCCCGGTGGATATTTCCAGTATGCCCAAAAAGGCCGTGACAAACATGCCGGCCTCGTTGTTCTCGCACAATTGATTGTTCACCAGGTCAAACACCCGGCCCGGTCCCAGGCCGGCCTGGGCATGGTTTTTGATCAACGTCTTGGCAACGACCATGAACAACGCGGCGGGCACCCCTTTGCCGGACACATCAGCGATGACCACGGCCAGATGGTCCGGGTCGATGAGGAAAAAGTCGTAGAAATCACCGCCCACCTCCCGGGCCGGGGTCATGGTGGCGTAGATATCAAACTCGCCGCGCTGGGGGAACGCCGGAAAATTTCTTGGCAGCATATCCGCCTGAATCTGGGTGGCCACATGGAGTTCGGCGCCAATGCGCTCCTTTTCCGCTGTAACGGCGGTCAAATTCTGCACATAACGCACGATGTCGGTTTCCATGGTGCCGATGGCTTTTGCCAGGACACCGATCTCGTCCCGCTTGTGGATGCCGTCCAGTACCTCCACCCGGGCCACATTGTCCTGGGCAAAACGCTGGGTTTCCCGGGTAATGGTCAGAATTGGCGAGACCACCTGGCGGCGCAAAAAACCGATATACAGTGTCAGGAACAGAATCACCGCCAGCACCGTGATGCCCATAACGTTGCGCACATAGGTGCTGCGGGCGTTATCCAGCTCCGTCATGGCTTTCTCGACCCCGAGGAACGCCACGACCTGCCCCGAGGAATCCTGTACCGGGATCGCCGCCGTGGTGTGGGCGCCGGAAGCCTCGGTATAAGAATAGAAATACACGGCGCTGCGCTCTCCGGTGGTCATGATGCGGGCTACTTCCCGCTGGTAGGCGGGGTCCATATCCTGGGCCGTATACCCCAGCTCATAGCGGCTGAACCCGGTATCAGGATGCACCGCGTCAAAAATATAGGTACTGGTGGTATAGTCTTTCGATAAGCTGGTCACATAAATCAGGTAGGTATTGGTGGATAGTACCAGCGCGTCCAGCTTTTGCTGGACCGCCTCATATTCTGCATCGGTCCGGCCCGTCTCCAGGTATTCCAGCAGCCGGTCTGCATTCAGGTAGGTCCTGGCCGTCTCGGCAATTTCGTAGGCCGAGCGGTTGTACTCCGCCTCCAGCACGGTGGTGAACTGCCGATAGCCCATGGAACTGATGGCTACACACAACAGCACGCTAAGCAGCAGCACACTGGCAATCAGCTTGGCCGACAAACCGGAGATTCGTTTCTTCATCCCGTTTTCATTCCTTTCATCCGGTCCGCCTGGGCGGCAAAAAAGTTCCGGCTCCATGCGTTGTGCAGCACCCGCACCGGCTTATACTGTGCCATGCGGCGCCCCTGCCCGGCCAGTGCCGCTTCATACTGGGCAAAGCTGCCAGGCGGCACAAACCGCACCGCCGCGGGGGCAATATCCCCCATTTCACGACAGCCCCGGTAACCCAGGCTGGCCCGGCAGAGGCAACCGTCCAGAACCCGGGCGGCATCCGGGTACGGTGCCGCTTCCAGATAAAACAGATAGCGGCCCGGGTGGGTGGAAAAATCTTCCTGCACGCAAAAAGCTGCTCCCTCCAGGCCTGTCTGCCGGGTAAAGGCGTCAAAGGCAGCCTGCAGCTGTTCGGTGTTGAGTTTTTCGTCTGCTACGTTGAGAACCTGATGGATGCGATAGCAGAAACGCACCACCGGCGCCTGCCCATAAAAATCCACCACTTCCAGCACATCCTGCATGCGGTAACGGTACAGCCCGGAATGGTTGGTGAACACCAGTTCATATCGTTTGCCGCGCTCCACTTCCCCCATTGTCCGGGGTGTTTCTTCCGTCTGCCCGTCCTCCACCGGCAGAAACTCAAAAAAGCCCGCCTCTGGCAAAAGGATATAGGCATCCGGCACATCCACCCCCGCAGCGATGCTGAGGAAGCCCTCGGACGCACCATAGATAAAGTGATGGATGGGCACGTCCCCGGCATAGCGGCGCACAGCCTGGGTGTACTGGGGGAAATGCTCACCGCCGATCCCCAGGATATAGCGCAGCCCTGGCCAGATTTTGCGGGCCATATTCGCCCCGTCCTTTTCTATCCCCAGGGCCCGCAGCTGTGCCGCCCGCCGGGGATCAGCAGGCAGCCAACGGGCCAGGCTCTGCCGCCAGCGGTCCGTCAGGGGAACGCCCGGGTCCACCGTCCCCTGCGCCATATCACGCAGCAGCAAATCCCAGTGTTCCCGGATATAATCCAGCTGCCGTACCACCCGGTGCAGAAACACACTGTGAATGGCCGTAATACCGGGCTCCGCCAGAGCGAACCGCGCTTTCAGGTAAGTCAGGTCCTCCAGCGTGTCGGGAAGCAGAACTTCTTTCGGCACGCAGTAATCCCCGGCATCGAATCCGCCGTCCCGGTCCAGCCACTGATACAGCGATGCCGAGCGGATACCGCACAACTGCCCGCCGGGCAGACGAGTGTCGGCGAATTCTCCGGTTTCCCAAATCTTACCGAACAGCTGAGACGAGAGCACCTGCGGAAAATGGCGCTGCACCATACCGAAGACCCCGCCGTAGATAGAACGGTAATGCACTTCCATGTCTTCCCGGGTGACGGGAACATATTTCGGCGTTCCCGTACTGCCCGAAGTGATAGCATAGTAGACCGGCTCTTCCTGGGTAAGCTGAGCTTTCTGCCCTGCCAGCAAGCGCTGTATATAGGGCTCATAGTCCTCATACCGGGACAAAGGGACCTGTTGCTGAAAAGTTTGCACCGACCCGATACCGGAAAAGCTGTATCGCGCCCCATACCGGGTATGGGCATTGCGGCGCAGAATGCTCTCCAGCTGTTCCCGCTGGACCCGGCAGGCCTGTTCTGTTGTACGCGTCAGCGTTTCCAGAGCAGCCCGGCCCAGCGATGGATAGTCGGTCTTCATAAATTGCCTCCTGCCTGTTACGGCGTCTGTTTTCTGCTGTCTGTGCCCGGTGCCTCCCGGGGCGTGTCATCCAGCCATTGCCGGGAGATCAGTTCCACAAAGTAGCCCCCCGCTTTCAACAGCTCGTCATAGGTGCCATCCTCCACAATGCGGCCACCGTTGAGCACAATAATGCGGTCACACTGGCGGATGGTGGACAGCCGATGGGCAATGACGACCCGGGTACACTTGAGCCCGGCCAAAGAATCCGAGACCTTCTTCTGGGTCAGATTATCCAGCGCCGAGGTAGCCTCGTCAAACATCAGGATGCGGGGTTTGGGCGCAACAGCCCGGGCGATCATCAGACGCTGGCGCTGCCCGCCCGATACGCCGCCGCTTCCCTCAGAAATACGGGTGTGCATGCCCATGGGCATATGGCGGATATCTTCGGCCATACCGGCCAGTTCGGCAGCCCGCCAGGCATCATCCACAGTCAGCCACGGTGCCGAGATCACGATGTTGGAATAGATATCCCCCTGGAACAATTTTCCGTCCTGCATCACCACACCGATTTTGCGGCGCAG
Source organism: Candidatus Gemmiger excrementavium (assembly GCA_019116485.1). Classification (GTDB taxonomy): domain Bacteria; phylum Bacillota; class Clostridia; order Oscillospirales; family Ruminococcaceae; genus Gemmiger; species Gemmiger excrementavium. Next base: position 22,232 of record DXBO01000167.1, read on the forward strand.
GGATTTCAGGTCGATGGTATTCAGGTCCTTGCCGTCATAGTAGACGGCCCCTTTCTGGGGTGTTTCAAATCCCAGCATCAACCGCATCAGGGTGGATTTGCCGCATCCGGTGCTGCCCACGATGGCCACATACTGCCCCGGGTGAATCTTAAGGGACAGGTTTTCCAGCACGTTGGGCATGGCATCGCTGTACCGGAAAGAAACGTTGTCCAGTTCAATGCCGCCGGCCAGCCGGGTCAGCACCTGCTTGCCCTCCGAAATTTCGGGCACAGCTTCCAGAATGGGCCGCACCATGGCGATGGTAGGTTTGAGCTGGGCGATGGTCTGCCCGATCCCGGCCAGGGACAGGATGGCCCCTGAGACCATGCCGTAGGCTGTATTGAAGGCATAGTAATCCGCCACGCTGACTGACTGCTGTACCGCTGTATAGTAGATAGCAATGGTGCCCGCCAGCGAAATAGCCAGATTGATGACCGGGTTCAGACGCAGAAAGACCGGGGAATCATAGGTAAGTTCGGCGACCTTGGCATACTGGTTGCCCCAGTGGGCAAAGGCCCGCTTTTCTGCCCCGGCCAGCTTGATCTTCTGGATGCCGGAGATCAGTGAGTAACTGACACCACTTTCCTTGGCAGAGACCTGCATAAGGCGCTTGGTGGTGGCCATCTGCACCAGCACCGATACCACCGAAGAAACCGCCATGGCCGCCACCACCAACAGCACAGGCGGGGCCAGGACCGGTGTGTACACAAAGATCTGGGACAGATACAGCAGCGAGAACAGGGCGGTAAGCCCGGTGGAAAAAACCACCGACACCAGACTGTTGCAGATGGCATTGATGTACTGGGTGCGTTGGAACAGTTCACCCGAAGTATAAGACTTGAAAAAACCGGCGGGCAGCGAAAGAATCCGCATCATGGCCGCCGCTTCCACCGAGACATCCATCTTGGTGGTCACGCGGGAAATCAGCAGCGATTTGACCGAAGTGAGCAATGCCGCGCTGATGGCAGCACAGCTCAGGAACACCGCCATCGCCACTACCGGGCGGGCACTGCTCCCGGTGATGATCTGGGAAAAGATGATGTTGTTCAGTTTAGGGCCCAGCAAGCCGATCAGCGTTACCGCCAGCGTTGCCAGTGCTACCAGCACCACATCGGATGGGCGCAGTGTTTCCATGATATAGCGCATCAGGGAGGGCACGCCCATTTTGCGCAGCGGGAAAGGCTTGTAAAAGCAGATTGCCTCGGCGTCGAACAGGGATTCGTTGCGCCGGTTGACCCGCAGGTAGCGCCCGCTGGCCCGGTCAAAAAAGCGGTAGCCTGCAAAGCCTGCCGGGATCAGCGCTGTTACACTGCCATCGTCCTTGCGCACACCCAGCATGGCGCCTACCGCGTCCCGATACCAGCCCTTTTCCAGCCGGACTGTGCGGCGCATCACGCCGTAGGGCCGCATCAGGTATTCCAGCTGTTCGTGCAGGTTGTGCAGGGTATCGGGGATTTCCCTGCTTTTGATGCGGTAGAATTTCAGAATTTCATCAATGGAATCCCGGACCGCCTGGCGGTCATCCTTCAAAGCACTGGAAAACCGCTTGCCCATCACCGCGCCGGCAATGTTGACAAAGGCATCCGCAAAGACCTCGTCATCGTTCTGCTTTCGCTGGCGAATCTGTTCATCAAACCAGCCCAACTTCCCTCACCCCCTTACTCGTTGGAAATCAAGCGGGTATACACCCCGCCCAGGGCGTACAGTTCCTCGTGGGTGCCCCGTTCCACCACCTTGCCCTGATCCAGCACAATGATCTCGTCACAGTCCCGGATGGT
>DXBO01000168.1 GCA_019116485.1 Candidatus Gemmiger excrementavium
TAGCGGCGAGTGCGCGATTTGCCGTCAAATTTTGTCGAGGGGGTGTTCAAGAGGGGGAATAGGCCCGTCAGGCACCGCCGTGCGGGACTGTTCCCCCTTTTGCAGCGTGTCGAGTTTCTCGACACGCTGAGCTCCGCCGGGGTTTCCGGCGGGGCTTTTTTTGTGCCCGCCTGTCCCCCCGCAGGGCGCAGTTGTATTTCAACGGCGTTTATGGTATACTTTTCTACAATATATCCCATTCTGGAAACAGCGGAGGAAACTTCCCCGATGAAATATCTGACCTATGCGGAACACGCTTTCTTGCACGGGCATCTTTCCCGTGTGCGCCATGTAACGCTGGACCCCGATGGCCCCGGCGTGGTGCGCATCCACCTTGTCCCCTGTGCCCACCCTGACCGGGACACCCCCTTTGTGGCCATCCTCAACGGGCAGGAACTGCTGCCCCTGAATGTCAGCTGGGCCATCCTGCTGACCAACCTCATCGAGGCATTGCACACCCGCTCCGGCAAAGAGATCAGCCAGGCTGACTGGTCGGCCATCACGGCCCAGGCGGTGGCAGCCACCCATAAAGTCTACCGCCGCACCGACCCGCTGCAGATCGAATCCGACCTGCAGCTGCTGCTGGACTGCCTGTGCGCGGTGGCCAGGGGCGAGACCCCGCCCCTGCAGGTACAGCCGCTGCACCTGGGCGATTACGCCCCCCGGATGACCGCCCCCCACCGTATGGACCTGATGGTCAGTTCCATGGTCAAGGACGGCACCTGGCACTGCAACCAGAAATGCCTGCACTGCTACGCGGCCAACCAGCCTTTCGGCGCCACACCGGAACTGGATACCGACCAGTGGCTGGCTGTCATTGAAAAATGCCGCAGCGTGGGCATTCCCCAGCTGACCTTTACCGGCGGCGAACCCACCCTGCGCCACGACCTTATCAAACTGGTGCAGGCAGCCCAGTGGTTTGTGACCCGGCTGAACACCAATGGCCGTATGCTGACCAGCGCCATGTGCAAAGACCTGAAAGCCGCCAGCCTGGACGCCGTGCAGATCACCTTCTATTCCGCTGACCCGGCCATCCACAACGCCTTAGTTGGGGTGGATGGTTACACCGACACGGTGGGGGGCATCAAGAACGCTTTGGCCGCAGGGCTCAACGTGAGCCTGAACACCCCCCTGTGTACCCTGAACCGGGACTATCTGTCCACTGTGCGGCTGGCCCATGAACTGGGCGTGCGCTACCTGAGCTGCAGCGGGCTGATCCCCGCGGGCAACGCCGCCACCGAGGCCAGCCGGGCCGGGCGGCTGACCCCCGACGCCCTGGCCGCCGCCCTGCGCCCCGCCATGGCCTATGCCGAAAGTCATGGCATGGAGATCGACTTTACCAGCCCCGGCTGGCTTACCGAGACCACCCTGCGGGAACTGGGTTTCCAACGAATTCCCAGCTGCGGGGCCTGCCTGTCCAACATGGCGGTGGCACCGGACGGCACCGTGCTGCCCTGCCAGAGCTGGCTGTCCGGCCCGGGACTGGGCAACCTGCTGCGCACCCCCTGGCCGCGCATCTGGCGCAGTGCCGAGTGCAGCGCCATCCGCAACGAAAGCGCCGCCATGCGCCAGCGCTGCCAGCTGGGAGATACACCTTTGCAGGAGGAACGCCCATGAGCCTTACCCATATGTTCCGGCGCGCGGCGCTGGCTGCCGCCGCCCTGTTGTGCTGCCTGCTCACGGCAGTACCGGTTTTTGCCGCTGACACCGCTGACCTTGCCCCTTACGCCGAAGAGGGAGACCTGGACTATATCCGCAGCTATGTGGTCACCGTGGACCTGCGGGAAGACGGCTCCGCCGACATCACCTACGACATTGACTGGCAGGTCATTGACGGTGAAAAGACAGACTATCTCTCCTGGGTCAAGATCGGGCTGGCCAATTCTTATGTGGATGAACTGACCCCCCTGACCGACACCATCTCAGACCTGCAATATATCGACGAGGGCGGCAGCTACGCCCGGGTGGTGTTCGCCAGACGATACTATTCCCCCGCGGTGGCCGCCGCCAACGGCGGCGAGAGCAGCGTGCAGTTTGCTTTCCGGGTGCACCAGAGCCACCTGTTCACCCGCAACGACGACGGCACTGCCAGTTTCACCTTTACGCCGGGCTGGTTTGACGAGCTGAGCGTAGAATCCATGCAGGTGCGCTGGCGCAACGGAGAAGGCTTTTTTGCCGATAATACCGGGGTGGACGGCGACTACCTGGTGTGGGATTTCGGTCCCATGACCCACGGTCAGGCCGCCAAAGTCCATGTAACGGTGCCGGTGACCAGCGCCTCAGTCTATGACCCCAACGCCGAACTGACCGCCGAGGATTACGGCGTTGTGCAGACAGATTACAGTGACCGGTTTGCCAACTTCTTTTTGATCGTGTTTTTCACTGTCATTCTGCTTCTTATTTTCTGGAAAAATCTTTTTGGCCGCACCCCCGCATGGGGCGGTGGGTTCGGCTACCTTGACCCGGCGGACTGGTTCTGGTACACCAACGGCGTGCACACCATCCGCCGGGCGCGCACCGCGCCGCCCCCGCCGGGTTACCATCGCACCGACCCGCCCAAGAATTTCCGGGCCGGGGGCGGTTCCAGCCGTGGCGGCGGCGTGGGCCGGCGCTCCGGCGGCAGCAATCACCACTCCGGCTGCGCCTGCGCCTGTGCCTCCAGCTGTGCTTGTGCCTGCGCCTGTGCAGGCGGTGGCCGGGCCGGCTGCAGCGTAAAAGACTTTTACACCGTAAAACTGCCCCGTGGACAAAGCCCGGAAGGAGAAACGCCCCATGAGTCTTGAGGATCAATACGATGCCTGGGTACGCGGCCTGATGAGCGGCGGCAAGTATGCCGCCAGCCCCGAGGATGCGGCCCAGGCCAGCGAAGCTGTGCAGCAGATGCAGGCCCAGCTGGATGCCCTGACCGCCGCCCAGAAACGCCAGAAAAGCGCCGCCGCCGCGCTGGAGGCAGTGCACCAGGCAGGTTCCGCCACGGCAGAAAACGTGCGCAAGATGAGCAGCGAACTGACCCGGTCCCTGAAAGAAGACGGGCTGCTGGGAGGCAAGATTGCCGCCCCTGCCCCCCGCCCCGCCGAGCCGGTCCGGGCGGATTTTTCCGGTGTGGCCGACAAAGTCCGGGCCCGTGTGCTGGGGCAGGACAAGTTTGTGACGGCGGTGGTCAAGGCTTTCCGCCGCCCCTTTGTGCTGGGCACGGCGGGTGACACCACCCGCGCCCGCAACCTGATGCTGCTGAGCGGCCCCGCCGGCAGCGGCCGCCACTACGCCCTGGACTGCGTGGTACGGGAACTGGCTGACCGGGGGATTCTGCACAGCACCGAGGTAGAAACACTGGACCTTGCCCTGTACCCCGGCCCTGCCCAGGAAAAACTTTTTTTGCAGGACCTGTACGCAGCGCTGCAGTCCCCCGCCGAAGTACTGGCCTTTGACAACTACGAGGGCTGCGCCCCCAACTACCTGAACATGCTGGCCACCCTGGCCATGGACGGTTCACTGGCCCTTGCCAGCCGCTATGTGCTGCAGCGGGGCATTCTGGTGGATGTAGGCACAGCCCTGGCCCCCGGCGCCATCGGCGAACTGCAGGCGGGGGGCAAATATTTCGTCTTTTTCTCCACCAAAGGGGAGGAAGCCCTGGCTGACACCTTCGGTGCCCGCTTCGTGGATGCCATCGCCGGGGATATCTGCCGTACCGAGCCCTTTACCCCTGAGGCACTGGCCGCTGTGGCGGCCCGGGAACTGAATGATCTTGCCCAGCGGGTGCGCCGTCAGTGCGGCCTGGCCCTGACCATGGGCAGCGACGTGCGGGACCTGCTGGCCGGGCAGTTCGGTAAGGTCAGCGGTATGCAGGCCATGCAGGATTACTGCGAGACGGTCTACCGGGCCATTGCCGAGTATGTGCTGGACGCCGACGACGTGCCCGCCGACGGCACCCCTGCAGCGCTGACCGCCCCCGGTGGCCGCCTGCTGATGGCGGTGAACGGCGGCGAGCCCATGGACCTGCTGGCGCTGCTGCCCCAGCAGTACCGGGGCGATGTGGACGCGGTGGAGACCGAACTGGATGCCATCGTGGGGCTGGACGAAGTCAAGAACTATGTGCGGGATATCGCCAAAAACGTGCAGGCCCAGCAGCGCCGCAAGGCCCAGGGCCTGCAGGTGGCCGAGGTGAACATGCACATGATCTTTACCGGCAACCCCGGCACCGGCAAGACCACCATCGCCCGCATCCTGGCCAAGTACCTCAAGGCCATAGGCGCCCTGGGCGGCGGCCAGCTGATAGAAGTTACCCGGGCCGACCTGGTGGGCCGGTATGTGGGCCACACAGCACCGCTGACCAACGCAGTGATCCAGAGCGCCCTGGGCGGCGTACTGTTCATTGACGAGGCATACAGCCTGTATCGCGGCGGCGAGGACAGTTTCGGCCTGGAGGCAATCGACACGCTGGTCAAGGGCATTGAGGACCACCGCGACAATCTGGTGGTGATCCTGGCCGGGTACACCAAAGAGATGCAGCTGTTCCTGGGGGCCAACTCAGGTCTTGCCAGCCGGTTCCCTAACCAGATCGAATTTCCCGACTATACCGGTGAGGAATTGTACCGCATCACACTGTCCCTGGCCAAGAGCAAGGGCTACGCCCTGGACGAGGGCTGCCGTGCCCCGCTGACTGCCTGGCTGGACCGCAAACAGGCTGAGGACGCCGCCACCAACGGCAACGGACGCATGGCCCGCAACGCCCTGGAAAAGGCGATCCTGAACCAGTCCAAGCGGTTGATCGCCGACCCGGATGCCAGCCTGGAACTGCTGCTGCCCGGCGATTTTGACCTGGATTGACCCCTGCACAGAAAAACCGCAGGCCCCTACGGGGGCCTGCGGTTTTGTGTATACCATGCCAAAAGGCGGCGGACATGCGCCGACCGGCGCAGACACATACAGGGACATTTGGCGGCAAATTGTGTGCGAGACGCAGGGCGTCGAGTGCGCGATTTGCCGTCAAATTTTGTCGAGGGGGTGTCCAAGAGGGGGAATAGGCACGTCAGGCAATTGCCGTGCGGGACTGTTCCCCCTTTTGCAGCGTGTCGAGTTTCTCGACACGCTGAAATGCCGCCCCACCGGGGCGGCATTTTTCCTTTATCCAAAGACGGCCTGCACCAGCACCATATACAGGGCGGTGCCCCCCGCGATGCTGAGCAGGGTGTTTTTGCGCCACAGGTGCAGGCCCACCACGGCGGCCCCGGCCAGCAGTTCCGGCAGGGCGTGGGTGGGACCCAGGGGGTCGGCCCCCCGCAGGCAGTATACTACCAGCATGGCCATGATGGCGCAGGGCAGCACCCGGCCCAGGTAGAGGATGTACCGGGGCGTGGGCCGCCCGCCGCCGAACACCGCAAAGGGCGCAAAGCGCAGCAGCGCCGTGACCGCGGCAATGACCGCCACCAGGGCGGCGGCGTGAAAATCAAATCCCTGCATGGTCGGCCTCCTCCCTTTCCCGGTTTTCCAGGGGCCCCCGCAGCAGCGTCAGCGCCAGGGTGATGCCTACCATGGCGGGGATCAGGAAATTGTCTGCCCCGAACACCATCAGGCAGGCCAGGGACACCCCCAGCCCCACCAGCGCCGGGGTATGGTCCCGGCTGGCGCGCCACTGCTCGGTGACCACCACCAGAAACAGCGCCGTCATGGAAAAATCAATGCCGGTGCTGTCAAAGGGCAGCACGCTGCCCAGTGCCGCCCCCGCGGCGCTGCCGGCGATCCAGTACAGCTGGTCGAACAGCGAAGCCAGCAGGTAATACCGTTTCTGGTCCACGCCTTCCGGTGCCTCGCCGCTGCACACCAGCGAATAGGTCTCGTCGGTGAGGGCAAAGATCAGGTAGGGTTTGGCGGGGCCTGCGTCCCGGTAGCGCTCCAGCATGGAAACGCCGTAAAACAGGTGCCGGGCGTTGACCATCAGCGTCATCAGCGCCGCCGACACCAGCGACGCCCCGCCCGCCAGCAGGTCCACCGCCAGATACTGCATGCTGCCCGCGTAGACCAGGGTGCTCATGGCCAGGGCCCAGCCCAGACCGTAGCCCTTGGTCTGCAGCAGCACGCCAAAGCCCAGCCCCAGCACCAGATACCCCGCCATGACCGGCAGGGTGCGCACAAAGGCATATTTGGCCGTTTTCACAATGCAAACCGCCTCTTTTTATGTAAAATGCGGTCCCATTATAGCACAAAGCCCCGGAACGCGGCAAGCGTTCCGGGGCCACAGCGCATTGGGGCTGCGCCGGCGCAGAAGGTCTTATACTTTTTCGGCAACTCCGAGTCTGGAATGCAATAACGGTTACTTTTCGCTCTCCCAGCGGGTGACCAGAGGGGTGGCCAGCGCGGCCAGGGCCTCCCGGGCGGCGTTCACGGCCTGCACCTCGGCGGGGGTCATCTTTTCAGCCTTTTTATGGCGGGTGGCTTTTTCCAGATTGCGTTCAGCATCCTTGATTTTGCCCCGGGTGTCCCGGTCCAGCTCCTTGCCCGCCTTGCTGCCCAGGGCGGTGTTCACCCGGTAGAGGGCGGCTTCGGCAGCGTTGAGGGCCTCAATGGCAGCCTTGCGCTCCTTGTCCTGCCCGGCAAAAGCGGCGGCGTCCCGCATGGCCCGCTGAATCTCCGCCTCGCTCAGGTTGGAGGAACCGGTGATGGTGATGCCCTGCTGTTTGCCTGTATCCAGGTCCTTGGCGCTGACTTTTACAATGCCGTTGGCGTCGATGTCAAAGGTCACTTCGATTTTGGGCACGCCGGACCAGGCCCGTTTGATGCCCCGCAAGGTGAAGGTGCCCAGCAGTTTGTTGTCCTTGGCAAATTCCCGCTCACCCTGCAGCACCTTGATCTCCACGGTGGACTGGAAGGGCGCGGCGGTGGTGAACACTTTGCTGAAGCGGGTGGGGATGGTGGCGTTGCGCTCGATGAGATGGGTGGCCACACCGCCCAGCGTCTCGATGGAGAGGGTCAGCGGCGTCACATCCATCAGCAGCAGGTCCTCCCCCGCGCCGGACAGGGCCAGGCCTCCCAGCCGCCCGGCCTGCACGGCGGCCCCCAGGGCCACGCACTCGTCGGGGTTCAACGTGCGGGAGGGTTCCAGCCCGATCATGCGCTGGACTTTGGCCTGCACGGCGGGGATGCGGGTGGACCCGCCCACCAGCAGCACCTGGTCCAGGTCGCTGGCGGTCAGGCGGGCATCGCTGAGGGCGTTGCGCACCGGCAGGGCCGTGCGCTCGATGAGGTCGGCGCACAGTTCCTCAAATTTGGCCCGGGTCAGGGTAGTCTGCAAATGCAGCGGCCCCGCCGGGCCGGTGGTCAGAAAAGGCAGGTGGATATCGGTCCGGGTGGCGGCGGACAGTTCCTTTTTGGCCTTTTCGGCTTCTTCCCGCAGGCGCTGCAGGGCCACCCGGTCGCCGGTCAGGTCGATGCCCTGTTCGGCGCGGAACTGCTCCACCATCCAATCCACAATGCGGGCGTCGAAGTCATCGCCGCCCAGGTAGTTGTCGCCGCAGGTGGCCAGCACCTGCACGATGCCGTCCCCGATCTGGATCAGCGACACATCAAAAGTGCCGCCCCCCAGGTCGTAGACCATGACGGTCTGGGCGCGGCCGTTGTCCAGCCCGTAGGCCAGGGCCGCGGCGGTGGGCTCGT
>DXBO01000169.1 GCA_019116485.1 Candidatus Gemmiger excrementavium
AAAAAATCCTGCGGACGGGGAAGCCTAGGGCGGCATGAGCCAGTAAAAATTTATGCCGCAAGGAGTTTGCCATGACCCCATTCTCTGATCTGCATGAAGTCGAGCGCCGTTACGAGGAACTGGCCTACCGCACGTCCACACCGGATGCCGCAGCCAATCCTGACGACTACGCGCGAATGATGCGTGACTACAAAGAACTTACCCCCCTGATAGAAGAATATCGCCGTTATACCGCCCTGCAGCGTGAAGAGCAGGAGGCCAAAACCATGCTTGCGCAGGAGACGGACCCGGCGTTCACCGCTATGGTACAACAGGAACTTTGCGAAATTGCCCGGAATCTGACGCAGAGCGAAGAGAACCTGCGCCTGCTGTTGGTGCCCCGGGATGCCAACGACCAGAAGAACGTGATTCTGGAAATCCGCGCCGGGGCCGGCGGGGAAGAAGCTGCTCTGTTTGCTCACAGCCTGTGGCGGATGTACACCATGTATGCTGCCAAGCAGGGCTGGAACTGTGAGACGATCAGCGCCAACGAGACCGAGCTGGGCGGCGTCAAGGAGATCGTCTTTTCGGTGGACGGACTGGATGTATACAGCCGCCTGAAATTTGAGAGCGGCGTCCACCGTGTACAGCGTGTTCCCGAAACCGAGACACAGGGGCGTATCCACACATCCACCGTGACGGTGGCCGTCATGCCGGAAGCCGAGGAAGTGGAACTGGAACTGGACATGAAAGACCTGCGCATTGATACGTTCCGTTCTTCCGGCGCCGGCGGGCAGCACATCAACAAAACATCGTCGGCCATCCGGGTAACCCACCTGCCCACCGGCACGGTGGTAGAGTGCCAGGACCAGCGTAGTCAACGAGAGAATAAAGAACGGGCTCTTACCGTGTTGCGCAGCCGTTTGCTGCAGCAAAAACAGGCTGCCTACGACGAAGCCTATAACGCCCAGCGGCAAAGTCAGGTGGGCAGCGGTGACCGCAGCGAGAAAATCCGCACCTACAACTTCCCCCAGGACCGGGTGACCGATCACCGTATCGGCCTGACGCTGCGTAATCTGCAAAGCGTGCTGGACGGCGACCTGGACCGGGTGGTGGAACCTCTGATCCTGGCTGACCGGGAAGAAAAGCTGAAACAGCAGAACGAGGAATAATACCATGAAAACACAGGTTTTGCCTGTAAACGAACAAAGCATTACCCTGGCTGCACAGCTGCTCCGCCAGGGAGACTTGGTGGCTTTGCCCACCGAAACAGTCTACGGCATTGCCGCCGACGCCCGCAACGGACAAGCCGTGCATAAGATTTTTGAAGCCAAGGGCCGCCCTCAGGATAACCCTTTGATCGTGCACATCTGTGGCATGGAGATGTTGCGGGGCATCGTAGCGGAAGTACCGCCCCGCGCGGAAAAGCTGGCGGCCGCTTTCTGGCCGGGACCTTTGACCATGGTCATGCCACGGGGCAGGGAAGTCAGCGAAGTGACCTGCGCCGGTCTGGACACCGTAGGGGTGCGCATGCCCTCCCACCCGGTGGTCCAGGCTGTCATCCGTGCCAGCGGTGTGGCCTTTGCGGCACCGTCGGCCAATCTGTCTGGCAAACCAAGCCCCACCAACGCCCAGGACACGCTGGCTGATATGGACGGGCGGCTGCCGCTGATCCTGGATGGCGGCGAGAGCGCTGTGGGCGTAGAGTCCACGGTAGTGTCCGTGGTAGGAGAACACCCCATGCTGCTGCGCCCCGGGTACGTTACCAAAGAACAGATGGAGGCTGTCTTGGGTGAGGAAGTACTGGTCAGCCCAGCCATCCTGGAAAAACTGCAGGAGGGGGAAGTGGCCCGTTCCCCCGGCATGAAGTACAAACACTATGCTCCCAAAGCGCAGGTGACCCTTCTGCGCGGCAGCTTCGCCGCCTACCGGGACTATCTGGCCGCCCATGCTGAGCCGGGGGTGTGGGCCCTCTGTTTTGACGGTGAAGGGGCGCAGCTGCCGGTTCCGTCCATTGAGTATGGCCGCAACCATGACGGCGTAACCCAGGCCCGCCACCTGTTTACAGCATTGCGGGACCTGGATCGCCAGGGCGCCCGGGTCGTCTATGCCCGCTGCCCGGAACAGAGTGGTGTTTCCATGGCGGTATACAACCGGCTGATCCGTGCGGCGGCTTTCCGGGTGGTGAACTTATGAAAATCGTAGGCATCACAGGCCGCTCCGGCTGCGGCAAATCCAGTGCGACAAAATTTTTAGCCGGCCAAGGGTATCCTTGTATTGATGCCGACCTGATCGCCCGGCAGATACTTTTGCCTGACTCCCCCTGCCTTGCAGCGCTGCGGGAACGTTTCGGCGATGATATCCTGGATACAAATGGCACCTTGCAGCGCCGTTTGCTGGCTGACCGGGCTTTCGCCACGCCGGAAGGGACCCGGGCGCTGACCGACATTACCCAACCGGAAATTTTACGCCGCATCGAAGAAGAATTGACCATTGCCCGGGCATCCGGGGCCGCCATTGCCTTTGTGGATGGTGCGGTCATTGTGGGCACACCTTTTCAAGCACGCTGCGATGCGCTTTTTCTTATCACAGCACCTTATGAAATAAGCGTTGCACGTATCTGCAACCGAGACAACATTTCACCGGAAATGGCCCGCCGTCGTCTGGATGCCCAGACTCCGCTGGAAACACTGCGCGCCGCCGCGACCCGGGAAATCGTCAACGATGGAACACCGGAACAGTTAGAAGCAAAGATCAGGGAGATTTTGCAAGCCCTGGAAAAGGAGGCTTATGGTTAAGAAGAACATGCTGCGCCGTGTGGGGAAGACGGCGATTTTGGTATTACTGCTTCTGGCACTGGCAGCCACGCTGTTGTTCACCTGCTTTCGGGAGCGGATCGATCATTGGGAATACCCCATGAAGTACCAGGAATATGTAACCTATTACGCCGACAAATACAGTATAGACCCGCTGATGCTTTATTCCTTCATCCGCACCGAGAGCAATTTCAACCCGAAAGCGGAGTCCAACGCGGGAGCCCGGGGATTGATGCAGATCACCGAGGTGACCTTTGACTGGATCAAGTCCAAAATAGCGCCTACCGAGGACCTGACCTTTGACAGCCTCTATGACCCGGAAACCAATATCCGGTTCGGCTGTTACTTTGTCAGCTACTGCCTGCTGCGTTATCAGGATGACCTGGCCACTGCGGCCGCGGCTTATCACAGCGGATGGGGGACTGTGGACGAACTGTTGGCCCAGCCGGAGTATTCTGCCGACGGAAAAACTTTGGACCACTACCCCTACCCGCAAATGCGGCAATATGTAAAAAAAATCACGGAAAGCTATCAGCGCTACCAGGAAATTTACAGCGCATCATGATACAGAAAGGGAATACAAACATGCAAACGACGGAACAACTCAAAGAACTGCTCTACAAAAATGACCCTGTGGCCGATACGGCCCCGGATACATTGGCCGCTGCCCAGGATTTCTGCGAAGGGTACAAGGCCTTCCTGGATAACGGCAAGACCGAGCGGGAAGCCACCGCTTACAGCGAAAAACTCCTGCGGGAAGCGGGTTATCAGCCTTTTGTACCTGGTGTCAAACTGGCCCCCGGCACCAAAATTTACACCATCAACCGGAACAAATGCGTGCTGGCTGCCACCATTGGGCAGCGCCCGCTGGAAGAGGGCTTCCACCTGAACATCGCTCATATCGACTCGCCTCGCCTGGATCTGCGCCCGGTGCCTGTGTTTGAGAAAAACGGCCTGGGTTACCTGCGCACCCACTATTACGGCGGTGTACGCAAGTACCAGTGGCCCACTATTCCGCTGGCCCTGCACGGCGTGATCTACCGCGCGGACGGCACGAAAGTGGATATCTGCATCGGCGAAAAAGATGAAGACCCGGTTTTCTGCATCACCGATCTGCTGCCCCACCTGGGTGCCAAGCAGAATGCCAAGCCTTTAAGCGAGGGTATCAGCGCCGAAGACCTGAACGTACTGGTGGCGTCCCAGCCTATCCCGGACAAAGAGGCAGAGCAGCGCGTCAAGCTGAACATTCTGGGTATGCTCAATGAGGCATACGGTATCACCGAGCGGGACTTTACCCGGGCGGAAATTGAGGTGGTTCCGGCCATCAAGGCTCGGGACATCGGCCTGGACCGCGCCATGATCGGTGCCTATGGCCACGATGACCGGGTGGATGCTTACCCGGCGCTGATGGCGGAGATCGGTGTGCAGAACCCGCCGCGCACCACCGTCTGCGTGCTGACCGACAAGGAAGAGACCGGTTCGGACGGTGTGACCGGCCTGAACAGCATGTATGTGTTCCATTTCCTGCAGCAGCTCTGCGCAGGGCAGGGGAGCGATTACATCACTGCCTGCAAGGCCTCCCGCTGCCTGTCTGCCGATGTCACAGCAGCCTTTGATCCCACTTTTGCGGACGCTTTTGAGCCGGACAACGGTACTTACGCTGGACGCGGTGTGGCGATTTACAAATACACCGGTTCCCGCGGAAAATCCGGCACCAGTGATGCCTCGGCGGAACTTGTCAGCTATCTGACCGCCCTGATGGACCGCAGCGGCATTGTGTGGCAGATCGGCGAGATGGGCAAGCTGGATCTGGGCGGCGGCGGCACGGTGGCCAAGTATGTCGCCAACCAGGACATTGACACCATCGACATTGGCGTGCCGGTACTTTCCATGCATGCACCTTTTGAGGTGGTCTCCAAGGCAGACGTGTACATGGCGTACCTGACCTTCAAGGCTTTCTGCGAAGACCCGCAGTAACCACAAAACCAATATTGTACAAAACAGCCGCAGAGGGCATACGTGTCCGCTGCGGCTGTTTTGTTGTATATAAAAATCAGGACAAAAAAGAAGACCTGAACCAAGCGGTTCAGGTCTTGTGGTGGAGATGAGGGGGATCGAACCCCTTACCTCCTGCATGCCATGCAGGCGCTCTCCCAGGTGAGCTACACCCCCACGTTGGCACACCGTACTTATTTCCGGCTACTTGCTTATTATAGCAATCCGAGCGGAAAATGTCAAGGATTTTTTTGGAAAAAATTCCATGAACGGGAATATTCTAGAATATTCTGGACTTTTTCTGGTCATTCCTGCACTTTTTTATGATTTGCAGAATCCCCCAAACGCCCCAAGCCAGTGCCGCCCCGGAGACAGGCGCAATGCACCAGATCAGGTAGAAGACCCATCCCATAGCGGCCCAGTCAGCAATCTGCAGAAAAATGAAGCCCGGTATCGCCAGCAAGGCCAAAGGCAGCAAGAGTTTCATATACCATTTTGCCCGCAAACAAAGCAGCAACTGCAACAAAAACATAGGGAAGAAGTGAAACGTCAACAACAATAGTTGATGCCCATGGGAAATTTGCAGGGGAAGTTCCGAAAAAGCGGTGGCAAAGATCATCAGGTAAAACGCCAGGGTAACAGCGAACATCCCCAGCAGGATACCTTCGGATTTAGAGCGGATCGGCCCCATGATGTATACCTTCTTTCCGCAAACTGCATATCTGCGCGGACGGATAGACCGTTATACAAAAAAAATCGG
>DXBO01000170.1 GCA_019116485.1 Candidatus Gemmiger excrementavium
TGGCAAAAGCGACCCAAAGGAAACACGGCGAAACTGGGTATATTCGGCGTTTTTCACAAAGTTTTGGTTTTTGCAAATTTTGTAAAGTCCTTTTAGGGCGCTCTATTCCATTTTTTTGATACTGACTCAGTATACAGGGAAAAAGCCCTGTTGTCAAGGCTTTTCGGGCTTTTTTACGAGGTTTTTTCGTCATCATTGAACACCCGGGTCAGTGTAATCTATTTTCGGCATTTTGACGATTTTGCCCCACTCCGCCCCACTTGACAAATCCGGTTTACCGGTTCCCGCCCCGGATTTTGGGCAGTTTTCACAAGGGTACGCGTTTCTTTTTGTACGGCCATCCCCTTGACATTTTCTGTGTGCCGGTTCCGGGAACACAAAAACCGCCCCGGCCGGACGGCTGGGGCGGTGGTGTGCAGGGATCA
Organism: Candidatus Gemmiger excrementavium; assembly: GCA_019116485.1. Classification (GTDB taxonomy): domain Bacteria; phylum Bacillota; class Clostridia; order Oscillospirales; family Ruminococcaceae; genus Gemmiger; species Gemmiger excrementavium. Next base: position 426 of record DXBO01000170.1, read on the forward strand.
ATCCAGGAAATCCCGCAGTTTTTTGCTGCGGCTGGGGTGGCGCAGTTTGCGCAGGGCCTTGGCCTCGATCTGGCGGATGCGTTCACGGGTAACGTTGAATTCCTTGCCCACTTCCTCCAGGGTGCGGGGGCGGCCATCTTCCAGGCCGAAGCGCAGGCGCAGCACCTTCTCCTCCCGGGGAGTCAGGGTTTTGAGCACATCGGCCAGCTGCTCTTTCAGCAGGGTCTGGCTGGCGGCCTCGGCGGGAATGGGTGCGTCATCGTCGGGGATAAAGTCGCCCAGGTGGCTGTCCTCTTCCTCGCCGATGGGGGTTTCCAGGCTGACGGGTTCCTGGGCCACCCGCATGATCTCCCGCACCTTATCCACCGACATTTCCAGGCGCTCGGCGATTTCCTCGGCGCTGGGGTCGTGGCCGTATTCATGCAGCAGCTGGCTGGACACCTTTTTGACCTTGTTGATGGTCTCCACCATGTGCACGGGGATGCGGATGGTGCGGGCCTGGTCGGCAATGGCGCGGGTGATGGCCTGGCGAATCCACCAGGTGGCATAGGTGGAGAATTTGAAGCCTTTGGTGTGGTCAAACTTTTCCACTGCCTTGATCAAGCCCAGGTTGCCCTCCTGGATCAGGTCCAGGAACTGCATGCCGCGGCCCACATACCGCTTGGCAATGGAGACTACCAGACGCAGGTTAGCCTCGCTCAGGCGCTGCTTGGCCTTCTCTCCCTCGGGTCCGCCGGCCTGAATTTTCAGGGCCAGGTCGATCTCTTCCTCGGGGGTGAGCAGGGGCACCCGGCCGATCTCTTTCAGGTAGACCTTGACCGGGTCATCGATGGTGATACCGTCGGTGCTCAGACTCTCCTCAAAATCGTCCACGTTGTCTTCGGTCAGGGCGGCGTCCCCCACATCCACGGTGTCGTCGTCCACCACTTCAATGCCGTTACTCTCCAGTTCCTCGTAGAGCTTTTCCATCTGCTCCACGTCCAGAACGTGGCCGCTTTCCTCCATCGCGTCGCCGATCTCGGTGTTGGTCAGCTTGCCGGCACGGCGGCCACTTTCGATCAAGCTGCGAATGGGATCTTTTTTCTCTGCCATAAGTACGTTCTCCTTTTGGTTTTCTATTGACAGGCCGCGCCCCGGCCCTGGTAAAAGCAATGGTCATTATCCACCGTTATCCGGCGGAGGGTCCTGCACCCCTTTTTCCTTTTTCACGTTGGCGAAAAAGTTCAGGAACTGGTCGTCGCTGGTGCCGGCCACCCGCTGGCTGACAGGCTTGGCGTTGTTGAGGCGGTCCAGGTACATATCAATGTCCTGCCTGGCCAGCCGCTGGCCGTGGTTCTGGGCCTGGGCCAGCGCCGCCTGCCGGAACGCCTTTTCATCCAGCAACTGCTGCAGACTGGTCAGGTTGACCGGCAGACGCTCGTCTGCACAGCGGAAAATACCCTGCAGGGCCTGCTGCATTTCGGGCAGCACCACACCATCCATCTGCAGCCGGTCACGCACATAGGGAATCTGATCGGGGTCCTGCAACAATGCCGCCACCAGCTGGCGGCTGGCGCTGGCCGCCCCCAGAGCCGCGTCGCCCCCCTGGGTATACGGAATGCGGATATCCGCTGCAATGCCTTGCTGGGCCAGGTCTTTCTGTTCCTTGCGGCGGCTGCGGCGGTCCGCCGCCCGCAGGGCTCCGTCCAACTGGGAGAGGACCGCCTGCTTGGACACGCCGGTCTCCTCGGCCAGGCGGCCGGCGTAAACATCCCGGGCGGTGGGACTGACCGCATGGCCTGTCAGAATGTCGATAGCCTCCCGGATGTAACTCAGCCGCCCGTCGTCGCTGCGCAGGTCATATTTGGCCTTTGCCTTTTTCAGCTGGAACTCGGTGGGGTTGGCGGTGCCGTTGAGCAGCATCTCGAACCGTTCCCTGCCGTATTTTTTAATAAATTCGTCGGGGTCTTTGGCGCCCTGGTAACTCAGCACACTGACCTTGACCGGGCTGTTGGCAAACAGCGCCAGGCTGCGCTCCGTGGCCTTCTGGCCCGCTTCGTCGGAGTCATAGCTCAGCACCACTTCGTCGGCATATTCGCTGAGCAGTTTTACCTGCTCGGCGGTCAGGGCAGTGCCGCAGGCACAGACCGCCGTGTCGAAGCCCGCTTCGTGCATGGAGATTACGTCCATGTACCCTTCACAGAGGATGTAACGTTTGGCGGTGGATTTTTTGGCAATGTTCAGAGCGAACAGCGTGCGGGACTTGTGGTAGACCATCGTCTCGGGGCTGTTGATATACTTGGGTTTGGAATCGTCCAGTACCCGTCCACCGAAAGCGATGATGGACCCCCGCACGTCAATGATGGGCACCATGACCCGGTGGCGGAAAATATCATAGAGATTACCCTTGGCGCTGCGCTTGACCAGGCCGGAGTGTTCCAGTTCCGCCTCGGTAAAGCCGCGGCGCCTGAGGTAATGCAGCAGCCCGCCGAAATCGTCCGGCGCATAGCCCAGCCCGAACCGGCGGATAGCCGCATCAGACAGGCCGCGTTTTTCTTTCCAGTAACGGCGGGCCTGGGCAGCCTCAGGAGTCCTGGCGTTCAGCTGTTCATAAAAATAGCGGGCAGCGCTGCGGTTGATCTCCAACAAACGCTGACGGGCTTTCGCCTCCCGGTCCTCTTCCTCGGGCAGGGGCATACCGGCCCGGGCGGCCAGCTGTTTGATGCTTTCCACATATCCCAGATTATTGTACTTGCGCACAAAATTTATAACATCCCCGGCCGCACCGCAGCCAAAGCAGTAAAAGCTCTGGGTATCGGGATAGACCACGAAAGAGGGGGTCTTTTCGTTGTGAAAGGGACACAGCCCGCTCAGGGTGCGGCCCCGGCGGCGCAGCTGTACATACTGGCCAATGACTTCTTCAATGTCATTGCGCCGCACGACCTCCTGTATGTATTCCTGCGGGATCAACCGCTCCCACCTCCTGGACCGGGCACGGTGCTCACAGCACATGCCATTTCTGGGGTACATACCACTCCACAAACAACCGTGTGGCAAATTCGTCGCTCATGCCGCTGATGTAGTCGGTGGCAGCCCGGTCCACACCTTCGTTGTAAGCGATCTGCAAATAAAAATTAGGCAGCAGAGCGGGTTCGTCACACAGGCGCTCATACAGCCCCTGGATCAACTTGTCCACCTTTTTCTCTTCCCGCTTGGCCTCTTTGTCCACATAGACGGTGGAATACATGAAGTCTTTCAGGGTGGCGTAGGCATCCTCCACCTCGGGGGAAAAATTGATGCGCCCGTTCTGGCTGTGTTCCACCAGATCGGTAATCATAGTGGTGATGCGCTGGGACTTGGTGGAACCCAGCACAGCGGTGGCTTCGGGCGGCAGGTTGTGGGGGTCCAGCACCCCGGCTGCCACGGCGTCCTCGATATCGTGGTTAAGGAAGGCGATGTGGTCCGCCCGGCGAACCACGCACCCTTCCGGCGTACGGGCCCAGGTCCCCTTGGTATGGGTCACAATGCCGTTGCGTACCTCCCAGCTCAGGTTCAGCCCCTTCCCGTCCTTCTCCAGCAAGTCCACCACACGCAGACTCTGCCGATAGTGGGTGAACCCACCGGGACACAAACGGTCAAGAGCCCGCTCCCCCGCATGGCCGAAGGGTGTATGGCCCAGGTCGTGACCCAAGGCGATGGCCTCGGTCAGGTCCTCGTTCAGGCGCAGAGCCCGGGCGATGGTGCGGGCGATCTGGCTGACCTCCAGCGTGTGGGTAAGCCGGGTGCGGTAATGGTCCCCTTCCGGCGAGAGAAAGACCTGGGTCTTCTGTTTCAGACGGCGGAACGCCTTGCAGTGCAGAATGCGATCCCGGTCCCGCTGAAAGCAAGGTCGGATGGGGTCCTCTTCCTCAGCCCTGCGGCGTCCGCGGGTATTCTCGCTCAACGTCGCATAGCGGCTCAACATCTGACGTTCCATGGCCTGGGTTTCTTCCCGGATGGTCACAAAATCCGCCCCCTTTCCGTTCTCCTATATAGAAATACGACAAAACTGCGCGAAACACTCTATTTTTTCTGCGCTTTTCACGATTTGTTCAGAAAGGTGCGTATTGTGGTGTCCCCACCTGCACCTGGGCAGTCCCCCGGGTCAGTTCCCCCAGCTTCGCGCACAGGGGGTCTTCCCCACCCGCCGGCATACGCCAACGCAGCGTAACAGCATCGTCGTACACCGGTTCTTCCAGCTTGGCGCCAGACGCCGCGATGATCCGCTGGGCCTGTTCAAACAAAGGATAAGCCACCCGCACCGAGCAGTCCACCACCAAGCGCATGCTGACCAGTTCCGCCCTTTGCAGCGCCCCGGAGGCCGCCGCCGTATAAGCCCGCACCAGGCCGCCGGTGCCAAGCAAAATACCGCCGAAATACCGGGTCACCACCACGATGACGTCGGACACACCGGCATGGCCAATGGCCTCCAGTACCGGGGTGCCCGCCGTTTTGGCCGGTTCCCCGTCATCGGAGTAGCGGGTACGGCCATTTTGCAGCACGTAGGCATAGACATTATGGCGTGCCGTGCGGTTGGCGGCGCGCACGGCGCCCAGCACCGCCAGGGCTTTTTCCTCGGTATCGGCAAAAGCAGCAGTAGCGATAAAGCGGCTGCGCTTCTCTTCATATTCATAGACGGCGGTGCCGCGCAGGGTCTTGTAATCGGGCATCGGGTAACTCCTTACAACGGGGGGGCAGACAGCCAAAAAGACCCCAGATGTTGCCATCTGGGGTGCAGTGCAAACAAACTTATTTGCCAGCGTTGGCATAACGGCGCTTGAAACGCTCGACACGGCCGCCGGTGTCCACCAGCTTCTGCTTGCCGGTGTAGAACGGGTGGCACTTGCTGCAAACTTCCACGCGGATCTCCGGCTTGGTGTCACGGGTGTGAATCACATTGCCGCAGGCGCAGGTGATGGTGCAGTCCACATAGTTCGGATGGATGCCCTTCTTCATGGTTATTTCACCTCTTTCTCGATCATGATCACGGGAGCCATACTTGATATATGTGCTCATCACAATCTTCGAATTGCGGCTACCAGCATTCACCATCCTGTGCGAATGGAGCAGCCATCTGAACGATTGCTAAAGTATTT
>DXBO01000171.1 GCA_019116485.1 Candidatus Gemmiger excrementavium
ATTCGGTGTGGGCATATTGTTTCAAAATCGGGAAAAACTCTTCCCAAAACTGTGAAATTTGATTATATTATAGCTGTTCTTCCCAGCGCGCGCAAGGAAATGAGGAAAAAATAGCAATGTGAGGTAGATGAAATGAAAGGATTTAAAGTTGTCATCGTAGGCGGTGGCTCCAGCCATACCCCCGGTATCCTCCAGAGCCTGGTAGAAAATCTTCATCGTTTCCCGCTGCAGAAATTAGTCCTGTACGATATTGACCCGGATCGTCTGGAACTGGTGGACACGCTGTGCGCTTCGCTTGTGGCCAAGCTGGACCCGGCCTGTACATACTTTACCACCACCGACCCGGAAAAAGCCTACACCGACATCGACTTTGCCTTTGCCCAGATCCGGCAGGGCGGGCTGAAGATGCGGGAACAGGACGAGAAAATCTCGCTGGAATTCGGCGTTGTCGGGCAGGAGACCTGTGGTCCCGGCGGCATGGCTTACGGTTTGCGGTCTATCCCCGGTGTGTTTGGTGTCATCGACGATGTGCGCAAATACTCGCCCGAGGCGTGGATCATTAACTATTCCAACCCGGCTGCCATTGTGGCGGAAGCGACCCGCCGCAAATACAACAACTACAAGATTCTGAATATCTGCGACATGCCGGTGGCGATTATGCTCTCCTTCGCCAAGATGCTGAATCTGAAAAAGTACAATGATCTGGACCCCGTTTATTTTGGGCTCAACCACTTCGGCTGGTGGACCCATCTGTACGACAAGTCCGGCGTGGACAGAATGCCCGAGCTGAAAGAGAAAATCCTGCAGTTCGGTCTGGCAGCTTCCCACGATAAGCATCACTCAGATCCGTCCTGGCGTCATACTTGGGAAAACTTCAAAGAGATTCTTACCGACTTCCCGGAGTTTCTGCCCAATACCTATTTGCAGTATTACCTCTACGCGAAGGAAAGCGCCGAGGATATGGACATCCACTACACCCGCGCCAATATGGTTATGGATGGCCGCGAAAAGGACATGTACGATCAGGTCCGTCTGCTGCGGGAGAGCGACGGCGCCCATCAGGTCAACCTGAACCTGTTCAATGCCTTTGGTGATTTCATTGTGGATGTGGCCTGTTCCATTGCCTACAACAACGCGGACCGTTATCTGGTTATTGTGGAAAACCGGGGTGCCATCCCGGAATTGCCTTATGATGCTATGGTGGAAGTGCCCTGCTACCTGCGCAAATGGGGCCCCGAACCGGTGGTCATCGGCAAGATACCTCAATTCCAGCTGGGCATGATCCAGCAGCAGCTGGCCTCGGAAAAACTTATCGTAGATGCCTACTTTGAGAATTCCTACCAGAAAGCACTGGAAGCACTGACCATGAACAAGACTGTGCCCTCCGCCAAGGTGGCTCGGAAGATTCTGGACAAGATGATCCAAGCCAACAAAGGCTACTGGCCTGAACTGCACTAAAGAAGGCGGGAGGAATTTGCAATGACGAAAAAGTTCACATTCTCCCAGTTCCAGAAACTGGGAAAAGTTTTGATGACACCCGTCATGATCCTGCCTATCGCAGGTATCCTGGTGGGTGTGGGGTCGGCATTTACCACGGCCAACATGGTCAACTTGTTCCCTTTGCTGGGGAACCAGTATGTACAGCTGTTCTTTAACCTTCTCAAAGCGATGGGCAATACCATCAACAACTACCTGCCCATCATCTTTGCGGTTTCAGTGGCCATTGGCTACGCCGAAAAAGAAAAAGGTATCGCGGCTCTGTGCAGTGTCATCGGTTTTTTGGCCATGAACAATGTCATGAACATTCTGCTCACCAATCTGGGAGTCTTGGACACCGCCAACATGAAAACCGGCCAGTCCATGGTGATGGGCATTGCTTCGCTGGATACCGGCGTGTTTGGCGGCATTCTGGTGGGTCTGCTGGTGGCTGCGCTGCATAATCGGTTCTACAACATCCAGCTGCCGCCTATTTTGGGGATTTTCTCGGGCACCAAATTCGTGCCCATGATTACGCTGTTGGGCTGTTCGGCGCTGGGCCTGGTTATGGCGTTTGTCTGGCCTCCGGTCCAGAATGCCCTGGGCTTTATGGGCGAGGTTATTTATGAGACAGGTGCCGCCGGCAGTGTGATCTACGGCCTGAGTGAACGCGCACTCTTGCCTTTCGGGCTGCACCACTTCATTTATACGCCGTTCTTTTTCACCAATCTGGGCGGTTCCATGACCATCGACGGCAAATTGTATGAGGGGGCCGTCAACATCTACAATGCCATGCTGGCTTCTCCCGATGCGATGTTCGACATCAATATCAGCCGTTTCGTCATGAACGGTAAGGTTATTTTCGCCATGTTCGGCATGCCCGGCGCTGCGCTGGCCATGTACCAAACGGCCAAGCCGGAGCGCAAAAAGCAGGTCAAGGCACTGCTTATTGCCGCGGTCATCCCGGCGGTGTTCACCGGTATCACCGAGCCTATCGAGTATGCGTTCCTGTTTGTGGCCCCGCTGCTTTTTGTCATCCATGCGGGCTTTGCGGGACTGGCTTACCTGTTGACTTACATTTTCCAGGTCAACGTGCCTGGCCCCAGCTCTTTCGGTGGTCCCTTCCTCAGTACCATCTTCAACGGTATCATGCAGGCGGACAAAGGCTCCCACTGGATATGGATCTTCATTCTGGGGGCTGTATTCTTCTTACTGTACTACTTCACCTTCCGGTTCATGATCCTCAAGTTCAACTACAAGACCCCCGGCCGTGAGGACGAAGGCGAAACCGTACAGCTCAAGGGGAAAAAGGTGGATGATGAGACCTTGGCCGTCATTGTCGAGGGCCTGGGTGGAGCCGATAACATCCTGAACGTAGACGCCTGCTTTACCCGGCTGCGCGTCAAAGTCAAAGACAAGAGCCTGGTTATGTCCGACGACGAGTGGAAGAAAAACACCGGCGCCAACGGCGTGGTGCGCGTCAGCGACGGCGTACAGATCGTGTACGGTACCAAGGCGGATATCTACAAAAACAATCTGAAAAACGTTCTGGGCATGGAGTGATGCCCGGTATACCCTGAAAAACCCCCGCGGCGGGAACGATGTTCCGTTCCCGCCGCGGGGGGCTTCTGTAGAAAGATCAGCGTCCCACCATGATGTCCAGAATCTCGCAATCGGTGCCGCGCATGCCCCGGTTGGCCAGGCGGCCTACGTTGGCGATGGTGTTTTCCACGCCTTTGGTCACGATGCCGTCCCCGGCGTAGAACTGCAGCCCGTTGCAGAACAGCCGATAGCCCAGCAGGCCGTTTTGCACCGCCGTGGCGATCTTGGCCGCGCAGGAGGCCTTGGCCCCGTCGCACACCATGCCGGACAGAATGGCCAGGGCGTTGACGATGGTGTGGGCGATCTCTTCATATCCGCCGCCGTCCAGCCAGGCGATGCCGCAGGCTGCGCCCACCCCGGCGCTGGTGGCCCCGCAGAAAGCGGACAGCCGCCCGATGCCGGTTTTCTGGTGGATGGTGATGAGGTTGGACACCAGCAGCGCCCGCAGAAGGGCCTCCTGGGGCAGCCCCTTCTCCCGGGCATAGACGATCACCGGCACCGAGGCGGTCAGCCCCTGGTTGCCGCTGCCCGATACGATGGCCACCGGCAGTTCACAGCCGCCCATACGGGCGTCGCTGCCTGCGGCAGCGGCAGCAGCAGCCCGGGTGTACAGGTCGGGCTGGCCGGTGCGCAGCAGGGTGCGGCCCACCTGGGCGCCCCAGGGATTGCGCAGACCTTCCTCGGCAATAGCCATGTTGCAGTCGATCTGCCGTTCCAGCAGCCCGCGCACATCTTCCAGGTCGGCGCTGGCCGCAAAGTCCAGGATGCTCTCCACGCTCATGGCTGTGCGGTCAGTCTGGGCGGTGTCGGCAGGGCGGTCCGGTGCGGCGCCGGGCAGGGGAGCGGGCACGCCGTCCCGCTCCAGCCGGGTCAGGTTGGTGTGGAAATCCTCGATCACTGCCCGGGCAGTGCCGCCGTCGGCGGTGAGTACCACCTCGATGTAAAAGACTTTGTCGCTCTTGGTGGGGCATACCGTGAAATGGCACTGCTTCAGCAACGCTGCGGCGGCTGCCCGCTGTTCCGGCGTGATGCGGGCAATGACCTGCAGCCCGGCGGTCTCGTCACCGCCGGCCAGGCCTGCCGCG
>DXBO01000172.1 GCA_019116485.1 Candidatus Gemmiger excrementavium
GATTGGCATAAATTCACATAATAATAGTATAAACCAAATCGAAGTCCTTGTAAAGAGGGACAACAGCCTTCAAACCCGCACACCGGCTCATTTCTTCATAGAAAATTCTTTGCATTTGCTCTGCCGATGCGGTATAATGGCTGTATGTAATTGGGAGGATAACAACACATGGCACGATATACTGGAAACCACTGTCCTGTCTGCGAACAGGCCTTTACCGACGAGGACGATATCGTCGTTTGCCCCGACTGCGGCACCCCCTATCACCGGGCTTGCTGGCAAAAAACCGGGGCCTGCATGCACCAATCGGAACACGCCGCCGGATTTGAGTGGCAGCCCGAGTTTGGCCCTGAGGCAGAAGCCGCTGCCCATGCGGCGGTTTGCCCCAACTGCGGTACTCACAACCAGCCGGGTTCTGCCCGGTGTGCCCATTGCGGTGTGCCCCTGCCCAGTGCGCAGGACCAGCCCGCTGGCCAGCCGGAAGATTCCCGCCCCATCTACGCCCGCGGCGGGGAATCCGGCGGGGCCTATCCCCCGCCCACCGGCCCGCAGCGCAACGCCCCCCGTATGGAGACCTATGGCGCCGCTCCCGACGGCCACGCCTACCGGCGGGAAGTGGGCCCCGACGACGCCATCGACGGCATCAAAGCCCGGGACTGGGCGGCTTTTGTGGGGCGCTCGCCGGTGTACTACCTGATGCACTTTTTCCGCATGAGCGAGACCAAACAGCGGGTGACTTTCTCTTTCTCCGCCTTTTTCTTTGGCCCGGCTTATCTGTTCTACCGCAAATTGTGGAAAGAAGGCATCGTTACCGCCGTGCTGATGCTGTTTTTCACGCTGATCTCCACGCTGGACCTGATCGCCTACTATGACGCGGATTTCTTCGGCACCTTGCCCATCGGCTGGCTGCCCTATGCTTCCACCATATGCTATGTCGGCTCCTGGGCGCTGCGGGTGCTGCTGGGGTTGTTTGCGGTGTCCTGGTACCAGAAGCGCGCCAAGGCCCGCATCCAGAACATCTATGCCCACTGCCCCGAGGGCGAGGCCCGCACCGACGCGCTGTTGCAGGCGGGCGGTGTCAGTGTGCCTGCGGTGGTGATCTACTTTGTGGTGTCGCTGGTGTTTGAACTGGCGCTGCTGTATCTTTCGGGGCCGACTTTCCTTGGCCTGATGTACGATCTGGGATGGTAAATCTGCGCGCCGCTCTCTTGCAGCGCGCCTGTGGATAAAACTGTAAAAACGGAGGACATTATGAAAACTGCACTGGTCATCATGGCGGCGGGCATTGGTTCCCGCTTCGGCGGCGGCATCAAGCAGCTGGCGGCCGTAGGCCCCGGCGGCCAGATCATCATGGACTATTCCATCCACGATGCCATCGAGGCCGGATTTGACAAGATCGTCTTTATCATCCGCCACGACATTGAGCAGGCCTTCAAGGAGGCCATCGGTGACCGCATCGAGGCGGTCTGCCGGGACCTGGGCGTGGAGATCGCCTATGCGTTCCAGGCGCTGGACAACGTGCCCGCCGGGTACGCCGTGCCGGAAGGCCGCACCAAGCCCTGGGGCACCGGTCAGGCCGTGCTGGCCTGCCAGGGCATTCTGCAGGAGCCTTTCGCGGTCATCAATGCCGACGACTACTACGGCAAGGAAGCCTTTGTAAAACTGCATGACTTTTTGCAGGGATATGACCCCGCTGCCCCCGGCAAACTGGCCATGGCCGGTTTTGTGCTGAAAAACACCCTGAGCGACAACGGCGCTGTGACCCGCGGCATCTGCCGCATGAACGCCGAAGGGTTCCTGACCGGCGTGGATGAGACCAGCGGCATTGAAAAGACCGCCGACGGCGCCGCCGTGGCGGGCAAGCCGGTGGACGTGGAAAGCCTGGTATCCATGAATATGTGGGCGTTGACCCCCGCTTTTGTGGACCTGCTGGAAACCGGTTTTGTGGAGTTCTTTGAGAAAGCTGCCGCCGCCAACCCGCTGAAAGCCGAGTACCTGCTGCCGATCTACATCGACGAACTGCTGCAGGCCGGCAAGGTCAGCGTACAGGTACTGCCCACCCACGACAAGTGGTTCGGCGTCACCTATGCCGAGGACAAGCAGCTGGTCATTGACAGTTTTGCCAAGCTGACCGATGAGGGGGTCTACCGCAAGGACCTGTTCAGCGACCTGAAAAAATAAGCATCGCCATCCCCTGCCGGGGCGTTCCCGGCGGGGGATTTTTCATTGACAATACGTCGACAACATGCGACAATAAAGGAAAGAAAACCGCTCCTTTATCTGTGTCACGGTGAAAGGCGGTGTCTGTGCAGCACCGCGCCGGGTTGGTCGCTGGTGGCCTATCAGGACCGGCCCATGGGTTGGGGCAGCACCCAATACCTGGAATGATTGTGCATCGTGCATGAAATCTGCAAAAGCATGGCACGCAGCGCTATGGAAAACGGAGGATTTTTGCGGTATGGTTAGTACAACACAACCGAAAACACACCGCTACAGGAGGGCAACTATGGCAAACAACGAATTTGACTGCACGGTATTGACCCCGGAACAGCGCGACGCGCGGCTGGCGCTGGATGTGGAGCGCCTGCTGCGTTTCGGGCGCAAGCACAAGCTCATCAAGGACCTGGATGTGATCGTGGCCCGCAACACCCTGCTGGACCTGCTGGCACTGGCTGCCCCCAGCGAGGAAAAGGTCCCCAAGGAGGACTTTGACACCCCCGCCGCCCTGCTGGACGAAATGGTGGAGTTGGCCGCCCAAAAAGACCTGCTGGACGGTGCCGTGCCCCAGTTCCGCATCAACTTTGAGACCCGCCTCATGGGCGCCTTGATGCCCCGGGAAAGCGAGGTCTGCAAGAAGTTCAAGAAACTCTACGAGAAGAAGGGTGCCCAGGCGGCTACCGACTGGTTCTATGACCTGTGCGTGGTGACCAACTACATCCGCACCGCCCAGATCGCCAAGAATATTCAGTGGAACTCCGCCACGCCTTACGGCGACCTGGAGATCACCATCAACCTGACCAAGCCGGAAAAGGACCCCAAGACCATCGCTCTGGAACGGCTGCAGCCCAAGTCCGGTTACCCTGCCTGCATGCTCTGCAAAGAAAACATCGGCTATGCGGGGCGCATCAATTTCCCCGCCCGGCAGACCCACCGCATCGTGCCCATCACGCTGGCGGGCCAGCAGTTCTACCTGCAGTACAGCCCCTATGCCTACTTCCATGAGCACTGCATCATGCTGCACGAGACCCATAAGCCTATGGAAATGGACCGCCAGACCCTGGCCGAGATCTTCGACTTTGTGGCCCAGTTCCCCCATTACACCTGCGGCTCCAACGCCGACCTGCCCATCGTGGGCGGCAGCATTTTGAGCCACAGCCACTTCCAGGGCGGGCGGTATGTCTTCCCCATGCAGAAGGCCGGTATCGCCACGCCGCTGACCGATATCCGCTACCCCGGCGTCAAGGCTGGTATCCTGAACTGGCCGGTCTCCGCCGTGCGGCTGGTGGGCCGCAGCAGCCAGCAGATGCAGATCGTGGCCAACAACATCCTGACCGCCTGGCGGGACTACACCGACGAGAGCGTGGGCATTCTCTCCCATACCGGGGACACGCCTCACAACACCGTCACCCCCATCCTGCACTACGATGAGAAGGACGGCTACATCCTGGACCTGGCGCTGCGCAACAACCGCACCAGCGAAGAGTACCCCGACGGCATCTTCCACCCCCACAAGGAATACCACAACATCAAGAAGGAAAACATCGGCCTCATCGAGGTCATGGGTCTGGCCATCCTGCCCGCCCGCCTGAAGGAGCAGGGCGCTCAGATCGCTGAAATCCTGGCCGGGCAGCTGCCCAACACCAGCCGCACCGAAGGTTCGCCCCTGGCCGTGCACGCCGACTGGATCGACGAGCTGATCGCCAAGTACGGCACTTCCATGAAGCCCGAGGACGCTAACAACGCCGTGAAACAGGAGATCGGCGTGGTGTTCAGCCACGTGCTGGAGAACGCCGGCGTCTTCAAACAGGACGCCGCCGGGCAGGCCGCTTTCCTGCGCTTTATGCAGAGCGTAGGGTTCCAGGCAATTTGATGATCCGACCAGCTTTTCCGGGAAAAGGGAAACCTTTTCCCGGTTTTTGCATAGAAAGGAGTCTGTGCCGTGGCCAAGTATTGGAAAGCCTCGCTGCTCTGCACCGCCTGCTTCTGGGGTGTGCTGGCTCTGGCTGTACCCCTGCGCGGAAATCTGTCTTTCGGCTTTTTTGTTGTCTGTTGGCTTTCCTATTACGCTTCCGGCGGAGTCCTTGCCTTTCGGGCCGCTTCCGCCTTCCAGCGGGAATGGCTGCGGCTGTTCCCGGACCAAGGCACCCGCTACGACGATGTGCGCTGGGGCAATGTCAAAGACAACTTTTACCCCGCTCCATGCAGTGCCCGGGCCGGGTTTCGCCAGATGGGCCGGGAGATGCTGGCCAGTCCCGACAAAACGGAGGAAACTGCGCAGATTGTGCAGGCCGCGCTGTGCAGCTGGCAGCTGATCCTATTCCATTTTGCCGTGTGCGGCGTTACTGCCCTCTCTTTGCTTCTGCTGCCGGGGCAATTTCTGAATAATGTCTGACAGCCGTTTTTCCGGCGATAAGGCCGCGACAAAAGGATTTATCATGACGTTCTATCGCAAACTGACACTCTGCGCCACGCTCTGTTTTTGGGGTGTGCTGTTGCTTGCCTTTTTGCTGCTCGGGCGCATTCCTTTTGGGTTGTATGTAACTGCCACGCTCTTGTATTACGGTTTGGGGGTTGCCGTGGGGGCACTGTCCGTTCATCGCTTTCAGCAGGAATGGCTGCGGCTGTTCCCGGACCAGGGCACCCGTTACGACGATGTGCGCTGGGGCAAAGGGAAAGGCGACTTTTTGCCGGGGCCTTTCCGCATTCGGGCGGGGCTGCGGCAGATGGAAAACGAGATGCTGGCCAGCCCCGATAAAACCGAGGAGACCGAGCAGATCGTATATGCATCCCGGAACGCGCCGTTTGTGTTGCTGGTCGATTTTGTCGTGTTCAGTGCAACGACCTGTTTCTGCTTTTTCACCTGCGCGTTTTTATGAGGCCGCAAAGCGCCGCAAAAAGTGCCGCAGCGCGTGGGCCTCAACGGTTTGCCAGCCCAGCCGGACGGAACACTTTCCCCTTTCTGCTTGACAAAGATGCCCACGGCCCGTATAATGAACATCGTTCATTTTGAGGTGATACTATTGAATCCCACCGCTACTTCCAAAGAAGAAATTCTGACCGCCTGCCGGGAATTGATCCGCAGCCAGGGCGGCGGCGCGCTGAACGTGCGCCAGGTCGCGGCTGCCTGCGGGGTCTCGGTGGGGACCGTCTACAACTACTTCGGCTCCAAGGCAGAACTGGCGGCAGCCGCCGTGGAAAGCGTCTGGCATGATATTTTCCGCTGCGAAGACGGCAGTTTTTCCAGCGCAGCGGACTGTATCGCCTGGCTCTTTGAGCGCCTGGAATACGGGAACCGGCAGTACCCCGGTTTTTTTGCGCTGCATTCCGCGGCCTTTGCCGCCACCGGAAAACCGGACGGCAAGGCGCGGATGACCGAAACCTGGACCCACATGACCGACATGCTGTGCGCAGTGCTGCGGCAGGACCCCCGGGCACGCCCGGACGCTTTCGATGAGGATTTCACGCCGGAGGCCCTGGCCGACCTGCTGTTCTCGCTGCTGCTGGCGGCCCAGCTGCGGAACTGTTATGACCCAACTCCGGCGCTGCGGCTGCTCCGCCGGTTGCTGTACTGACACCCTCCCCTGCGGGGGATTTTTTGCCGCCAAAATGAACAACGTTCAACTTTGTCAACAAGAAAGGATCTGACTGTATGCAGGCAATTATAGAAACCGCTTTTGACGCGGTGTATCTGGTGACGGTCCTCACCCTGGGTGTGAGGATGATCCGGCGGCAAGGCGCTGACCAGCAGTATCGGCTGTTCGGCTGGATGGCCGTGGTGCTGGGCGCCGGGGATGCTTTCCATCTGGTGCCCCGGGCCTGGGCGCTGTGCACCACCGGGCTGGAAAACTACACCGCTGCCCTGGGCCTGGGCAAAGCCATCACCTCGGTGACGATGACGGTGTTTTATGTGTTGCTGTACTATGTATGGCGCAAGCGCTACCAGGTGCAGGGCCGCAGCGGCCTGACGGCCCTGGTCTGGCTGCTGGCCGCAGTCCGGGGGCTGCTGTGCCTGCTGCCGCAGAACCAGTGGCTCAGCGCCGACGCCCCGCTGGCCTGGGGCATCTACCGCAACATCCCCTTTGCCCTGCTGGGGTTGGTCATCATTGTGCTGTTCTACCGCAGCGCCCGGGAGACGCAGGATGCGGCTTTCCGCTGGATGTGGCTGACCATTGTGCTGAGTTTTGGCTTTTACATCCCGGTGGTGCTGTGGGCCGATACCGTGCCCGTGATCGGCATGCTGATGATCCCCAAGACCTGCGCCTATGTGTGGACGGTGGTCATCGGCTATCGGGCCATGATGAAATCCACCACATAACTGCACCTCTGCATCTATAGAGAGAACCCCGGCCCCGCCATATGGCGGGGCCGGGGTTTGGTGTAATACAAAAAAATCCCGAACCTTTCGGTCCGGGGTTTTGGTGGAGGATGGGGGACTCGAACCCTCGACCTCTGCGATGTGAACGCAGCGCTCTAACCAGCTGAGCTAATCATCCATGGGGAGCTGACAACAGATATTATACGACAACGACCTCTGTTTGTCAACCCCATTTTTTGGATTTTTTTACTGGGCCAGGGCCTCAGCCAGCTGAGCCAGCTGGGCTTCGCTGGCGGCGTTCAGCGCGCTCTTGATGCTGACGGTAGGCTCGACGATGGTCAGGTTCTTGCTGTTCTCCAGCAATTTGCGCATGACCTTGGCCGCCGTGGGCGCCCAGGTGCCGTTTTCGATCAGGCCGACGGTACGGTTCTGGTAGTTACGCTCGGTCAGATGCTCAATAAAGCAGCGCATAAAGGGGAACACTTCGCCGTTGTAGGTGGGGGTAGCCAGGGCCAGTTTGCTGTAGCGGAACGCCTGGGCCACAGCCTCAGCCATATCGCAGCGGGCCAGGTCCATAACGACGACCTCCTGCCCTTTGGCTTTCAGGGCTTCGCCCAGGGCCTCGGCCGCAGCCTTGGTATGGCCGTAGATCGAGCAGTAAGCCACCAGAACGCCCTCCGTCTCAGGGCGGTAGGCGCTCCAGGCGTCGTAGGCAGCCAGCACGTCGGGCAACTGTTCTTTACCCAGCACGGGGCCGTGGAGAGAGCAGACCTTCTCGATCTCCAGGGCCGCAGCCTTTTTGAGTACAGCCTGCACCTGCATGCCGTACTTGCCCACAATGCCGATGTAATAGCGGCGGGCCTCGGGCAGCCATTCTTCTTCCACATCCAGGGCGCCAAACTTGCCGAAAGCGTCGGCGCTGAACAGCACCTTGTCGGCATCATCGTAAGTCATAACCACCTCAGGCCAGTGGACCATGGGCGCGGTGACAAAATGCAGCGTATGTTTGCCCAGGGCCAGGGTGTCCCCTTCCTTGACGGCGATGCTGCGGGCGGTAAAGTCGGTGTCAAAGAACTGCTGCATGATGGCGATGGCCTTGGCAGAGGCCACGATCTTGGCCTGCGGGTACGCCTGGGCGAAAGCCAGGATGGACCCGGAGTGATCCGGCTCCATATGCTGTACCACCAGATAGTCCGGCGTGGCAGCGCCCAGCACAGCAGCAATATTGGTGAGCCATGCGTCGGTGAAGTGGGCATCCACCGAGTCCATCACGGCCACTTTCTCATCCCGGATCAGATAGGAATTATAGGCCATGCCGTTGGGCACCGTATACTGGCCTTCAAACAGATCGACGTCATGGTCGTTGACGCCGACATAAAGGATATCGTTGGTGATCTCCATGATAGGTAAACCTCCCTGAACTTTGTACATTGTTTCCTGCGATGATAGTATAGCACATCCCGGCGGTTCTGTCCTGCTTTTTTGCAAAAAAGTTGGGGCAAAACGGCAAAATTCCCCGCCACAGGGGCGGGGAATTGCCGGGTATTACAGTACTGCCGGGTTAGGGACCGGCGCATCCACGGGGCGGGGTCTGCCCTCCACCCACTGGATGGCTTTTTTGGGGCACTTGGTGACGCAGGTGCCGCAGCCGTTGCACTTGGTGTAGTCGATGACAGCCACGTTATCCTTGAGGAAGATGGCCTGCTGGGGGCAGTTGCGCACGCAGAGGCCGCAGGCGATGCAGCCCACCTTGCAGGTCTTGTTGACCACAGCGCCCTTATCTTTGTTGGAGCACTTGACCACCGGCTGGGGGGCGATGGGTTTCATCTGGATGACCTTACGCGGGCAGGCAGCGGCACAGGCAGTACAGCCGGTGCACTTGCTGCGGTCCACCACAGCCACACCCTTGACCACATGGATGGCGTCAAACTTACAGGCGCGGGTACAATCGCCCAGGCCCAGGCAACCAAAAGCGCAGGCGCTGGGACCTCCGGCCAGGGCAGCCGCCGCCGCACAGGTCTGGATGCCTTTATAGTCAAAGCGCTTACCGCAGTTTTCGCCGCCGGCACAGATCACGGTGGCGCGCATGCTGGGACGGTCGGATTCCTCGGTCCCCATGATGCGGTTGATGGCGTCGGCAGCCTTGTCGCCGCCGGGGGCGCATTTATAGGTGGGCGCGCCATCCTCCACGATGGCCTTGGCGTAGTCGGCACAGCCGGCATAGCCGCAGCCGCCGCAGTTGGCACCGGCCAGGCATTCATTGATCTGGGCGATGCGGGGGTCCTCATACACTGCCATAAACTTGGAGGCCAGCACCAGAATAATGCCGCCCGCCAGGCCCAGCACCACCAGCACGACGATAGCAAATACGATCGGGTTCATTTTCTCTGTTCCCCTTTCTTTACAGAATCGCGTTGATGATGTTTTCCACCAGGCCGCCGAAGCCCATGAAGCTCAGCGAGGTGATGGCGGCGGAAACCAGCGTGATGGGCAGACCCTTGAAGGATTCCGGCGGGTTGGAGTTTTCCACACGCTGACGCACGCCGCAGAACAGCAGCATGGCCACCAGGAAACCCACACCTGCACCGGCAGCACAGATCAGTGCCTCGGCAAAGGCAAGGCCGAAGCCGCTCTCGGTAACCACGGCGGAGTAGTCCTGCACGGCCAGAATGGTGACACCCAGCACGCAGCAGTTGGTGGTGATCAGCGGCAGGTAGACGCCCAGGGACTGGTACAACGCCGGGATATAGCGCTTGAGGGTGATCTCGATGAGCTGGACCAGCACCGCAATGACCAGGATGAAGATGATGGTCTGCAGGTAGCCCAGGTTAAAGGCATCCAGCAGGAAGATCTGCAGCGGGAATGTCACGGCTGTGGCAATGACCATGACCACGATGACCGCCATGCCCATGCCGAAAGAGGAGTCCAGCTTTTTGGAAACGCCCAGGAAGGGGCAGATACCCAGGAACTGGACCAGAACGTAGTTGTTGACCAGGATCATGCTGAAGAAGATCGTGGCAAAAGTGGCAACGTTGCTGCTCATTCCTCAGCGCCCCCTTTCTGTTCGGCTTTGGCGGCGTCAATCTCTTCCAGCATCACATCGCCGCAGGTTTTTCGCTCAATGGGTTTGTTGAGTTTGCGCTCCAGCCAGACACAGCCGGCCATCAGGCAGCCAAACACGAAGAAACCGCCGGGGGCCGAGTTCATAACGGTCATGCGGTCCACGCTTTCGGGCACGATGGTGATGCCCAGCCAGGTGCCGCTGCCGATGATCTCACGGATGGAGGACATCAGCGCCATGGTCAGGATGTAGCCCACGCCCATACCCAGGCCGTCCAGCGCGGAGTCCACCACGGTATTCTTGCAGGCGAACATCTCAGCACGGCCCAGGATGATGCAGTTGACCACGATCAGCGCCAGGAACACGCCCAACGACTTGTACAAGTCCGGCACAAAGGCCTGCAGCACCATCTGCACCACGGTAACGAAGGTGGCGATGATAACGATGTAGCAGGGCAGATGCACCTTGCCGGGAATGGCCTTGCGCAGCGCCGAGATAACGATATTGGAGCAGACCAGCACGAAGGTCATGGACAGACCCATGCCCACGGCGCCGGAAACGGTGGTGGTGACAGCCAGCACAGAGCAGCAGCCCAGCACCAGGCGCAGGACGGGGTTTTCACGGATAATACCCGCCGTAAAAATTTTCCATTTGCTCGGTTTTTCCGCCATCCTTACGCACCCCCTTTGATCTCATTGTTGTAGCAGTCGATGGCCGCATTGACGGCGGCAAACACCGCGTTGCTGGAATAGGTGGCACTGGCAATGCCATCCACCGGTGCACCGCTGGACACCGCACCGTCTGCCCAGCCGATAAAGCCGGAGGTGAAGCTGTCTTCAGCCACTTTGGAACCGATGCCGGTAGTCTGGGTGGAAGCATCCACGCTGATGTTGGCGATGGCGCCGTTGGCATCAAAGGCCACATAGACGGTAACATCCTTGCCAGAATAACCGGTGGACGCCGCCTTGACCGCCGCCGCGCCGGTGGACGTGGTGACGGCCCCCTGTACGTCGGGGGTGGTCAGGCCGGACAGCTCCGTCATATCCCCTTCAGTGGTGCCCTCGGGCAGCACCGACAGATAGGCAGCCAGCGTCTCGGCCTTGGTGTTTTCCTCAATGATAGGGGCGGTGACGTCGTTGAGTACCGCCAGCAGGGCGCTACACACCAGGCAGATCACCACCAGCACAATGACCGGCAGGACCAGTTCCTTAAAGGCGCTCTGCTTTTCAGCATTCTGGTTAGCCATCAGGCGGCACCCCCTTCCTTCTTGGCTTTGGCCTTTTTGGCCTTCTTGTAGCCCAGCGGCACCTGATGGCCCCAGGCGTTGAACCAGGGCGTCATCAGGTTGCCCAGCAGGATGGCGAAGCTCATACCTTCGTTCATGCTGGCAAAATTACGGATAAGGAAAGTGACCAGGCCGATAAAAATGCCGTAGTACAGCTTGCCCTTGGTGGTGAAGGGGCTGGTCACATAGTCGGTGGCCATAAACACGGCACCGAACAGCAGACCGCCGGCCATGCACTCCATCAGCGCCTCATAGGGGTCGCGGGTGTACAGGGTGGTCAGCACAAAGACAGTGGCCACAATGCTGACCGGGATCGTGGCCTGGATGGTGCCGGAGGCCAGCAGAATGGCAAAACCGGCCAGAATGGCCAGGATGCAGGTCTCGCCCATCATACCGCCGTGCAGGCCCAGGAACATATCCATAAAGCTGACGGCATGCAGGTCCACCGAGGGGGACAGCGGCGTGGCGGAGGCCAGGGCGTCCACCGCCATGCTGGGGTAGACGTAAGCGGTCATACGGGCGGTAAAGCCCAGGAACAGCACAATACGGCCCACCAGCGCCGGGTTGGCGAAGTTGTAACCGATACCGCCGAACAGCTGCTTGATGATGACGATGGCGACAAAAGCGCCCACCACCGCGATCCACAGCGGCATGCCCACCGGCATGTTCAGCGCCAGGATGATACCGGTGACCACGGCGGAAAGGTCCCCCACCGTGTTCTGTTTGTGCAAAAGCACCTCGTAAATGTACTCAAACGCCACGCAGGCAAAGGTCGTGACCGCTACCAGCAGCAGGGCCGAAACGCCGAAGATCAGCGCCGAAGCCAGCACGCAGGGCAGCAGCGCCACCACCACATAGCCCATCAGGCCGCGGGTGGTGGAATTATCCCGAATATGGGGCGAGGCGGTTACCAGCAAACGCTCTTCCATGCCTTATTTGCCTCCTTTCCGCTGTTCGGCCAGATACCAGGCCTTGGCCAGCGCCATGGTCTGGCTGACGGGCCGCTTGGCGGGGCAGGCATAGCTGCAGCTGCCGCAGGCCACACACAGGTCGATACACCGGGCCTTCAGGGCGTCGGTGTCCTTATTGTTGAACGCTTCGGCAATGACCACCGGCTCCAGGCCCATAGGGCAGGCGTCGATGCAGCGGCCACAGCGGATGCAGGCCGAAGCCTCGGGCAGATCAGCCGCCTGTTTGCTGAACAGCAGCAGACCGTTGTTCTGCTTGAGCACCGGGAAATCTGCGCTGGGGGAAGCGCCGCCCATCATGGGGCCGCCAAAGATGATCTTGCCCAGTTCCACGCCGGGCTTGATGCCGCCGCAAGCCTCGATCACATCACGGTACAAAGTGCCGATGGGCACTTCCACATTCTGGGGCTTGGCGATGGCGTCCCCTTCCACGGTGACCCGCTTGGTAGTCAGCGGCATACCGGTCTTGAGGAACTTGCCCAGGGTGGATACGCTGGTCACGTTCATGATGACACAGCCCACGTCGGCGGGCAGGCCGGGTTTGCCGGCGGGCCCCACCTGAGGCACTTCCCGGCCGGTGCAGGTCTCCACCAGGGTCTTTTCAGCGCCCTGAGGGTAACGGGTGGGCAGCGGCTTGACGCTGACGCCGGGCATCTGCCGCACCAGGGAACACATCAGGTCGATGCACTCCGGCTTATTGCGCTCGATGCCGATAATGCACTTGGGGATGGAGCAGTACTTCATCACGGCGGCAATGCCGGCAATGATGGTATCGCTGCACTCCAGCATTTCACGGCAGTCAGTGGTCAGGTAGGGTTCGCACTCCGCCGCGTTGATGAGCAGTGTGTCAATGGTGTCGGCAGCCAGCTTCACATGGGTGGGGAAGCCGGCGCCGCCCACGCCCACCAGACCGCAGGCCTGGACTGCGGCCATCAGGCTGGCCTTGTCAGTAACGGTAGGCGGCACACAGGCCGGGTCCACCGTCTGCTGGCCGTCGGTCTTGATGGCCACGGCGGTAGTCATGACACCGTTGACCATGCGCATAGGCGCCACGTCCTGCACGGTGCCCGATACGCTGGAATGGATGTTGGCGCTGACAAAGCCGCCCGCCTTGCCGATCAGCGTGCCGACCATGACGGTGTCGCCTTTTTTGACGACGGGTTCCGCCGGGGCGCCGATGTGCATGGACATGGGAATGATGACGTGTTCCGGGACCGGCATCTGCACCGTTTTCTGCCCGGCTGTCGCCTTCGCATGCGGCACGCCCGCGCCTTTGGCGGAACGTTTCAGGGATTTGAACAAGCTATTTCCCCCATTTCTGTTTTGTCTTCCGTGCCGCAGCCGTCCGCAAAAAGTGGGCGCTTGCTCTCTGCCGCACAGAGAATAATACCTATATATTGTACCATTTTCAAAAAACAAGTCAAGTTTTCGGGCCAGGCAAAGGCGGACATTTGGGTGATACCGCAATTTCTGCAACATTTTGCGCAAATGTTGCAAACCATGTACGATGCTTGCATCCAGCACACTTTTGTGGTAGTATGGGGACAAGGAAATTGTCGGCCGGACGGCCTTGCCGCCCAGGGAGGTAGCTTATGAAAAACTTCTGCAAACTTGTGGCCCTGCTGGTGCTGGCCGGCGGCCTGCTGGCGCTGATGAAACGGCTGTGCCGCCGCAGAAAACAGCACCACCAGGATGATTACATCACACTGTACCGCAGTGACGATTGACCGCAGCCGCACAAAAAGCGCCCGCTCCGAAAGAGGACCTCTTCGGAGCGGGCGTTGTTTTGTTGTCACATCACAGGGCAATGTCCTGCAGGCGCAGCAGTGCCAGGATATAGATTTTCAGCGCTTCGATCAGTTTGTCAAAGTGGGCGCCCTCGTTGGCACCATGCATGGGCCCGGCGAAGTCCGGCAAGGGCAGGTCGCTGTGCTCGGGGCCGAAGCTCACCGCATAGGGGAAGTGGCGGGCATAGGTGCCGCCGCCCATGGTGAAGGGGATCTTGTTCTCCCCTGTCACGTCGTTGTAGGTGGTGATAAGAGCCTGCACCGCGGGGCTGTCCGCCGCAATATAAAAAGGTACGCGGCTGCTGAGGTTGTCCAGCCGGGCGGCGCTGCCGCAGACCTTTTCCAGCGCGGCGGTCATGGTCTCGGGGTTGGTGTTGGTGGGGTAACGGCAGTCAAAACTCTGGCGGATGACGCCGTCTTTCATCTCGATGGTGCCGCCGATGATGGTCAGCGGATCAAACAGGCCGTCGTTGGCCGCAATCCCCAGGGCGCTGCCGTCGGTGGCGGCGTGCAGCGTGTGCAGCACCCGCAGATAAGCTTCTTCCTGCGGCGTGCAGATGCCGCTTTCCAGCAGGCAGTCCACCAGCAAGCCGATGGCGTTGACGGTGCCCTCCGGCATGGCAGCGTGGCCGCTCTTGCCCCAGCCTCGCAGCGTGAGGGTGCCGTTCTCCCCCGCTTCCACGGTGACACCCTCGGTGGGATGGATGGCGGCAGCATCGGCACGCACCGTGCAGAAAGCGCGGTCCGGCACGGCGTTGCGGGCCACACCGCCCGCGAAATCCAGGATCGTACCGTTTTCCAGCACCGGGCTGACGATCTCACCGTTGAAGCCGCCTTTTTCGCCGTTACAGACCGGGAACTCGGCATCCGGGGTGAAGCAGAAAGCCGGCATGGGATAATGGGCGGCGTAGTAATCCACGTCGTGCATGTGGGTCTCCTCGTTGGTGCCCAGCAGCGCACGCACGGGGTATTTCAGTTCCACGCCGCTGTCCTTGAGGTATTTGAGGGCATACAGGCAGAGGATGGTGGGGCCTTTGTCGTCGGCCACGCCGCGGCCCAGCAGCCAGCCGTCCCGCAGGCGCACGGTGTAGGGGTCGGCGTCCCAGCCGTTGCCCTCGGGCACCACGTCGGTATGGGTGATGGTGGCCAGGTATTTCTGGCCGTCGGCAATGGGGCCTGTCTCGGCCCAGCCGATGTAGCCCTCGGCGTCATGGGTGGCCAGGCCCAGCTCCGCGGCGATCTCCAGCGCTTTGTCCAGCGCGGCTTTGGGGCCCGCGCCGAAGGGAGCGCCTGGTTCCGGCGTACCCTCCACACTGGGCACCGCCACCAGGCGGGTGATGTCCCGCAGGACGTTGTCTCGGTTCTGTTCGGCAAAGGCGTCAATGGACGCCCAACGCGGATCGTTCATGGAAAGTACCTCCCTGGATAAATGTCACTGTGTATTAGTATAGCACAGCGCCGCCAAATGTAAAGGGCGTCGCCCCTTGACAGCACCTGGCATTTGTGCTATATATTACTTAGCAATACTAAATGTTTATAAAGGAGGCAATGTATGGCTGGCGACAGTGAACAGCGCTTTGCCCAGCAGCTGAAAAAGGGCGTGCTGGAAATGCTGGTGCTGCGGCTGCTGGCCGACCACCCCTGCCACGGGTACGAGCTGATCGTGCGGCTGCGGGAGGCGGGCGGCGGCCTGCTGGACCTGAAAGAGGGCACACTGTACCCGATTTTGTACCGGCTGGAGGAGGAAGGCTGCATTGCCTCAGCCTGGAGCAGCCCCGACGGCACCAAGCCCGGCAAAGTGCCCCGGCGCATCTACACCGTGACCGGGCACGGGCAGGCGCTGCTGGCGCGGGAGACCGAACTCTGGCATACCTTTACGCATTGCGTGGAGCAAATCATCGGGGAGGAAACACCATGAAATGGAAGATCGGCAACAAGACCGTGGACATACTGCCGCCGGTAAAGCGGTACATGAATGCCATTGAGCGCCGTCTGCGGGCGGACCGCGCCACGCGGGCGCGCATCATGACCGAGCTGGCCGGGGATTTTGAGAGCCGCCGGGAGGCCGGCCAGAGCGATGACCAGATCATGGCGGAACTGGGCACCCCTGATGAAGTGGCTGCCCAGTTCAACGCGGCCCTTGGTGCGCCCGGCAGACCCAGCCGATGGCGGTGGGCCTTTGTGGCATTGGCGGTACTGGTGCTGGCTGTTGTGCTGGGGCCGGACCTGGTCAACCGGCTTACCGCAACTCACGCGGCTTCTCTCGGAATCATCGGCGGTGCCGACGGGCCTACCGCCATCTATGTGACCGCCGGGCCGGCTGCGGGAATCTCGCCGTTGGTATTTCTACCTTGGCTGCTGGGCTGTGCCGCCGGATTCTGGCTGCCTACCTGGCGGAACCCCCACGCCTGCAAGGGGTTTGCCCCTTCCCTGCTGCTGAGCGGGCTGGGATTGCTCCCCCTCCTGCCCCTTGCGGTGCTTCTTACTGCCTCTTGTATGCACCACTCGGGAGATTGGGTATCCATGGTTCCCATTATTCTTGGCCTTTCCGCCTATTGCGGCACCTTGCTGTGCGCTGTGGTTTTTTGCCGGGCGTTGTGGGTCCGGCACCGGAACCGCAAGGCCGCCGGGCAGGATGCCGAAAAAAAGTAAAGAAAAGATGCGAACCGGGCTTGACAAGCCTGGTTTTGCTTGTTATAATAATACTCGCATTTGGCGGCAGCCACTGTGGAGAGGTGTCCGAGTGGTTTATGGAACTGGTCTTGAAAACCAGCGATT
>DXBO01000173.1 GCA_019116485.1 Candidatus Gemmiger excrementavium
GTCCATGTAGTTGACGCCGCAGGCCAGGCAGGCGTCCATGATGGTCAGGTCCTGGTACGGCAGGGCGATGTTCATGACCAGGTCAGGCTGGTAGCTCTTGATGAGGGCGATGAGCTGGTCAACATCGTCGGCATCCACCTGGGCGGTGGTGATTTTGGTTTTGGTGGTGGGGGCCAGTTTTTCGGCCAGGGCGTCGCACTTGGATTTGGTGCGGCTGGCAATGCACAGTTCGGTAAAAACGTCGCTGACCTGGCAGCACTTGTGGATGGCGACGCTGGCAACGCCGCCGCAGCCGATGACAAGAACTTTGCTCATAGTGATGACTCCTTTACATACGAGAAGTTTTTGTTCCTTTTTTGCAAAAAAGGAACCGAAAAAACTCTAAACAAATACTCTTTTATACGTTAGGCCGGTTATGTACCAGCGCCAGCAGCAGTTCCCGCAGGGTCTTGCAGGCGGTGGCGGTGGACACGCCGCTGGCATCCAGCATGGGGGCCAGCTCGTTCAGGTCGGCGCCCACGATGTTGGCCCGGGTCACGGTGCGGATGGCGTCCAGCAGCTGCACAAAGGTGACGCCCCCTGCTTCCGGTGTGCCGGTGCCGGGGAAGGCCGACGGGTCCAGGCAGTCCATATCAATGGTCAGGTAGACGGGCACCTTGGTATCGCACAGCCACTGGGTCAGTTCCGCAAGGCCCGTGAAATCAAACCGGTGCATATCGGTGTGGGCGGCGGCAAAATCAAATTCTTCCCGGTCACCGCTGCGGATGCAGAACTGGTGGATGCGCCCGTCGCCCAGAATATCGTGGCAGCGGCGGATGACGCAGGCGTGGCTGAGCTGAGCGCCCAGGTAATCGTTGCGCAGGTCGGCGTGGGCGTCAAAGTGGACGATGTGCAGTTCCGGGTAGCGGGCCGCCACCGCCCGCACGGAACCTAAGGTCACCAGATGTTCGCCGCCCAGCAGCAGGGGCAGCTTGCCGTCCCGCAGAATCTCGGCCGCCCTGGATTCAATGTCCACCAGGGCGCTTTCACTGCTGCCGAAGCACAGTTCCAGGTCGCCGCTGTCGAAGATTTCGCAGTCGGTCAGGTCGGTGTTCTGGTAGGGGCTGTAGGTCTCGATGCCGTAGCTTTCGTGCCGGATGGCCGCCGGGCCGAACCGGGCGCCGGGGCGGTAACTGGTGGTGGAATCGTAGGGTGCGCCGAACAGCACGATCTGGGCCGTGCGGTAGGCGCTGTCGCACCCGATAAAGTTTTCAACGTTTCTTGGCAGCATCAGCGGTCCTCCACTTCCCGCAGCATCTCTTCCAGAAATGCCGGCAGATAGAAAGCCCCCACATGCAGGCGGGTGGTGTAATACCGGGTACGCATGTTCAAAGCGTTCCAGGCCTTGGCGTCCAGGTCGTCGATGGGATGATAGGTCTTGCTGGCAAAACCGAACAGCCAGTAGCCCGCCGCAAAGGTAGGGATGTGGGCCTGGTACACCCGGCTGATGGGGAAGGTGCTGGCAATGCGCTTGTGGCTGCGCTGCATGGCGTTGGCGTCCTCGGCATAGAAGGGGCTGCCCTGCTGGTTGACCATGATGCCGTCCTCTTTGAGGGCGTTGAAGCAGTTGCCGTAAAATTCCCGGGTGAACAGCCCTTCCGACGGACCGAAGGGGTCGGAGGAATCCACGATGATGAGGTCGTACTCATCCTCGCACCGGCGGATGAACTTGAGGGCGTTTTCAAAGTAGATGTGTACCCGGCGGTCATCCATGCGGCAGGCGTTGCCCGGCAGATAGGCGCGGCAGGCTTCCACCACCATGGGGTCCATTTCCACCAGATCGATGCGCTCCACCCGGTCATAGCGGGTCAGTTCCCGCACCACGCCGCCGTCCCCGGCGCCGATGACCAGGATATCCTTGGCCTGGCGGTGGACGGCCATGGGCACATGGGTAATCATCTCGTCGTAGATGAACTCGTCCCGCTCGGTGAGCATGACGTTGCCGTCCAGGGTCAGGACCCGGCCAAACTCCGGCGTTTCAAAAATATCGATGCGCTGGTAGTCGCTCTGTTTGGAATAGAGCTGCCGGTCCACCCGGATGCTGTGTTTCACGTCCGGGGTGTGGAATTCCGAAAACCACATTTCCATGGAAAAACCCTCCTTCTCAGGCCAGCACGTTCAGGCGCAGGATGTCGGGGTCCTCGGGGCCCGTCATGCTGCAGCCTTTGGATTTGGCGTACTCGATGTAATCCAGAATTTCGGCGGTGATGCGCTCGCCCGGGGCCAGGATGGGGATGCCCGGGGGATAGCACATGACGAACTCGCTGCAGACCATGCCCTCGGTCTGGCGCAGGGGCAGGCTCTTTTTCTCGGCGTAGAAAGCCTCCTGGGGGCTGGCCACCACCTCGGGGTCGAAGTATTCCTGGTTGAGCAGCCCGGCGCTGCTGGTCTGGTAGCGGCGCTTGATCTCGGCCAGGGCGCTGACCAGCCGCTCCAGTTCCTGGGGACGGTCCCCCATGGAGAGGTAGGCCAG
>DXBO01000174.1 GCA_019116485.1 Candidatus Gemmiger excrementavium
CCAGACTGGCGGCATCGTCGGTGCCGGAAGCCTGGTACACCGCTTCCCGCTGGGCAAATTCCGGCAGGAACAGGTCGGGGGCTACCTCGTACCCGGCCGCGTTGAGCACCACCGCCGGCAGGGAAGCCGTATCCTCCAACGCCGGGGCCCGCCCCGCATACTGGGTGTAAAGATACCCGTTGCCCTGGGTCAGATGGGCCGACAAAACCGGCAGCAGCACCACAATGGCCAGCAGCGGTTCCCACCGGGGATACAGCGCCGACAACCGCGCCACCACCGCCGCCCCGGCCAGAATCAGCGGACCATACACCAGCACATAATACCGGTCTGCCTCAAAGGGGGCAACCTTGTTGATCACCACAACGTAGAAAAGCCCCGCCAATGCCAGCATGCAGGCAAACAACCCCATGCCCCGGGGCCGGCAGCCTGCCTTCCAGAGGATGGCCGCCGCCAACAGCAGCAAAAGCGCCCACAGCACTGCGCCGCCAAACTGCCCGCCCAGCAGCGAGAATACCCGCCCCAGGCTGGCCGCCCAGTCGGACAGGGAAGACAGGTCCAGAAAACTGCCTGCCGCCTGCTGCCCCCGGGAACCGGAGAAGATGTGTTCCTTCATGGTGGGAAAGGCCAGATACGCCGCCCCCAGCCCGCCGAATTCCGCCACAACGTACAGGCAGGCGGTTTTGAACCGGCGGGTGCCCAGCAGCCACAGGCCGAACAACCCGCAGAAGAAGAAACAGAACACCAGGAAGAAATACTGGGTCAGGCACCCTGCCATGGTGGCAGCGGCCAGCCCCAGAAATACCCACCGGGGCCGCTGCCCTGCCCGCCGCTGCCGGAACAGCCGCAGATGCAGGGCCACCAGCACCACGGTTTCCAGCATAAGCAGGGCGTACATCCGGGTAAAGACCGCCATACCCTGGGTGCCGATGTTCAAAAGGAACACCGCCGCCGCCAGCCAGGCCGTCCAGAACCGGCCGGTGAGCCGCCGCGCCGCAAAGTAGAGCACCACCGTGCCCGCCAGCAGGAACACAAAGTTGGGCAAAAGCCCTACCCAGGGCAGCCCCAGCCCCGGAAAAAGCGATTCCGCCGTGTACACCGCGCAGTAATACAGGGGCGGGTGCACGTCGATCTTCTGGTTGTTCCAGGGCACCGAATAGTCAAAGGCACGGCCGGGCTGCAGGGCGCTTTGGTAAAGGGACCCGTCCTGCCAGGTGTCCATATATCTATCCTGCAGGGCGTAGAATCCCCCCGGATAGTTGGTCAATTCATAGGTATACAGCTCGTCCACATGGTAGCCCTGTTTGCGCGCTGCATAGGCCAGCATCATACCCAGCCCCAGCACCAACAGCAGCAACAATGCCAGCAGATACCTCCGTTTGCGTTGTGCCATACCGCTCCTTTCCCCAGCAACCAAAAAGGCCCGCCCCCTGGGGGCGGGCCGCATTGTTTTACATCTCGGCGTTTTCAGCCAGGTCCACGACAAAGCGCCACAGCTCGCCGACCGTCATGTCCACGCTCAGCTCGCTCTCGTCGATTTCCACACCGACCGCTTCGCCCAGTCCCCAGGCCAGTTCCACCATGTCCTCATGGTCGGCGCCCAGGTCGCCCAGCGCTACGCCGCGGGAAAGCTCGGCCGTGTCACAGCTGAACTGTTCCGCCAAAAGCTCCTGCAGTTCCTCGAACGTCACTCTGTGTTCCCCCTCTCACTGGGAAGTTTTCTTTTATGATACAGGGCGGCACCCCATTCGTCAAGAGGGGAACAGGGCATAAACGCACAAAATTACTGTGATTGTTTTGTGGAATCTGACGGGGCAGAAGCCGGTAATTGCGGCTGTGCGTTCAAAATACGCATGAACTCTTCGCCGGAAATGGTTTCTTTTTCGTACAGATACTGGGCAATCTCGTCCAGTTTGCGCTTGTTGTCCGCCAGCAGCTTCAGGGCTTTGCGGTGGGCTTCCTTCACGATCTCCACCACTTTGGCATCCACCTGGGAGGCCGTGCGTTCGCTGCAGGCCAGGCTGGTATCGCCGCCCAGGTAGGCGTTGTTCACCGTTTCCAGGGCTACCATGTCAAAGTCGTCGGTCATGCCGTAGCGGGTGACCAGGGCGCGGGCCAGCTTGGTGGCCTGCTCAATATCGTTGGAAGCACCGGTGGTCACCGAGTGGAAGATCAGTTCCTCGGCAGCACGGCCGCCGGTAAAGGTGGCGATCTTGTTGAGGATCTCTTCCCGGGTCATCAGGGTATGGTCGCCCTCGTCCACCTGCATGGTAAAGCCCAGGGCGCCCGAAGTACGGGGCACAATGGTGATTTTCTGTACCGGGGCGCTGTGGGTCTGCAAAGCCGCCACCAGGGCATGGCCTACCTCGTGGTAAGCCACAATGCATTTTTCTTTGTCGTTCAGGATCTTGTTCTTCTTCTGGGCGCCTGCCAGG
The DNA here is from genome assembly GCA_019116485.1 of Candidatus Gemmiger excrementavium. GTDB lineage: Bacteria > Bacillota > Clostridia > Oscillospirales > Ruminococcaceae > Gemmiger > Gemmiger excrementavium. Next base: position 2,433 of record DXBO01000174.1, read on the forward strand.
ATGGTATCCACCGCTTCCTGCAGATCGAACTGGGTCACGGCCTTGCGGTGGTGACGAACGGCGCAGAGGGCCGCTTCGTTGACGATGTTGGCCAGTTCGGCGCCGGAAGCACCGGGGGTCATGCGGGACACCACGGCAAAGTCGCAGTCGGGACCCAGCTTGACCTTTTTGGCGTGCAGCCGCAGGATGCTTTCCCGGCCTTTCAGGTCGGGCAGTTCCACCGGCACGCGGCGGTCAAAACGGCCGGGACGGGTCAGCGCCGGGTCCAGGGATTCGGGCCGGTTGGTGGCAGCCAGGATCACCACGCCCTTGGTGGCGTCAAAGCCGTCCATCTCGGTCAGCAGCTGGTTCAGGGTCTGTTCCCGTTCGTCGTTGCCGCCAAGGTTGCCGGCGCCGTCACGCTTTTTGCCGATGGTATCGATCTCATCGATAAAGACGATGCAGGGGGCTTTTTCGCCTGCCTGCTTGAACAGGTCACGCACTTTGGAAGCACCCATGCCCACGAACATCTCCACAAATTCGCTGCCCGCGATGGAGAAGAAGGGCACACCGGCCTCGCCGGCCACAGCCCGGGCCAGCAGGGTCTTGCCGGTACCCGGAGGGCCTACCAACAGCACGCCCTTGGGCATTTTGGCGCCGATGTCCTCGTACTTTTTGGGGTTGTGCAGGAAGTCCACGATCTCCTGCAGGCTCTCTTTGGCTTCGTCCTCACCGGCCACGTCCTGGAACTTGATGCCGGTTTTGTCATCCACCACGTATTGTTTGGCGCCGGACTTGCCCCCAAAGAACATGGAGTTGGCGCCGCCCATGCCCTGCATCCGCTTGGCCAGCATCCGGTTGGCCAGCCAGAACAGCAGCAGCACCGGCAGGAAGGTGAGCACCAGGCTGAGCAGCGAATCCCAGATGGTGGGGTTCTGGTAGACGGTGCCGAACTCTACGTCGGCATCCTCCAGACGGTTGACCAGGTCGCCGTCCTGGGCGATGGCGTTGGTCTTGTAGGCATTTTCTTCCTTGTCCACAAAGTAGATCTCCTGATCTTCCAGCTGGACGGTGGAAAGCTGTTTGTCCTCCAGCATTTGCAGGAAGGTACTGTAGTTCACACTCTTCACACCGGACTGCATCATAGCCGGAAGCAGGAAAAAGTTGCTGATAAGCAGCAACGCAATCACAATGGCATATCCGATCCAAAGTTTCTTTTTGGGATCTTTGGGCGGGGTCGTCTCTTTCATAGTATTCACTCCTTACAAGGTATAGCATGCGCCATAATCATGAACCGCATGTGAATGGAGTTTGAACGAATCGAAAAATCCCTGCAGGAATAGGGTTTTGCACGGTTTAAACCGAGTTTTCCACACTTTCCACAGAGTTATCCACGGTGGAATGGTTGAAAACCCGGTTGAAAATGTGGAAAACTGGGTGGAAAACAGGGGAAAGATGCAGAATTTTCAGGTATAACGACAAAAAACGGTGTGGAATATTCCACAGCTCTCCACAGAGAAAAGGGAAAACCGCCTGTTCCCGGGGGGAACAGGCGGTGGAAAAGCCGGTTTTGGGGTAAAAACAGGGGGAAGTTTTCCCCCATGCTGTGGAAAAGTAGGGGCGGGGGCGTACCCTGCCGCAACATCTTTTGCCGGCAGCGCTCAGCCGTAGGGCCAGGGTACGTCGGATAAATCCAGCAGATAATCCGCCGTGACCCCGTAGTACCGGGCCAGCTTGCGCAAGATCTCGGTAGGGATGTCCAGTTCGCCCCGCTCGTAGTTGCTGTAGACCCGCTGGCTGCAGGACAATATGCGCCCCATTTCCGCCTGGGTCAGATCGTGGTCCTCGCGCAGATCGCGGATGCGTCGGTACAGCATGGGTCAACCTCAAAACTTTCACTGGAATGTAAAAAAGTATAGCATAGCGGATAATCCGCTATTGCACTCTAGCGGATAATGCGCTAAAATAGAAAGAAGTAAACCGATTTTTGTACCTGGTGTAAAAATTTCCCGCCGCGCAACTGCGGGAAGGAACGGCGCTGATTTTCAACAAAAAGGTGGAAAACGAAAAAAATCTCTTAAAAAATGAACAATTTGTAAAAATATGTGCAAATGTCGGTAATATTTGTAACAACTCGGCAACAACTATCGTTATAGTATATAGACAGACAACAAACAAGGAGGGATGGTACCGTGGCCGACCGGAGCACGATACAAGAACAGTATGCCGTACAGGAAATGAAGCAGCGGGTACATCATGTGCTGCGGCGGGCCAACCGCAGCCATACCGAATTCCGGTTCAAGGACCTGTACATGGACCTGCGGGCGCACCGTGTGTGGCGCGCCGGGCAGGAGGTGGAGCTGACCCCGCGGGAGTATGCCCTGCTGGAAACGCTGGTTCTGAACCGCAACATTGCCCTGACCCGGGGCCAGCTGCTGGCGGACGCCTGGGGGTATGATTATATCGGCGAAAGCCGCACCGTGGATGTACATATCAACCGGGTACGGCGCAAGCTGGGCCTGCAGCACGAGATCCAGACTGTGTTCAAGGTAGGGTACCGGCTCAATACCCGGGGGACGCTGTGACCCAACGCTGGGCAAGGGCTTCCCGTTCCTGTTCGGCCAAATCGGGCCAGTCGGGGTTGCCCCACAGGGAAGCATAGCGGTACAGCCCCACCCCCCGGATGCCCAGTTCCTCCAGGGCGTCCAGCTGGTCGGCCAGGGCATGGCCGGTCTGCCATTCGCCGGTATCGGCGGTGGAACCGTCCCCGGCGCCGATGCGGTAGGCCCCCAGCCCGATGTACAGTTCCACCCCGTCGGCCCGGGGCAGCGCGGCCCATTGTGCCGCCAGGCTGGCCAGACTGTTGGCGGTATCGCCGTTTTGCTCATAGCCCAGCCCCCAGTACAGCTGGGGCATCAGATAATCCACATAGCCGCCCTGTGCCAGCCACAGGGCGGCGTCGCTGTATTGGCCGCTGTAGCATAGCTGTACGTCGGCCAGGGGGGCCACGCCGAACCGCACACCGTAGGCCTGGGTCACGCTATGGCACAGGCTGACCAGCCCATTGACGTTTTGCCGCCGCCATTCCTCCCGGGAAAGCTGGGTGTTGGCTGCGGCGTACTCGGCCGCGTCGAAGGTGGCGGAGGTGGTGGGGTAGAAGTAATCATCAAAGTGGATGCCGTCGATGGCATAGTTCCGGCACAGTTCCTCTACCCCGTCGGCAATGTACTGCCGCACATCGGGGTTGGCAGGGTCCAGGTAAAGCCCGGTGTCGGTGGCCTTGACCCAGTGGGGGTGCTGCACGGCGGGGCTGTCCTCGCACAGGGCGGGCACACCCCCTGCCTGCAGCCGGTAAGGGTTCACCCAGGCTTCCAGTTCCAGGCCCCGGTCATGGGCCGCTTCTACCAGCAGGGCCAGGGGGTCAAAGCCCGGGTCCTGCCCCTGGGTGCCGGTACACAGGTGGCTGAAAGGGAAATAGCCGCTGGGGTACAGTGCGTCCCCGAAAGGCCGCACCTGGGCCAGCACCACGGTGGCGCCCAGGGAACAGATGTTGTCCAGCATGGCGCCCACCTGAGCGGAGAAGGTTTCCGCAGAGGAAAAATCTACCTGCTGCCATTCCAGATAGCTGACCCACACCGCCCGGTAGGGGGTGGTGCGGGCGGTGGGCTGCACCGTGGGGGAAGGGGCAGACGGGGCGGCGGTGGATTCCGGCAGGGTGAAACCCGGCATCAGAAGGGCGTTGTCCCCATCAGAGGGCGGGCAGAGCAGCAGCGGCGCCAACGCCGTTGCCGCCAGCAAGAATAAAGCCGCCAATCCCCAGAACCAACGCTGCATAGCCGTGCCCTCCTTTTGGAACAAGGTATGTCCCCAAGGGGGAAAAAATGCCACGGCCCCTTTTCAAACAAGGGTTTTTGTGCTATAATATCAAATACGTGCTGCGGGCCATTAGCTCAGTTGGTCAGAGCTGGCGGCTCATAACCGCTTGGTCCCGGGTTCAAGTCCTGGATGGCCCACCATAAAAAACACCCCCCGCGTATGCGGGGGGCAGTTTTTTTGGAAAAGAGGCCATCCAGGACTTGAACAGCCCGTGCGCCGCGAAAGCGGAGCATCCGACAGTCCAGTGGACTGTCGGATAGGGCGCGGGTCAACAGAGGATGGCCCACCAAAAAAGAGTGCCCCCTTTTGGGGGCACTTTTTTTGGTGTAAAGAATAAATTCTACCTTCGTATAGGGCCGCTGTTCGCGGCCGTGTATTTCGGAACCAACGCTTTGCGTTGGTTTTTGCATCACGCTGCGCGTGATTGCGCGGCATGGCCGCGCAGGCAAAAAACTTGAACAGCCCGTGCGCCGCGAAAGCGGAGCATCCGACAGTCCAGTGGACTGTCGGATAGGGCGCGGGTCAACAGAGGATGGCCCACCAAAAAAAGAGTGCCCCCTTTTGGGGGCACTCTTTTGCTTTTGTACAATATTACAGCGGTCTGACCATCCACAGTGCATCGGCAAGCCGGCCATCCGGATAGCGCAGATATCCCGGCAGACGTCCGCATTCCGCAAAGCCCAGCTTCTTGTATAGCCCAATGGCCGTGTGATTGTCGCAAACCACCTGCAGTTCAGCCTGGGTGTAGCCCAGGGTGGGGGCTGTGTCCAGCAGGGTCTGCATCATGGCACGACCCAGCCCTTGGCCCCAAAAGTCCCGGTAAAGGGCAATGGCAAGGTCACAGCGGTGGGCCATTCTGCGGCAGGGCCCCGCCATGGAAAGGGAAGCGCTGCCCAGAATCTGTCCGTCCAGATCGGCCACCAGCATCCCACAGCGGGGGTCATCCAGCATGTTTTGCAAAAAGGCTTCTTCTTGGGCAACGGTCAGGGTGATCTCTTCCGGGTCACGCAGCAGATAAGGAGTTTCGCCGCTGGTGCGTTTCAGGCAGTCCAGCAAAGCGGCGGCGTCGGCAGGTTCGGGGCTGCGCAGCAGGACGGCCCGGCCTGCCCGGTCGGTGAAAGTACGTGGGGCAAATCGCATGGTATACCTCCCAAAAAGCCCGGCAGAAAATCCGCGGGGAAGATACCCCCAGTATATCACAGCTGCACAGCCCATAAAAAGGTTGCCAGGATTTTTTTCAGGTAGTACAATAAAAATAGAATAAACGGGAAAACCGTACCTGCAAAAATGGAATAAGGAAGAAAAAAACATGAAACTACATGCAAAACTTACAGCACTGAGCCTGACGGCGGCGCTGCTGCTTACAGGCTGCGGTACCAGCATTACCGGCATCACGCTGGGGGTACCCCAGACCATGGAGCGCGGCAGTACCGGTGTGGCAACACCAGAATATGTCTACAGCGGCGCAACACCGGAACAGGCCCGGGCGGAGGAATTGGCGGACAAACTGGGACTGACCTGGTCCTCCAGCGACCCCGCCGTGGTGATGGTGGATGCCGACGGCAACCTGGCGGCGGTGGGCACCGGTACAGCGGAGGTGGCCCTGTCCAGTGAGGACGGCAAACTTTCGGCCAGCGGTGTCATCAAAGTGGTGGTCAGCCCCACGGGCCTGACGCTGCCCGAAACCCTGACCCTGACCGAGGGCGGCGACGGCCAGTCTTTGGCGGCCACGGTGGAACCTGCGGACGCCACCGACTATACGATCACCTACGCTTCTTCGGACGAAAGCGTTGCCGCGGTGGACGCGGCGGGCAACGTGACGACGGTTGCCGCGGGGGAAGCGGACGTGACCGCCGAAATTGCAGACAAGGCCCTGACGGCCACCTGCCATGTGGTGGTGACCCCTGCGGTGGAAGCGCTGTATCTTTCGGATGATGCCGTCACCCTGGGCACCGGAGACGACGCAACATTGACCCTGTACGCGGAACCGGAGGAAGTGGATGTCTCCGCAGCGGTGTGGACTTCTTCGGATGAGAGCATCGCCACGGTGGACGAAGAGGGCACGGTGACCGCAGTAGCCGAGGGCGAAGCAACGGTGACAGCAACCCTGGGCGGAGTGGAGGCCGTTTGTGAAGTGACTGTCAGCGATAAGGCAGCCGGCGGGGCGTCCGGCGGTGGGGCGTCTGCATCCTCTTCCGGCAGCGGTTCCTCTGCCCCTGCCGCCACTTCGTACGGGGCTATTCCGTTCAGCCTTGCGGCAGGAACTCAAGAGTGGTGGCACATTGATTCGACAGATGATGCTTATTGGGCGACGCTCGAAAATATCAATGCATACAGAGCAGCCGTCGGTGTGGCACCGTTGTCTGTAGATAGTGGTTTGTCACAAATCGCCTACACCAGAACACTTGACATGGTACGTGCTGGAACAATGAGCCACGACGGGTACCAGACGCCGGAAATTATCGCTCAGAACTACAACTCTGCGCAGTCCGTTGTGGATGCCTGGGCCGCAAGTCCAGGACATTATGCTGCAATGACTGACCCTGGATATACCGTTTGTGGAATTGCTTGTGAGTTTGAAGAAGGCGGCGCCACCTACTGGTGCGTGACCTTCGGCTGATAAAACAAAACGAGCCGGGCGCAGAAGCGCCCGGCGTTGTTGTTTTGTATAGAGGTCCCGGTTTATTGGCGTTTAGGGAGGGAAACGAGGGCGTCCTCGTCCAGCCGTCCACCGCAATGGAGGCAGAGGCGCTGGGCGTCAAAGCGGAACCCCAGCAGCCTGTGACAGTGAGGACACCGCCAGAAAAGGAGGCAGAGCAGCAGTGCTGCTGCCAGCAGTACCCCGGCAACGGTAAGCAGCATCCACCAGAGGGTAAGGGACGGAAACAAGAGCAAAATGGACGCTAGTCCCGCCAGTTCCGCCATCAAAGCTCCGTTGACCATCAGGTTGAGAAGAACCCGAAATGTTTCCAGCTTCATGCAGGGGCACTCCCTTTCGTTTTTCTTTATCCTACACTGTCGTTCCACTCAGCGAAACCATACCGCTGCAAAATGTATGTAAAAGTTTGACAAAGAAGGAATGGAGGGAAAGAGGAAAACCCGACGGGAATCTCCCGCGGGCTAACGAACAGTCCGCAGGACTGTTCGTTGCGCACTGCGGTGCGCCGCCCTGTACCGGGCGCGGATGCCCCGCATCTGGCTGCGCCCCTTGGGCGGGGCTTGCCTTCTGCGACCCGCGGCCCTGCTCCAGCTCCCTGCATCCGCCGCAGGCGGCGGTCGCCTGCGCAGCAATTCCTCGTACGGAAACAAAAAAATCTCCCTCAGCCTAAGCTGAAGGAGATTTTTTATGACCCGTACGGGAATCTCCCGCGCTCTAAAAACGCTCCGCAGGAGCGTTTTTGCCCGCCGGAGCGGGCGGCGGGCACGAGCTGTTCGATTCCCGTACGTCGGCCCAAAAAAGATGGATAAAAAGAAAACATCCTGCTCCCTTGAGAGCAGGATGTTTTGGTGACCCGTACGGGAATCGAACCCATGTTACAGCCGTGAAAGGGCCGTGTCTTAACCGCTTGACCAACGGGCCTCATAGAATACAAGATTTCGCTAAAACAGCAAGCAACCCACCGGCCACTATTGCAACCGATCCCCAAGTATTTTAGCGAGACCTTGTATCTCCTGGTAGCGGTAACTGGATTTGAACCGGTGACACTTCGGGTATGAACCGAATGCTCTAGCCAACTGAGCTATACCGCCACATTGGCGCCTATCAAAAAGCGCTCTATTATTATACGAATTCAAGGGGGTTCTGTCAAGTAGTTTTTGCAATTTTTTTGAAAAAATTCATTGCTTTTGTAACTTTTTCTTTCGGCGGCTGTGGAACGCCCCACTTTATGCTATACTGGATCTAAAAAGGAGGTATTTGCCATGAAACGTTCCCTGCTTGGCGTTGCGGCCCTTCTGGTACTTACGGCCTGTGCGGCATCCCCGGCGGAGGCTTCGGTATCAGAAAAAACCGCCTCTGCCACGGCGGCGGTTTCCGCTGCGCCGGACCCCACCGAACCGCCCGGCGCCACCCCGGCACCTACGCCTACCCCCAGCCCGGTGCCGGAAGAAACTGTATTTCAACGTTATATCGAAAAATTTTCAGATCCGGAGGAATCCGTCGAAACAACCGTCACCGCCAACGGCTGCACCCTGACCCTGGAGGACAGCCTGGACACCGAACCGGAACTGCTGGTTTACCAAAGTTATCTCTATGAGGCAGAGGGCGATTGGGACCGGCTGGAACCGCTGATGGACGGGGACACTACCTTTGCCCATACCGCCGAACTGACCGCCAAACAGTACCGGGATGGGGAAGCAGGTATGGAAAGCCAGACCATCCATGAACTGCATGTGATGACCCGGGAGGAAGTACAGGGGGCCTCGGACTATAGCCGCAGGGAATTACAACAGTTTTTGGCGGATTACGACCTGCAGCAGTGGACGATGGTGGCGGTGGACCTTTCCTGGACTTACACCCCCGAAAAAGAAGCCGCCGGCCCCCAGCTGCCGGAGGGGCGGTATCAGCGGTATTACCTGCTGGGCATACCTTCCGGGGCCGGGGACTGGAAGCTCTACCAGGTATACTGGGAAGATTTTTACCCCCAGAGCTGAAGAAAAGCAAAAAAGGCATGGTCCAAAGACCATGCCTTTTTGTTTGGCGTTTCTTTGTCTGCTTTCTTTGCAAAGAAAGCAGGAATCCCACCGATGTACTTACTTTTTGGGAACCAGAAGTTCCTTGCCGCCCATGTAGGGACGCAGCACTTCGGGGATGGTAACGGTGCCGTCGGCCTGGAGATGGTTCTCCAGGAAGGCGATCAGCATACGCGGCGGGGCCACGCAGGTGTTGTTGAGGGTATGGGCCAGCTGGGTCTTGCCGTTTTCGTCCTTGAAGCGGATGTGCAGGCGGCGGGCCTGGGCATCGCCCAGGTTGGAGCAGCTGCAAACCTCGAAGTACTTCTGCTGACGGGGGCTCCAGGCCTCAATGTCGCAGCTCTTCACCTTCAGGTCGGCCAAATCGCCGGAGCAGCATTCCAGCTGACGCACGGGGATTTCCATGGACTGGAACAGTTCCACCGAGTTGCGCCACAGCTTTTCGTACCAGTTCATGCTGTCCTCGGGCTTGCAGACCACGATCATCTCCTGCTTTTCGAACTGGTGGATGCGGTAGATGCCGCGCTCCTCGATGCCGTGAGCGCCCTTCTCCTTGCGGAAGCAGGGGGAGTAGCTGGTCAGGGTGATGGGCAGCTTGCTGCCGTCCAGCATCTGGTCAATGAACCGGCCAATCATGGTATGTTCCGAAGTACCGATGAGATAGAGGTCCTCGCCCTCAATCTTGTACATCATGGCGTCCATCTCGGGGAAGGACATCACGCCCTTGACCACGTCGCCGTGCATCATGAACGGCGGGATCACATAGGTGAAGCCCTTGTCGATCATGAAATCCCGGGCGTAGGCCAGCACGGCCTCGTGCAGGCGGGCGATGTCGCCCAGCAGATAGTAGAAGCCGTTGCCCGCCACGCGGCCTGCGGCGTCCAGGTCGATGCCGTCGAAGCTCTCCATGATCTCCACATGGTAGGGGATGGGGAAGTCCGGGGTCTTGGCCTCGCCGAAACGCTGCACTTCCACGTTGTGGCTGTCATCGGGGCCGATGGGCACGCTGGGATCGATCATCTGGGGAATGGTGTACATGATCTCCTGGATCCTGGCCTGGAGTTCGGTCTCCTGGGCTTCCAGTTCCTTCAGGCGGTCAGCCTGGGCGGTCACCTGCTTTTTGACTTCCTCGGCTTCGGCGGCCTTGCTGGGGTCCTTCTTGGCCTGGCCCATCAGCATGCCGATCTGCTTGGACAGCTTGTTGCGGTTGGCACGCAGGTCGCTGGCCTCGCCGATGGCGGCGCGGTACTGGGCGTCCAGGGCAATGACCTCATCCACCAGGGGCAGCTTGGCGTCCTGGAACTTTTTGCGGATGTTCTCCTTGACGGCTTCGGGGTTTTCGCGAACAAAGCGGATGTCTAACATAAACGTTGCACTCCTCTATCTTCAATCAATTCAGGTTCAGGATTCCGGGTCATACCGGCCCAGCAGGCTGACGAATTTTTGCAGCATCTCGTCGCTGTAGAAGTCGATCTTCAGGCTGCCTTTGCCGTCCTTGTATTCCACATGGACTTCGCTGCCGGTGACTTCTTTCAGCGCGGCTTCCACCTCCACGGCCCGCTTGGGACGGGTGAAAGCATCGGGTTTGGGTTTCGGCGGGCGGGGGGGCTTGGCCAGCTTTTTGCACAGGGCTTCGGTCTGGCGCACGTTGAGCCCCTTGCCGGTGATCTCCTGGGCGGCGGCGCGGATCAGGTCCTGGTTGGAAAGCCCCAGCAGCACCTTGGCGTGGCCGGTGCTCAACTGCCCGGCGCTGACCTGGGCGCGCACATCCTCGGGCAGAGAGAGCAGCCGCAGGGAATTGGTTACCGAAGTACGGCTTTTGCCCAGCCGCTTGGCGGCGGTTTCCTGCGTAAGACCGTACTTTTCTATCAACTGGCGGCAGCCCTCGGCTACCTCGATGGGGTCCAGGTCCTCCCGCTGCAGGTTCTCGATGAGGGCCAGAGCGGCGGCCTGTTCGTCGGTCACATCCTTGATGAGTACCGGCACTTCGTCCAGGCCCGCCAGCCGGGCGGCCCGCCAGCGGCGCTCGCCCGCAATGATCAGATACCCGGTGCCGATGCGCTTGGGCCGCACCGCAATGGGCTGCAGCAGACCATTTTCGGTGATGCTGGCGGCCAGGTCGGCCAGGGCGTCGTCGTCGAACTTTTTCCGGGGCTGTTCCGGGTCGGGTTCGATCTCCCGCAGGGGCAGGGTGGAGACGCCGCTGTCCTCGGCGCCGGTTTCGGGCAGATCGGCAAACAGGCTGTCCAGCCCTTTGCCCAGCCCGCCCAGTTTGCGTTTGGCCATAGATGCCTCCTTCCGGTGTGAGAAAATCTAAAATCGTCGCTGGCGGCGGACATGCGCCGACGGCAGCGACACCTACAGGGAAATTCAGGTCAAAATTGTGTGCGAGGAGCCCGCGACGAGTGCGCGGTTTTGGCCTGAATTTTGTCGAAGGGGAATCCAAAGGGGGAAATAGCCGCGTCAGGCACCGCCGTGCGCGGCTGTTGCCCCTCTTTGAAACGAGCGTTTATCGCTCGTTGTTGTGCAGAAATTCCCGGGCCAGTTCCATGTAGGCTTCGCAGCCTTTGCCGTTGGGCTCGTAGAAATTGATGGGCATGCCGAAGCTGGGGGCTTCGCTCAGGCGCACAGAGCGGGGAATCACCGCCTTGTATACCTTGTCGCCGTAGTATTTTTTGACCTGGGCCACCACCTGCATGGTCAGGTTGAGCCGCCCGGAATACATGGTGAACAACACACCCTCGATATCCAGGTAGCGGTTGTATTTTTTGCGCACGGTTTTCAGGGTGTTCATCAGTTCGGTGAGGCCCTCCAGGGCGAAGAACTCGCACTGCAGGGGGATGAGCACCGTATCGCAGGCGCACAGACCGTTGACGGTGAGCAGGTCCAGGGAGGGCGGGCAGTCGATGAAGATATAATCGTACAGCGGCACCACCGGGGCCAGCACGGTGCGCAGACGCATTTCGCGCCGGGGCACCGCCACCAGCTCCACCGCCGCGCCCGCCAGCTGGGTGTTGGAAGGCAGCAGGTCGGCGTTGTACTCGGTCTTGACGATGGCATCCCGCACATCATCGTCGTCGATGAGGCAGGTGTAGACGTCGGCGTCCAGCTTGTTTTTGGCCACGCCGTAGCCGGAGGTGGTGTTGCCCTGGGGGTCCAGGTCCACCACCAGCACTTTTTTGCCCAGGGCCGCCACGCAGGCGCTCAGGTTGACGGCGGTGGTGGTTTTGCCCACGCCGCCTTTCTGGTTTGCTACCGCGATGACTTTAGCCACGGCGTTTCCTCCTGTTTTTTGCAAAAATCGGCCCCGAAAGGGGTCCACGACCTATTATAGCACAGGTTCGGGGGTTAAAAAAGGGGTTTGGCACAAAAAATGGCCCCGCAATGTTCCACGTGGAACATTACGGGGGGAGAGTGCTGAAATAATAAAGAATAAATAATAAATAATAAATAATAAATATGGTGGATCGCGGGCCGCTGGCCCGCTCGGAAAAAACAACGGGAAAAGGGAAGCGGCCCGTAGGGGGGATTTTACAGGTATTGCGGCGGTGTGGGTTGGATGCAGGGGCGGCGTATACGCCGCCCGTGGGGTTTTGTCGCGGCGGGCACGCTGCCGGGCGGCATATATGCCGCCCCTACGTGTGACGATACCGTGGGGCATATGCCCGGCAACGCGGCGGGCAGGCATCGAACAGCCCGGCGGGGTCAAGACCCCGCCCTACGGGGTACGGGAAATTTGCGGCGATCCGTAGGGCGGGGGTTCACCCCCGCCGAGGGGTTTTACGGGTATTGCGGCGGCGTGGGTTGGATGCAGGGGCGGCGATGCCATGGGCCATGCCCGGCAACGCGGCGGGCCGCCATCGAACAGCCCGGCGGGGTCAAGACCCCGCCCTACGGGATACGGGAAATTTGCGGCGATCCGTAGGGCGGGGGTTCACCCCCGCCGAGGGGTTTTACGGGTATTGCGGCGGTGTGGGTTGGATGCAGGGGCGGCGATGCCATGGGCCATGCCCGGCAACGCGGCGGTCCGCCATCGAACAGCCCGGCGGGGTCAAGACGCCCGCCCTACGGGATACGGGAAATTTGCGGCGATCCGTAGGGCGGGGGTTCACCCCCGCCGAGGGGTTTTACGGGTATTGCGTCGGTGTGGGTTGGATGCAGGGGCGGCGATGCCATGGGCCATGCCCGGCAACGCGGCGGGTCGGCATCGAACAGCCCGGCGGGGTCAAGACCCCGCCCTACGGGGTACGGGGAATTTGCGGCAGACCGCCCCCTGGATGGCTCATGGTTCAGAGTTTCTTTGGTTCTTTCTTTGCAAAGAAAGAACAGAACCCCCCGCTCTTACAGCTGCACCGCGAAATCCTCCCGGAGCGGGGCGTCGGCGGCAACGGTTTCCGGCGGGTCCGGCGGTGCGGTTTCTGCGGCCACCGGGGCAGGGGACGGTGGAGCCGGGGTCATCTGGCCGTCGCTGTTCACCGGGATGCGCACAATGTATTCCAGGCAGCCGTCCCGCTTGTCGCAGCTGGTGGTGGCCGCGATGCCCTTCTGGGTCATCAGGTCCACGGCGTGCTGCAAGGTGTTCACGAAAAACCGCACGTCCCGCACCATGGGGATGGTCTTGCGGCAGGGACTGGGGGCCTTGGGGGCGGCCAGCATGCTGTCCACCAGCTTATCCGCCTGGCGCACGCTCAGTTTGTCCCGGACGATCTTTTCCAGGGCCGGGGTGCGGCGGCTTTCCGGCAGGCGCAGCACCGCCCGGGCATGGCGCTCACTCAAATGGTTGGCGGTGCACAGGTCCTGCTGTTCGGGGGTCAGGGTCAGCAGCCGCAGCTTGTTGGCCAGGGCAGGCTGGCTCAGCCCCAGGCGGCGGGCGGCCTCGGCCTGGGTGCAGCCCCACAGCCGGATGACCTCTTTGATGCCCCGGGCGGTGTCAAAGGGGTCCAGCTGGCTGCGCTGCAGATTCTCCAACAGCCCCAGGGCCGCCGATTCACTGTCGTCAAAATCCGCCAGAATGGCGGGAATCTTTTCCAGCTTGGCCAGGCGGCAGGCCCGCAGCCGCCGTTCCCCGGCTACCAGCTGGTATTTGCGCAGCCCTATCCGGCGCACGCTGACCGGCTGCAACAGACCGTTCTGCAAAATGCTCACGGCCAGGGCGGCGATCTCCGGTTCGTCAAAAACGGTGCGCGCCTGGTAGGGCGACGGCTCGATGCAGTCAATGGGCAGCATCAGCACGCGGCCCTGCTTCTGGGGTTCTTTTCTGGACAATGTAGTTTCCTCCCTGCGGGTATGTACAAACAAAAAATGCTATGCTTTACCAAAAGCATAGCACAGGCAGGGGAAAACCGGAACAAAAATCGTTCCCCCAAAATCCCGCTGTTTCGCGGGTTTACAGCGGTTTTTTTGCGATTTTTCCGCCGTTGCGGGGGTAAACCGTCGGAGTCTGCGATATTTTTTCGCATACCACCAGCCCCCGGGCGCTGCCGTCGGGCAGGGTAAAGGTGCGGGTCTCCCGGTAGGCGCCGCCCAGTTTTTGCAGGGCGTTGGCGGCGGCTTTGGCCTCGGCGTCGGCCTCGGGGCCTTTCAGGGCGATGAACCGCCCGCCCGGCTTCACCAGGGGCAGGCAGTATTCACACAGCACCGGCAGGGCCGCCACCGCCCGGGCACAGGCCACGTCGAACTGTTCCCGCCAGACTTTGCGGGCGGCTTCCTCGGCCCGTTCCTTGGCAAACTCCACGCCGGTCAGGCCCAGTTCGGCGCACAGGTATCTGAGAAAATCCACCCGCTTGCCGGTGGGCTCCATGAGGGTGAGCTGCAACTCCGGCTTGTAGATTTTGGCCACCACGCCGGGGAATCCCGCCCCGGTGCCCACGTCCACCACCTTGCCGGCGACTTCGGGCTGGGCGGCAAACAGCAGGCTGTCGGCAAAGTGCCGGTCCTCGATGCCTTCGGGGGAGGTGATGGCGGTCAGGTTCACTTTCTGGTTGTAGTCCACCAGAAGTTCGGCGTAGCGGTCCAGCAGGTCCAGCTGGGCGGGGGAGAGGGCGATGTTCCACGTGGAACATTTCTGCGCCAGGCGTTCTTTGTCGATCATTTGGATTCCTCTTTCTGTTGGCTGCGGGTTTTCAGCAGCACGATGCTCAGCTGAGATAAATCGCTGGGGGAGACCCCCGGGATGCGCCCGGCCTGGGCCAGGGTGCGGGGGCGGATCTTGCGCAGCTTTTCCCGGGCTTCCAGGGTCATGGTCTCGATGGGGGAATAGTCAAAATCCTCCGGGATGGTGACGTTCTCGTGGCGCTGGATGTCCCGGATGATGCGCTCCTCCCGGGCGATGTACCCGGCGTAGCGGATTTCTGTTTCGATGCGCTGGGCCATGGCGGGGGTGATGCCCCCGCCCCGGCCGATGACCGCGGCGATGCGCTCATAGGTGATGGCCGGGCGGCGCATCAGTTCCAGGGCGGTGCCGCCGCTTTCCCCCAGCTGGGTGCCCTCGGGCACCACGGCCCGCAGGTCCGCCAGCTTCACATGGGTGCGCTGCAGCCGTTCCAGTTCGGCCTGTTTCAGGTCCCGGTCCCGGCAGAATACCGCCCAGCGGGCGTCGTCCACCAGGCCGTATTCCCGGCCAATGGGGGTCAGCCGCTCGTCGGCGTTGTCCTGCCGCAGAGAAAGCCGGTATTCGCTGCGGCTGGTCATCATGCGGTAGGGGTCCAGCACCCCTTTGGTGACCAGGTCGTCCACCAGGGTGCCCAGGTAGCTGGTGTGCCGGGCCAGCACCAGTTCGGATTTTCCCAGGGCGTGGCGGGCGGCGTTGAGACCTGCCAGCAACCCTTGGGCGGCGGCTTCCTCGTAGCCGGAGGTGCCGTTGAACTGCCCGGCGCCGTAGATGCCCGCCGTCACCTTGCTTTCCAGGGTGGGTTTCAGCGTCGTCGGGTCTACGCAGTCGTACTCGATGGCGTAGGCCGGGCGCATGATCTCCAGATGCTCAAACCCTTTGATGGTGCGGTACATGACGTTCTGTACCGCTTCCGGCAGGCTGGAGGAAAGCCCCTGCAGATACATTTCCTCGGTGTCCTCGCCACAGGGCTCCACAAAGATGGGGTGGCGTTCCTTTTCCTTAAAGCGCACCACCTTGTCCTCGATGGAGGGGCAGTACCGGGGTCCCACGCCCTGGATGTCCCCGCCGTACAGGGGAGAGCGGTGGAGATTTTCCAGAATGACCCGGTGGGTCTCGGGGTTGGTGCAGGCGATGTAGCAGTCCACCTTGTTGTGCATGGGCTCCCGGCTCAGAAAGCTGAAGGGCTGCAGCAGTTCGTCGGGGTCCCCGGGCTGGCATTCCAGCTGGGAGAAATCGATGCTGCGCCGGTGGACCCGGGCGGGGGTGCCGGTCTTGAACCGGCGCAGGGTAAACCCGTGGGCTGCCAGGGATTTCGTCAGCTCGGTGGCGGCGTGGGTGCCATCGGGGCCGCCGTCGTAGTGGGCCTCGCCCACAAAGATGCGCCCGCCCAGGGTGGTGCCGGTGGCAATGACCAGCGCCTTGCAGCCGTAATAGCCACCCAGCGCCGTGATGATCCCCGTGATTTTGCCGTCCTGCACATCCACGCCCGTTACCTCCGCCTGGTGGATGTCCAGGTTGGGGGTCTTTTCCAGGGCGTGTTTCATCCACATGTGGTAGCGCTTGCGGTCGGTCTGTACCCGCAGGCTGTGCACGGCGGGGCCTTTGCCCCGGTTGAGCATGCGGCTTTGCAAAAAGGTGGCGTCGGCGGCCAGGCCCATCAGCCCGCCCAGGGCGTCCACCTCCCGCACCAGATGCCCTTTGGCGGTGCCGCCGATGGACGGGTTGCAGGGCATGTTGCCGATAAAGTCCAGCGTCAGGGTGAACACAGCGGTTTTGGCGCCCAGCACCGCCGCCGCATGGGCGGCCTCGATGCCCGCATGCCCCGTGCCCACCACGATCACGTCATAGTTTCCCAAAATATCCATAAATCAATGTTCCCTCTATTTGCATCCGGGCCGGGTCATCCCCGCTCCGGTAAAATCCCTTCGGTCAGTACCTGATGGCGGCGGTAGTTGTCGGGGTCCACCAGCACCGGCAGGGTGGTGCGCTCGCCCAAAAAGGGTTCCGGGTCAAACCAGAACCCGTCGCTCTCAAAGACATATACTTTGCCGTCGGCGGGGTTCACCGCCTGGCACTGGATGACCAGCGGGCAGCGGCCATTCACCCGGACCCGGGTGTCGTACTGGATGCCGATGATATCCGCTTCAATGCGGCGGCCATTTTCCGCCAGCCACTGGCGGGTTTTACGGGTATGGGCGTTGGCCCCGAAAAAGGAAAGCCCCAATACCAGAAAAATCAGACCCGGCAGGGCAAACAGAAACAGCATCGGCTCCACCAGCAGGGCCAGTGTGCCGCCCAAGGCGGTGAACAACAGCCCCATAACGGTAAACACAATGCCCAGAATGCGCAAAACCCGGTACATGGTCGGCTCCTTTCTTTATTTGCCCACACAGAAAGTCTCAAACACTTCGTCGATGGTGGCGTCGGCGGCGTCCTGGCCCGTCAGGTCGCACAGGGCCTGCAGGGCGTCGGTCAGGCAGACCGCCACCGCGTCCAGGCCGAAGCCGTCCCGCTGGGCGTTCAGCGCTTCGGTCAGGGCGTCCCGGGCCCGGGTGGCCGCCGCCAGCTGCCGGGCGCTGCACAGCTGCCCCGCCCGGGGGTCCAGTTTGGCGGTGCCCAGCAACTCCGCCACCGCCGCGGTCAGCGGCTGCAAACTGGCGGATTCCTTGGCGCACAGGGTCAACACCTGTTTGAAGTAGGGGGCCAGCTGTTCCCGGGCGGCGTCGGTGGATTCCGCCAGGTCCTGTTTGTTCAGAATGGCCAGCGCCGGGCGGCCCTGGCAGCGGCGGGCAATGTCCAGGTCGGATTCTTCCAGGGGCCGGGCGGCGTCGAACACCGCCAGCACCAGACCCGCTTCGTCCAGCTTCTTCCAGCTGCGGCGGATGCCCTCGGCCTCGATGGCGTCGCCGTCGGCGCCCACTTCCCGCACCCCCGCCGTGTCAAACAGGTTGAGCCGTATCTCCCCCAGCTGCACCGCCTGCTCCACAATGTCCCGGGTGGTGCCCGCCACCGGCGTTACGATGGCCCGGTCAAACCCGGCCAGCAGGTTCAAGAGGGTACTTTTGCCCACGTTGGGGCGGCCCAGCAGCACGCAGTCCACCCCGTGGCGTAAAACCGCCCCCGCGCCGTACCCGGCGATCAGGTCGTCCAGTTCCTGTTTTTGCAGGGCCAAAGTGCCGGTCAGGGCTGCGTCGGACAGTTCCGGCACATCCTCCTCGGGGTAATCCACCCAGGCGGTCAGGTGGGCGTTCAGGCTTTGCAGCGCACGCTGGATGCCCCCGATGCGTTTGGCCAGCCGTCCGTCCAGGGCGGATTTTGCCAGGGCGGCCCCCTGCCGTCCGTTGGCCGCGATGACTTCCATCACGGCCTCGGCCTGGGTCAGCGAAAGTTTGCCGTGTTCCAGGGCGCGGCGGGTAAATTCCCCCGGCCCCGCGGGGGCGGCCCCCGCCAGAAGCAGCGCTTCCAGCAGACCGTCGGCCATGGCGGTGCCCCCGTGCACCGAAAGTTCGATTACATCTTCCCCGGTGTAGGAGTGGGGCGCCCGGTAAAACAGGGCTACCGTTTCGTCCATCTCCTCACCCCGCAGGGTGTAATGGCCCAGCATGGCGGTGTAGCCTTTGGCGTCCGCCACCCGGCGGCCCGCCCGCACCGGCACAAAAACTTTCTCTACAATGGGGTAGGCGTCGGGACCCGATACCCGGATCACCGCAATGCCGCCCTCCCCCGGCGGCGTGGCCAGGGCGCAGATGGTCTGCTGTAAACGGTCCATAGAATGCTCCTTTTATATATAAGGTAGATACAACCCGGCAAAGGGCGGTGTTGCTGAATGCTAAATAAGAAAGAATAAATAATAAATAATAAATAATAAATGTGGTGGATCGCGGGCCGGAGGCCCGCTCAAAATGCGCAGGCGGTTGGTCCGGGAACGGGCTCTGGTTTTGTATAATGCAAAACACGTGGCGGAAAAGGCCAGCACCCTTTACATAGCGTCGGGCTGCCGAAGGCATCGCGGCGGGAACTTGGCGGGGTGCATCCCTGCTTTTCTGATATGCGCGCGCGGCGCGCATACCTGATTTATTATTTATTCTTTATTCTTTATTCTTTACCAAAACGCCCTCTCATCCTTCTGCCACCAACTTCCCCCTCAGCTCTCCTGCCCGGGGTTGTCCCGGGGCGCTGGCGGCAGACAAGGTCCCGAAGGTCGCTCCGCTGCCAAAGGCCCCGCCGCAATAGCGGGTCACGGCGCCCAGGCGGCCCATGCTCATGGTAATCAGCTGCGCTTCCGGGCGGGCATCGTGCACCTGGGCCGTGGCCAGCAGCAGCCGGGCCGCGTCGGCGCGGCTGTGGGGCATTACCGCCAGTTTGGCAATGTCCGCCCCCGCGTCCAGCATGCCGTGCAGGGCTTCGGTCATGGCATGGGTGTCCGGCGTGCCGTCAAAGTGATGCTCGCTGAACAGCGCCGCCGCCCCCGCCTGCTTTGCTGCGTCCCGCAGGGTCCGCACGGTGGCGGCGTGGCGCCGCCACTCAATGTCCAGGGCATCCACGCCCCCCTGGGCCAGCAGCGCCAGACAGGCGTCCCGGTAGGTGGAATCATCCAGGGCGGCTTCGCCCCCTTCCCCCGCCGTGCGGATGGTCACCACCAGCGGCTTTTGCACCGCAGCGCGCACCAGGGCCAGGGCGGGCAGCCAATCCCCCTGGCGCAGCGGGTCCAGCCGCAGTTCCGCCAGGTCCGCTTCGGGGGCGGCCTGGGCCGCCTTGGCCTGGGCCGCCAGGTCGGAAAGACCGCGGGCAAACAGCGGTACAATGATGCGGGGCGTTTGGGGGTTCAGGTTCAGCATAAGGGCACTCCTTTGCGTACAGACGGCGTTTTGTTGTATTGTACCACAATTTAAAAAAACTGTAAATTCGCCCCGCTGCGCTTGCGGCGCGGGGCGCGGCGCGGTACAATAGAGGGCATACAGGAGGCAATTGTACCATGGAAAACTTTCAGATGCCCCAAAGCGCCGCCCTGCTGCTGGAGGGCGGGTCCCTGCGGGGATTGTACACGGCGGGCGTGCTGGACACCCTGCTGGAAGAAGAACTTCACTTCCCCGCCGTGGCGGGGGTCAGCGCGGGGGCGCTCAACGCCGTCAATTATGTGGCCCGGCAGCCGGGGCGCACGGCCAGCATCAACCTGCGCTACCGCAACGATCCCCGGTACTTCGGGCCCATGGCGGCTTTCAACGGCGGCAGCCTGTTCGGGCTGAATTTCATGATCCACGATCTGTGCGAGGAAGTCCCCTTTGACGCCGACAGGTTTTATAACGGCGGCCAGCGGATGATCGCGGTGGCCACCAGCGTACAGACCGGCAAGGCCGCCTATTTTGAGAAAGGCAAAACGAAGTTCGATTTTATGGAAGCGGTGCGGGCGTCGGCCAGTCTGCCGCTGGTATCGGTGCCGGTGCGGCTGGACGGCCACCCCTACCTGGACGGCGGCTGTTCCTGCCCCATCCCGCTGCAATGGGCCCTGCAGGAAGGGTTTGACAAGATCGTCATCATCACCACCCGGCACAAAGGGTTCCGCAAAACGCCCCCCGGCCAGCGGATGATCGACCTGTACGATGATTTTTACGGCAAAAAGACCCTGTTCCTGGCCACGCTGCTGACCCAGGAACCCCGCTACAACGCCCTGATGGACCAGATCGACCAGCTGGAAGGGTCGGGCCGCATCTTTGTGGTGCGCCCGGCCCAGCCGGTGGACATTGGCCGGTTCGAGAAGGACACCCAAAAACTGCTGGACCTGTACAACCGGGGCCGCCGGGACATGCGCGCCCGGCTGGACGCCCTGGCAGAGTATCTGCAGGCATGAACGCAAAAAGGCACCCGGCCGGGTGCCTTTTTCTGTTCTTTCTTTGCAAAGAAAGAACCAAAGAAACTCCCAACAGGACCGGCGGGGCCAAGGCGCCCGCCCTGCAAATAACGGCAGCCCGCGCACCGTCCCGGGAACATGGCGCATCCGGTTGGGCCGTAGGGCGGGGATTCATCCCCGCCGCGGGATTTTCCCTCGACCACCACATACCGTGTTGCCCGGTCCGGCAAGTTACCCCACCTGGCGCCCCACATACCAGCGCCAGGCCAGGGGCAAAAACACCAGCAGATACACCGGCTGCACCGCCATCCGGTACAAAAATACCGGCATGGCCCGCTCCCCCGGCAGTTCCATCATCACATTGCCGGTCAATTCCGTAAACAGGGTCAGAAAAGGCAGCGTCTGGACCAGCGGGGCCAGCGCCGGGCCCAGCACCCCGCTGAGCACCACCGCCCGCAGGAACACCAGCGCCCCGAACAGGCACAGCAGTACGGGAAAGGTACTTTCGAACCGGGCGCTCAGGGCCGCCGTCAGCGCCACCGCCGCCAGGCAGGATACCAGCCCGCCCAGCACCAACAGTCCTTCGGCCTGGCCCAGCGTCACCGGCAGCAGACAGCTGTATTCCGCAATCTGGATGGACGCCGAAAGCCCCCTGGCCCCGAACATCAGCACCTGGATGCCCACAAATACCCCGCTGAGCCCCAGAAAGGCCCCGCAGGCAAACAGCATTGCGGCCCCCAGTTTGGCGGCGGCCAGGCGGGCCCGGCCATGGCGGGCACAGTGGCTGACGGTATATACCCGGGTCTGCACCTCGGCGCAGAACAGCGGCGCCACCGCCGCGCAGACCAGAAGTCCCAGCAAAAACAGGATGTCGCTCAGCTGGGCGATCTCGTCGATGTGGCCGTCCACCCAGTCGTAGGTGAAGGGCACCGTCACCCGGTCTTTCATGGCCTGCAATGTCCCCTGCCAGGCGGCGGGAGCGGCCTCAATGCGCCGGGCGGTCAGGGCGTCCCACTGCTGATACAGGCTGCCCAGGGTATCGCCGTCCAGGGCGGTCATCCGGGCGGGCCAGTTTTCCCAGGTGATAAGCCCGGCGTCGGTGAACACCGTGGCGGCAAAATACAGCATGTCCCCCTGCACAAAGGTTTCGGGGGCGTGGGCTGCCTCCCCCGCCGCCAGCGTCGCCCGGCAATCTGCCTGGGCGGCGGCCAGGGCCTCGGCGGTCAGCGGGCCGTGCCAGGCCCCGGCGTCCCGGGTGGCCTGCACGCTGCGGGCCCGGGCCTCCCAGGTGGGGGACGTCACCTCCACCCCAAAGCCCAGGTTGGCAAATCCCAGGCTCAGCGGCGGCACCACCGCCAGCACCAGCCCCGCGGCCAGCAGCACTTTGGTCATCCGCCGGCGCAATAGTTTTTTCAGTTCCCACCAGACCAGGTTCATCGGCTCCCCTCCTCCTCGGCAAAATGCCACAGGTAGACATCCTCCAGCGTGGGGGCGGCGGCCACCGCCCCGGCGGGCGGGGCAGCGGTGATCAGCCGCAGCTCCACGCCCTCCCCCTCGTGCCGCAGGTTGGCCACGGTGTATACCCCTTCCAGCCGGGCGGCGGTGGCGGCGTCGGTGTGCAGCGTCCACACCTTGCCCCGGGCGGTGTCCGCCAGCTGGGCCACGGTGCCCCGCTGGGCGATGCGCCCGGCTTTCATCAAAAGAATTTCGTCGGCAATGGCTTCCACGTCGGACACGATGTGGGTGGACAGCAGCACCGTGCGGCCTTTGGCATAGTCGGCGATCAGGTTGCGGAACCGTACCCGTTCCCGGGGGTCCAGCCCGGCGGTGGGTTCGTCCAGGATCAGGATGCGCGGATCGTTGAGCATGGCCTGGGCAATGCCCAGCCGCTGGCGCATGCCGCCGGAATAGGCCCGCAGCGGTTTGCGCCCTGCGTCCCCCAGGCCCACCTGGGCCAGCAGTTCCTTGGTGCGGCGGGCGGTCTCGGCCCGGGTCAGACCCTTTAAAGCCGCGATGTAGCGAAGAAATTCCTCCCCGGTAAAGTCGGGGTAACAGCCGAAATCCTGGGGCAGATAGCCCAGCAAAGCCCGGTATTCTTCCCCCAGGGCGGCAATGTCCGCCCCGCCCCAGCGCACGGTGCCGCCGCTGGGGGCCAGAATGCCGCACAGCATCCGCATCAGGGTGGTTTTGCCCGCGCCGTTGGCCCCCAGCAGGCCGTACACGCCGGCGCCCAGGGTCAGGTCCACGTCCTGCACGGCGGCAAAGGAGCCGTAGCGTTTGGTCAGGTGTTGTGTCTGCAATTCCCGCATAGTAGTTCCTCCCGGTAGGTCATAAGGTGGTGGGCAGGCCGCCCCGCAGCAGGCGGCGGGTCTGCCAGGCCAGTGCCAGCAGCGAAAGCGCCAGCGCCCCGGCCCAGAACAGCCGGTGTTCCGGCGCGTAGAGCAGGCGGATCACCCGGTCCAGGGGCAGCAGCAGCACCCCCAGGGCGGCGGCCACCGTGCCCAGGGCGGTGCGGGCAAAGGCGGCAGGGCGCAGCCGGCCCAGCAGGGCCAGGCACAGGGCGCTGACGGCGCAAAAGGGGGTCAGGCAGTACAGCAGCAGCACCCCCAGGGCGGTGCGGGTGGCGGCGGCCCCGGTGGCGGCCAGCAGGGCCAGCAGGGCGGCGTCGCACAGGCCAAAGATCAGCAGCCGGGCGGCGGTGACTTTGGGCAGGCTGTACCGGGTGGCCAGTTCCAGTTCCAGCATGCCCTGGTGGTAGACCCGGGCCAGGTCCTGGACGTTGGCCACCAGCAGCAGCGGTGCGGCGGCGGCCCACAGGGCGTATTGCCCGGCGGTGGGGCGGTCCAGCAGGGCCAGCGCCAGCACGCAGGCCAGCACGGCGAACTGGGCGGCCCACATCCCTTTGCGGATGAACCCCGCCTGCACGGCCAGGAACCGCCACCCGGCGGGCCGGGGCGGCGGCAGGGTGCCCAGCAGGGCGGCGGTGCGGGACGCAGCGCCCGGGTCGGGGGGCGGCGGTGCAGCCCGGCGCAGCAAAGCGACCAGGGCGGCGTCCTCAGGGCGGCGGGTCATGGCAATTCCTCCTTCAGCAGTTCCCCCAGGCGGCGCCTGGCGGCGGCCAGCCGGTAGCGCACGGCAGGCAGCGTGGTGTGGGTGATGGCGGCGATCTCGGCGGTGGTGAACCCCTGCACATAGTACAGGAGCAGGGTGTTGCGCTGGGCAAAGGGCAGGGCGGCCAGGGCGGCCTGCACGGCCAGGGCGGTGTCCCGGTCATCGGGAGGCGCGGCGGGGTCCCGCTGGGGTTGGGGCAGGTCCTCCAGCGCCAGGGGCTTTTTGCGGCGGCACCAGTCTTTGCACAGGTTCCCGGCGATGGTATACAGGTAGTTCAGTTCCCGCCCGTCGTGGATATAACGGTCCCGGTGCTGCCAGAACCGCAGAAAGGTGGTCTGGGTCAGGTCCTGGGCCAGTTCCCGCTGGCCCACATGCCGCCAGCAATAGGCATAGATGGCGTCATAGTGCGCCAATACCAGGGTATTCAGTTCGTCCTGCCCCATGTTTTCACCACCGTTCACTGCATATAACGTTTGGGGGCGGCCAAAGTAAGCACCGCCCTGTATTTTTTTGCCGCGCCGGGCATAAAAAAACGCCCGGGAAACCGGGCGGGGAGAAAAGGTCAGCTGTCGGCCAGGCAGTCCTGCAAAAATTCCGTCACGGCCTGGGCGTAGGCGGGGATATCCACATAGTAAGCCACGGCGTGGCCCGCCCCGTGGATCAGCACCAGTTTCTTTTTGCTGGCGCAGGCTTCGTAGTTTTCCCGGCTCATCTGCCAGGGCACAAAGGCGTCGGCGTCCCCGTGGATGAACAGGATGGGAATGCGGGTCTTGGCCACGGCTTTGCGGCAGTCGGCTTTTTCGGGGTCAAAGTGGCCGAACAGCCGGGTGCCGAGCCGCCCGATGGTATACACCGGGCTGACCGGCAGGCGGGGGGACTGGTCCAGCAGCACTTTGCGGGTGATCTCCCGGGGGCTGGTGTAGCCGCAGTCCGCAATGATGCCCCGCACGGTTTCGGGCAGGTCCAGGGCGCTGGCCAGCAGCACGGTGGACGCCCCCATGGACACCCCCATCAGGAACAGCGGCGTTTCGGGCCCGAACCGGTCATAGGCCCAGCGGGTCCAGGCGCGGCAGTCGTACTGTTCTTTCAGGCCCATGGTGATGGTATGCCCGCCGCTGGCGCCGTGGCTGCGCTGGTCCGGCAGCAGCACATTGTAGCCCAGCTGTTTGCACAGGGTATATCCGCCCATGCCGTCCCGCCGGGCAAAGCCCTTGTACCCGTGGAAAATGATGGCCAGCGGCGCGCCGTCGGCATGGTGGTAGTACCGGGCGGCCAGGGTGGTGCCGTCGTCGGCGGCGATGCGCACCACCTCGCAGGGGGCGTCGGCCAGAGCGGCGGCGTCCTTTTTCAGCTGTTCGCCGTAGGGCAGCGGCTTGGCCAGGGCCTCGGTATCAATGGCTTCCGGCTGGGCGGCATGGTAGAACCAGAACCGGTAAATGCCGTAGGCAGCCCCCACCACCGAAGCAGCCGCGGCGGTGGCGGCCGCCCCCGCCGCCATGAAACGACCTTTTTTCATAAGCAAAACACCTCGATCAGAGCCGGTAAAAAGGCTCCGACCCATAGTATACCAAAAGTTGGAAATTTGTGCAACGCCGCGGGGGTGCGCGGTTCTTTCTTTGCCGTCTTGTTCTTTCTTTGCTGTCCTGTTCTTTCTTTGCAAAGAAAGAACCAAAGAAACTCCAGACAAAACAGTCCGGGAATCCGATGTTTCGGCTTTGTTGGCCATGCCCCGCCGCGCCGGTGTTCCGGGCTGGGCCGTGATGTATGATTATGATCTGGCCGCCCGGGAGATACCCTGCCGCCCCAGCGTTCCGGGCGGTGGCAGGATGCATGGTTTGGCCGTAGGGGCGGCCTATAGGCCGCCCGGACCGTCTCATCTTTATTGCGACATTTCCGTGCAGCCCCGCGCCCCTTTGCACTGTACCCCATTCCCGGGCATTCCGCAGGGCGGGGGCTTGCCCCCGCCGTGGAACTTGCCCGCCCCGCCAGCGTTCCAAGCGGGGTGAGATGCAGGGATTGGCCGTGGGGGCAGCCTGCAGGCCGCCCGGGGGTTTTTCCCCTGCCGCCGGATTCCCCGGCGGGGCGCTTTTTTCACCCCTTGCCCCCGGCGACACCCGGCAAGGGAGATGTTTCTGAAAATGCCCCGCAAAAAAAATTTGCTGCCGACAAAGAAAGCATTTGCATTTTCCCGCAGGATTTGGTATACTATATAAGTTCCCACCTGCGGGAACACCAAATATGACGTGCGATCGTAGCTCAACTGGATAGAGCGTTCGGCTCCGACAACTGTGGCACGTTAGGCGATCGGTCAAAATTTCTGCGCAACAGCGCAAGAAATCGCCCTGTCGGTTCGGTAGTCTCTGGTAGTCTGACCACGAATTGACCACCAACCCGATTTTCACAATTTTATACGATGAATCTCGTCCCAGCGACGATTTTCATAAATGTGCGGTCGTAGCTCAGCTGGATAGAGCGTTGGACTCCGACTCCAAAGGCCAG